>ASYU01000048.1:0-10274 GCA_000448465.1 Helicobacter pylori PZ5056 | reverse complement strand
GTCGTGCCAACAGGCACGCATGCGTCCATGCCTTGAAAAATTTGGCGCTTGATCAAGGTTTCATAAGCGGCCTCATCAACGCTCAAATCTTTTTTAAAAGGCGTAATTAACGCACTAGATGAATGAAATTGCATGCGATAAGGCTCTTTTAAGGTTTCAAAAACACGGTGGTTGATTGGGTGTCTTTAAAATATTCATTAGCCACGCGTACCAAATCGCTCACTTTCAAATCCAAAAATTGTTGCTGATAATCGGTCAAGCCTTGAATATCGTTTTGCACTAAATAGTCCGCAAAAAGCCCCGCAACATCGCTAGAACTTTCTAAATTAGAAATAAAATCAGCTTTTTGATTGATTTTGATTTTGTCTAATTCCGCTTGAGTGATTTCGCCTTTTTTAAGCTTTTCTAAAAGCGCTACGATTTCTTTTTGTAAGGCTTCGGCTTTGATATTAGGATTACCCCCAGCGATGAATAAAAACACGCTTTCATCTTGTAATTGCATGTTGTGCGAGAAAGCTTGAGAAGCCAGGCGTTTTTTATCCACTAATTCGCTTTGCAACCATGAGCTTTTGCCTTCGCCTAAAAGCTTGCTTAACGCGTCTAAGGCGACTTGATCTTTATGCTTGAAAGCAGGCACTTTATACCCTAACGCTACCCATTCTAAATGGACCCCATCTTTATGCACGACTGCCGTTCTTGCCCCATCTTGTTTAGGTTCTTTCATGTAAGGGGTGGGGATAGCCTTTTCATCAAGGTTTTTTAAGGATTCAAAATGCTTTTTAGTCAATTCAAAAACCTTTTGGGAATTGACATCGCCCACCACTAAAATAATAGCGTTTTTAGGCTGATAATAGAGCGAATGGAATTTTTTAATGTCTTTTAAAGTCCAGTTTTGAATATCGTCCATAAAACCAATGGGCGTCCAATGGTAGGGGTGATAGACATAAGCGGTGTTAAAAAAGCGGAAATAAAGCATGCCTATAGGGGAATTATCGGTGCGCCATCGCCTTTCTTCAGCGACCACTTGACGCTCAGGCAAAAACTCATCTTCTTTCAAATTCAAAGAACCCATGGTTTCAGCGAACAATTCTAAAGACTTATCCAAGTTAGCCTGACTGGTTTTAATGAAGTAGCGCGTGATATCAAAGCTCGTGGAAGCGTTACTCACGCCCCCAAAACGCTTAACGATCTTATCAAACTCGCCGGCTTTAAGGTTTTTGGTGCTTTTAAAATTCAAATGCTCCAACATGTGAGCGATCCCGCTCTTGCCCATGATTTCGTTTCTAGAGCCGACTTTATAAAGCACATCCACTTCTATAACCCCGGTTTTATTTTCTAGGGGGACGCTCACGACTTGCAACCCGTTTTTTAAGGTAACGCTCTCATGTTTGGGTAAGTAAGATTGTGCGTGCATGCTCACTCCTAAGGTTACTAATAAGACAGAACAACGCCCCAAAAGTCTTTTAACAGAAAAATGTTTCATCTTAAATCCGCTCCTATAGCCTCTTTGACGCTCAAAAATCCATCTTTTTGGAGTAATTTTACCAAATCTTTAAGAATATTTTGGCATAAATTTGGCCCGTTGTAAATAAAAGCGCTATAAATTTGTAACAGACTCGCTCCCATTTTAATCCTTTCATAAGCTTCTTTGGCACCGCTAATCCCCCCCACAGAAACAAGAATAGTCTTGTTAAAAAAAGCTTTAGCCAATTCTTTAAAGATTTCACGGCTTTTTTTAGTCAGGCATTTCCCGCTCAAGCCTCCCATTTCTTTAGGAGCGAACACCAGGCTTTTATCAATGGTCGTATTAGTCGCAATAATCCCATTTGCTCCCGCTCCAATAGCGCTATTGACGATTTCTAGCATGTCATCTGTTTCTAAATCCGGGGCGATTTTTAAAAATAAAGGCTTATGGGTCATTTCTTTAGCCATGCAAAAAAGCTCATGCACAAACGCCTTATTTTGTAAATCCCTTAAATTAGGGGTGTTGGGCGAAGAAAGGTTGAAAGTGTAATAATCGCCAATGTTTAAACATTGATTTAAAACCGCCTTGTAATCTTCTAAGGCATGCGCTTGCTCTATGTGTTTGTTTTTGCCTAAATTGATGCCAATAGGGGTTTTATAGGGAGCGAAGCGATTGAACGCTCTTACCCCCAAAATCGCCCCGTAATTATTGAACCCCATCGCATTTTGCAAGGACTCTTCTTCAATGTGCCTGAAAAGCCTTGGTTTTTCATTCCCGCTTTGAGCGATATTAGTCAATGTGCCTGCTTCTAAATAGCCAAACCCAAAAGCGATTAACGCCCTAATCATGGAAGCGTTTTTATCAAAGCCGGCGGCCAAGCCTAAAGGGTTAGGGAAGTTTAAGCCTAAAATTTCATTTTCAAGCTTTGGGTTTTTATAACCCCATTGAGAATGGATTAAACGACACAAAAAGGGCGATGAAGAAAGCGTTCTTAAAATCTTACAAACTTTTTCGTGAGCGTCTTCAGCGTCCAGGCTAAAAAGATATTTTTTTACTAATGAATAAAGCATTTAAATCCTTGTCTTTGATGATTTGAACGATAGCCCTTTAAAGGGTTTTAAGGGCTTGTTTTTCAAAATAATCCTGTGAATTTAAAGGATCGTTAGGGTTTGAAACTTTAGCGTAACGGCCTTTAGAATTTAACTCGTAGCGTTTTAAGGTGTCTTTTAATTGGATTTCTAAAATATGCAACAATTTATTAGCGATCTTTGGGTTTGTGGCAGGAATGAGCAATTCCACGCGCCTTTCTAAATTCCTAGGCATTAAATCCGCGCTAGAAAAATAAATATTTTCATGTTTAAAATAATAAATGCGTGCATGTTCTAAATATTTCCCCACGATAGAATACACCCTGATATTTTCGCTCAATCCCTTGACTTGGGGCTTTAAACAGCAAATCCCTCTGATAATGAGATCGATTTTAACCCCTTTTTGCGAGGCTTGATAGAGCCATTCAATGATTTCGCTATCCACTAGGGCGTTGGCTTTTAAGATGATATAGCCTTCTTGTTTGTGGTTCATTTCATTTTGGATCAATTCAATGATTTTAGGCTTGATCTGTTTGGGCGCCATGAAAAGCGTTTCTAATGCGTTGCTAGTCGCACTGCTCGTCAGCAAGGAATGGAAAAGCTTGATAATGTCGTTAGCGATTTCATTTTTAGCGCTAAAAAAACTCACATCGGTATAGATTTTAGCGCTCAAAGGGTTGTAATTGCCCGTGCTTAAATGGGTGAAATGGCGTAACTGGTTGTCCGTTTTTTTGGTGATCAATAGCATTTTAGCATGCACTTTGAGTTTGAAAACGCCATAAACGACTAACGCGCCCGCCCTTTCTAAAGCTTTTGCCCAGTGCAGATTGCTTTCTTCATCAAAACGCGCTTTTAATTCCACTAAAACGCTCACTTGAATCTTGCTCGCCGCTTCAATCAAGGCTTTGACAATGGGGGAATGCTTGCCCACACGATAAAGCGTCATTTTGATAGAAAGGGTGGTCGGATCATTAGCGGCTTGCTCTATCAAGTCAATCACAGGTTCAAAACTTTCATAAGGGTGGAACAGCAACAGATCCTGTTTTTCTATGGATTTAAAAAGATCGTTTTCATTGAAATGAGGGTGGATTTTGGGCGTGAAATTGGGTGATTTAAGGGTTTTAAAATCGCTATGATTGACCAACTCCCACAAATCCCCTAAATTGAGCATGATCGCGCTTTTATAGATATGCATGCCGGTGAGTTTGTGCTTTTTGTAAGAGTGGGTTTGAAAACTCCTTAAAGACGCTAAAAGGGTTTTTAAAAGCTCTTGACTCCCTTTTTGGGTTTGCAAGCGCACGATTTCGCCTTGGTTTCGTTTCCTCAAACTCTTACTCATCAAATCCGCATAATCATGCGCTTCGTCTTCAGTGATAGCAATATCCGCATCGCAAGTTACCCTAAACGCCATGCAATCTAAAATCTCATGCTCTAAAAACAATTCTTCTAAATGCGCTTCTACGATTTCTTCAGCTAACACAAACAGGCCTTTTTCTAACTCCACAAAACGGAAGATAAAAGAGGGGAGTTTGATGAGCGCATAGGAGGCGTTTTGGGTTTCTTTGTCTTTGATGTGGGCAAAAAGCGCGAAAGTCAGATTCGCTAAGGGCGGGAAGGTGTGCGAAGAATCCAACTTAAAAGGCAAAACTAACGCATAAAGCTGCTCTTTAAAATAGGTTTTAGCCTTCGCTTTTTGCTCTAAATTCAATTCATTATAGGGGGTGATGCAAAGCCCTTTTTTAAAGAGTAGGGCTTGGATTTTTTGAAATTCCAACTCCCTTTCTTCAATTTCATGCACTAAATAATGCTTGATTTTTTCTAATTGTTCTTCAGGGCTTGCGCCATCAATGCCTTTAGAGGCGATTTTATGCTCATAGAGTTGTTTAAGCCCTGCCACTCTTATCATGTAAAATTCGTCTAAATTCGTGTCATAAATGGCTAAAAATTTCAAGCGCTCTAATAAAGGCAAGCTCTCATCTTTGGCTTCGTTCAAAACCCTTGTGTTAAAAGCTAACCATGAAAGCTCTCGGTTAAAGAAACGATTCAATAAAGATCCTTTAAATCATCATGTTTAAAAATCAGTTTGTTTGGTGTGATTATATAATGAAATGATAATCATTGAAGCTTTTTTAAAAAGTCATGGTCGGAGTAGCGGGATTCAAACCCACGACCTCACCCACCCCAAGGGTGCGCGCTAATCAGGCTGCGCCATACTCCGCAATCAAAAAGGGGTATTTTAACATAAGTTTTCTTAGTTATTGCTTATTTTTGGTTTTTATTTTGGTTTGACTTGTTGTTTTAAGAGTAGGGGGAGTAGGAAGTCTCTGAGCGCGGTTAGGGTTTGGGTTGATTGGTTGTTGTTAATAATAGCTGTTATGATATTTTTTGCGATTTTTTCGTATTTTTGTAATAGATTAATAGGTGGTATGGGGAGCATTAAAGAATAAATATGATTTTCATTTAGTGATGATCTTGTAGATGCCATGCAAGCATTAGAAAGATATTTTTTTATAGGTTTTGAATTTAGATAACTGCGTATATATTCCTGCATGGATTGATTTAATACGCTAATTTTACTTAAGGCAACATTATAAGCCCCTTGAAGTCCAAAACGCACGGCTCCTGCTTCTCCGTATTTGTCAATCATAATATCATATTGATAACAAATCTTGTTATTTTTTGATATAGGAATATATGTAATATAATCATTGGAGCTATAATCTCTGTTTTGTATGAAACGAATGTAACCCTCCTTATGCTCGTATATATGACAACTTTTGGGTGGCTGACTTCCGGAAATCCAAGTTATTAGTTCCCCTAGCGTTTTAACTTCAAAATCGTTGGGGATAAGGCGGTTTAATTCTTTAGAGAATTTCATTTTCCCGCCGCTAGTTTGATAGGGTTTGTTGTTTTCATCTAAAAAATCAAAACGGATGAAGTATTGCTCATAAAGAAGCTCTAGGATTTTGTGTAAAAGCTCATTGATTTTGTGGTTGTTCTCTATTTTTTGATCTAAAACAGAAAGCGTGCGGGCTATTTTTTGTTGTGTTTCTAGTGGTGGCAATAAAATTTGAAACATTTTAATATCATCTTTAGTAATAGTTTTTGTAGTTGTCCCTTTTGCCATTAATCTTAATCTTTTTTCATTGTATTTTAATATACAAAAAATAAAATACTTATTGTAGTTTTTTTTAATTCTCAATAAAAATAAGTTCATGCCTAGAGAAACAGGTTTGTCTAATCTTGGCATAAAATATACCGCTCCAGCATTAGCGATTTTATTGATTAAAATATCTTGATGTAATACTTTTGATTTTGATAAAAAATTATAGGCTTGTTGGTTTATGTAAATTAGATTTTTTCTAAAATCATTTTTTTCAAAATTTGTAGTTCTTATCATAATGGCAAAATTTGGCTGTTCTAGTAATGTAACATTTTCTTTTAATGTTTTGTAAGAACCATTTGAATGGTAATCTGTTAAAACTTCTAATATATCGCCAAGTTTTACAATTTGATTTTTTTTGGTGCTACATGTTTTATTATCACTCAAACCTAACCCCTTTTAAAGTTTCTAAAATCTCTTGTTGCAAGTTTTGGCTTTCATCAAAAAGGCTCGCTAGTTCGCTTGAATATTGTTGCATCAAGTTTTCAAACTCCGCTTGGCTGATTGTTTCGCTCGTGTCTTCTATAGTGAAATACTGCCCAGGGTTTAGAGAATAATTTTTTTCTGTGATTTCATCAAAAGAAACCAGAGCGCAAAAATCCGATTTTTTAGTTTTATTTTGAAAGGTTTCTAAAATCAAATCCATATCGCTTGGTCTTAAGCGCGTTTTTTTGTTTTTGTTTTCGGTGTATTTTTCGCCGAGTTTGGAAGCGTCAATCAAAACCACTTCCTTTGCGCTTGGCGTTTTTTGAAAAAAGATGATGCTCACATTAGTGCCGGTGTTGGCAAAAACTTGACTGGGCATGCAAACCACCCCATAAACGAGCCTTTCATCTACTAAATGCCGGACAATCTTATTTTCTATCCCGCTTTTAGCGCTGATGAATCCGGTTGGCACGATAATAGCCCCCTTACCCTTATTACTAAGCATGTTCAAGCAGTGCTGGAAAAAGAGCGTGTAAATGGGCATTTTGCTTTTATTGCTTTTATCGTTTTTAGGGATATTAGGCACGCCTAAGAAAAAATCGTTTTTGTTTTGCGAAATCTCGGCATGCTCGTTGGAAAAATCCAACTTGAAAGGGGGGTTACTCACGATGAAATCCATTTTGATTTCATTCCCACGATCGTCTTTAGAATGGTAGGGGTTAATCAATGTGTTTCCCTCAATGGCGTATCTTAAAGAGTGGGTCAAGTCGTTTAAAATCAAGTTGAGTTTGAGCATTCTTAAGGATTTTTGCGAAATGTCTTGGGCATAAAGGGTGCAAGAATCGGTGCCTATTTGGTGGGCTAATGCCATTAAAAGCGTTCCTGTGCCTGCGCTTGGGTCATAGATTTTGACGCTTTGAGTCGGCTCATTAATCAAAAGCTTAGCAATGATGCTAGCGATGCTTAAAGGGGTGTAGTATTCGGCGTATTTGCCTCCGCCGGCATTATTGTAATCTTTGAGTAAGTATTCAAAAATGGGGGCGAAAAAATCATAGCCTTGTTGGTTTTGTAAATTTAAAAAAGCTTGTTTGAAATTAAAATTTTTGAGTTTGTCTAGTAAAGCTCTTGTAAAATTAGCCCTTTTAGATTCTTCATTAATGTATTGTGAGATGCTTTCAAATAAAGCGATAGTGGTTTTATCCGTGCTTTGGGTGTTAAAAAGCTCGGCATTATTGCTAGAAATGCGATTGAAAATAGCATCTAGCTTAAGGTGTAAATCGTTATCGTTAAAATGTTTTTCAAAAAGATAGTTTAAAAGCTCATCATAAGCGAGTTTGGGGAGTTTGTTATCGTCTAATTTAAGGAAAAAATCTTCTTTTTCTTCCTCGTTAAAATCTTTGTAATCTCGTATCGTTTTGTTGGGGAATTTTGTTTCAAAAAAGAATTCAAACTTATCGCATAAGAATTTATACAAAAAGCATTGCGTGATGATCTTGTATTCGTTGCCGTCGTTCCCTAAACCAAAACTCGTGCAAATGACTTTTAAATCGTCAATGAGTTTTAGGGTGTCTTGTTTGATTTGCAATAAGGCGTTATTAGGCATTCAAATTTCCTTGATGGTGGTTTTGCGTGAGCTCGTTAAAAAGGGTTTGAGCGATAAATTCTGTTTCTTTTTGTAAATCTTTTAAGGAGGGGTCTTCTTTGAAAGCGTCCCTTAATTCTATTTTTATGGCAGTTTTTAGGGTGGTTTCTTCGTTTAAGATTTCTTGACGCTTAAAAATACGCTCATCAAGAGCTTTTTTGAGCGCGCTTAAAAGCGTGAAAATTCCCTTAGAAATGTTTTCTTCCATGAGGCGATTGTGAAGGCGCTTATGCGTGATCACATAAGCTCGATCATTATTGTATTTATTTAATAGGTTGGTGGTTTGTTGGTTATATTGTTGGAGCTGTGAAATGATCACGCTATAAGAATGAGAAATTCCATCAAAATTATCATTGGTTAGGGGTTCTTGGATCAGTTTTGAAAGCTCTTTAGAAATCTTTTGAACTTCTTTGTCTTGTTTGTCTGGGATTTTTTCTAAAATCTCTTTAGCTTGCTTTTGTTTGGCACTAATTTCTTCTTGTTCTTTAAAGCGTAATTCTTTGCTTTCCTTAAACTCTATTTTAAAGTCTAAAAGAGCGATGAGGTCTTCTAACATAATTAAATCGTTTGGGTTTTTAGGCTCATTGATATTTTTTAACGCATGGAGGTGTTTGGCTTTTTTATGAAGCATTGAAGAGATTTTATGGATCTTTTCAATATCCATTTTTTCTTTTAAGGAAAGGATTTTTTCATCACTAGAAGTGCGGATTAAATTGTAGCACTCTTTAAGCGTGTTAATGGCTTGTGAAACTTTTAAAAGCTCACTCATTTTGCTGATATTGACAATGGCGCTAGTCATGCCCTCTACATCATCAATAGGGTAATTAAAAAGATCATCATAGGCGTTTTTAATGTCTTTTTCTAAAGTCTCACGATCCGCAAACATGTCTTTGAGATTGTCTTTGATATTAGAATCGCCTTGATTGAATTGGTTTAACTCTTTCAAATAATCATCAGTCGTTTTGTCATAATTTTCTTTAATGCCTACAAAATCTATAAGGTAGCCAAAAGACATGTTGTTATAAGGGCGATTCACTCTGGCTAGGGCTTGGAGCAAATTGTGATCTTTTAATTCTCTGTGGATATAAAGGCGTTTGAGATTGGGTAAATCAAAGCCGGTCAAAAGCATGTTAAACACAAAGACTATATCCGTATCTTCATGTTTGAAAGAACAAATCTTTTCTTTGACTTCTTGTTCGTCATGCAAAATCAGGCTGGATTGGAGTTTTTTTAAAATTTTCAGGTTAGGGTTTTCTTGTAAGACTTTTTCTTGGACTTCATTAAAAAGCAAATTAGCTAGTTTGGCTTGGGCGCTTGAAAAACAAACCACCATAGCCTTTAAATTTTCATCATTATTTACACGCCTGAAATTCAATAAATCTCTGATGATATAATAGAGCATGGCTTTAATGTATTTTTCATGATTAAAAATCCTTTCTTTTTTAACCTCTATGTCTTCAATAGTGATGCTTTCTTGTAAAAGGCGATAGATTGCTTGTAGTTTTTCTTTATAGCTTTTTTCAATGATTTCTAATTGGAGTTTTAGGGTGTGTCTGTCTTTAATGGATTCTGTATAAGAATAGGTGTGCAAGTAGTTGCCAAAAGTGTTTTTAGTGGCTTTATCTTGCGCGTTGTCTTCTAATAGGGGCGTGCCTGTGAGAGCGATTTTTACCGCTGTCTTGTCGCATTCTATCAAATTAGCGTAAAAACAACCTTTAGGGTCATAGCTCCTGTGGGCTTCATCTATGATAAACACCCTTTGTAAATCGTGGTTATCTTTTGCCGCTTCTTGTAATTCTGTTTTAGAAACGATTTCTTTAGGAGCGCTATTAGAGAGATCTTCATTGGGGGCTTTTTCTTCATTAGGGGATTTGAATTTTTGGATATTCACAACGATGATTTCATCATTCCCTTGAGGGTTTTCAAACACGCTAGAGCTTTTTAATTTTTGGCTCAAATCCTCTTTATTTTCTGCCTCATGCACACAAAGGCCTCTTTTTAAAAACTCGCTTTTGGCTTGCTCTAATAAATCCAACCTGTCCACAATAAAATAAAATTTAGTCTTTTTGTTTAGGTTGGATTGGCTAAAAAAGTCTCTGATGAGTTTGGTTAAATGGTAGGTTAAGGCGGTTTTACCGCTGCCTTGCGTGTGCCAGATGATGCCTTTTAGGGGATCTTTTGGGTTCGTCCCATAATGCTTTTGCAATTCTTTTAAAACGTTCAAGCTCGCAAACATCTGCGCGTAACGCCAAACGTGTTTTTTAAACTCTGATTTTTCTTTTAAGAAACTGATGCCGTATTTTAGGATAAAGCAAAGCCTTTTTGGAGAGCAAAACGAAGTTAAAAGGGAGTTTGTGGGGGTGTCTTTGGGGTTTTCTTGGTAGTCGGTATCTTTAAGGTTAAATTCTTTTAAGACGTTTTTTTGAATTTCTTCAAGCGATCGATGATTTTGATGATTTTGTTCATCTTGATCATTTTCGGGGGGGGGGG
>ASYU01000047.1:0-1522 GCA_000448465.1 Helicobacter pylori PZ5056 | reverse complement strand
GCAGTATAACACAAAACTTAATAACCTATACAAAAATTATAGTGTTTTATGGATTATTATAGGATTTTAGTTGCTGTTTGTAGCCCCATTTTTAACGCTAAGGCTTTGGCCTCTTTTTGAGCGGCTTGTTTGTTTATGCCTTGTAAATTAAGGCAAAAGGTCATGTTTTGTAGGGCGTTTAAATGGGGGAATAAGGAATTGCCTTGAGCGATATAGCCTATTTTTTGGCGTAAAAAAGCGTTGTTTGAAAGGGTCTCATTAAAGATTTTAACGCTCCCCAGATTAGGTTTTAAAAGCCCTAAAATCAAGCCTAAAAGCGTGCTTTTACCGCTCCCGCTCTCCCCTAAAACGCATAAAAAATCCCCTTTTTCAATGCTTAAATTAAAATCCTTAAAAATTGCGCGATTGTGGTAGTTAAAAGACACATTCTCTATTGTAACGATTTCTTTCATGCTTTATAACCCTATGCTTTCTAAAAAATCTTTAGCTACGATTTGGGGGCTTTTTTTCAACGCTTCCACCTGATAGTTTAAATCCTGCATTTTCTCATCGCTAATTTTTGAATCCAATTTTTCTAAGATTTTTAAGGCTTTAGGATACTTTTTTACTATTTCTTTTCTTATAACGATACCGGCCTGATAGTTAGGGAAAAACCCTTTATCGTCCTTAAGCACCTTTAAATCCAGCTCTTTGATTTGAGCGTCTGTGGTGAAGACATCTAAAGCGTTGATTTTATGGGATTCAAAACTTTTATAACGCAAATTAATATCCATTTCATGCAAACTTCTAAAATGAAAGCGGTAAGTTTTCACTAAGCCCTTAAAAGCGTCCTCTCTTTCAAAAAAGTCAAACTCCGCTCCAAAATCAAAATTGGGGCTATTAAAGGCTAAATCGCTGAAAGTTTCAATCGCGTATTTTTGAGCGTCTTCTTTAGAAATCGCTAAGGAATAGGTGTTATTAAAGCCCAAAAGCCCCACCCACAAAAGATTAAATTCCTTCTCATAACGCTTTTTAATCGTTTCAAAATCCACTTTTTGAGTCAAAGGGTTTTTGAGCGTATTCACCCAAGCGGTGCCGGTATATTCCACATACAAATCAAAATCGCCCCTAATTAATGCCGGATGGATATTCATCGTCCCCCCACCAATGCCAAACGCTCGCTTGATAGGGATATGGTGTTTTTCTAACAAAAGGCTTAAAATTTCGCCTAAAATATACTGCTCGCTGCTAGGTTTTGTGGCCACGACTAAGGGCTTTTCTTCTATGGCGTTTCTAGGAATGAGCCATAAAGCGCTCGCTAGCAACAAAAAAAGAAACACCGCTAAATTAGTATAAACTCTTCTTTTTTGTTTTTGGGTGGCGTTTTGAGAAAATAGGCGTTGCAAGGCGTTTTCATGCTGAAACACGCTCACAAATTGATCCGCTAAAACGCTAAAAAGAGCGATGATGAAACTACCAGCCACTAAAAGCGTGGTATTTTGCGTGTTTAGCCCTCTAAAAATCGCCTGCCCCAAACCCCCAG
>ASYU01000046.1:0-900 GCA_000448465.1 Helicobacter pylori PZ5056 | reverse complement strand
GACTCACATGCGAGCCTAAAACTTCTCTTAAAGCGCTCTGCAATAAATGCGTCGCGCTGTGGTGTTTGGCGATTTCAAAGCGCTCATCGCTCACTTGCACGATCACTTGATCGCCTTTTTTTAGCGCTTTTTTGATTTCAAGGAGCGAAAAATTAAGCCCAAAAAAGTTTTTTGTATCTAGCACTAGAGCCGCTTCTTCATTGTCTTTAAAAAGCGCGCCCTTATCGCCTATAGCCCCCCCACCTTCTGCATAAAAAGGGGTTTTTTCTAATAAGACCCAGACTTCTTGGTTAGGGTTTGCTTCTGTTATTTCTTTAAAATCGCTATCAAAAAACCCTAAAACTTTAGCAGAACATTCTGTCGTTTCATACCCTACAAAAACATTGGGCGCATAAGCGTTTAAAATAGCGCTAAAATCGGCGTTATTTTGTTTGCCTTTCCATGAGGCTTTAGAGCGTTTCACTTGCTCTTGCATGCACAATTCAAAGCCTTGCATATCCACGCACGCCCCATGACTTCTTAGCATGTCGTTTGTTAAATCCAAAGGAAAACCAAAAGTGTCATAAAGCTTGAAAGCGATTTTGCCATCAAAGATTTTATTTTCATTCAAATGCTTTAAAGACAAGTTAAACAATTCCATGCCAGATTCCAAAGTCTCTAAAAAGCGCTCTTCTTCTTCAAAGCATTCTTTCATCACTATTTCTTTAGATTCTTTCAAATACGCATGCGTGTTAGAAAATTGCTCGCACACCACACCCACGACTTTGTATAAAAACGCTTCTTTCAAGCCCATTAAATACCCATGCCTTAAAGCCCGCCTTAAAATGCGCCTTAAAACATAGCCACGGCCTTCTTTATTGAAATGCACCCCTTGAGCGAGCAAAAACGCTACCGCTCTTG
>ASYU01000045.1:0-582 GCA_000448465.1 Helicobacter pylori PZ5056 | reverse complement strand
GATGGCGTTTTAACCGTTATTGCCCCTTTAGAAGGCACTCCCGCTTACAAGGCTGGGGTTAAATCAGGCGATAACATTTTAAAAATCAACAACGAAAGCACGCTGAGCATGAGCATTGATGATGCGATTAACCTCATGCGCGGCAAGCCAAAAACCTCTATTCAGATCACTGTTGTTAGGAAAAATGAGCCAAAACCCTTAGTGTTTAATATCGTTAGGGATATTATCAAGATCCCCTCTGTCTATGTGAAAAAGATTAAAGACACGCCTTATTTGTACGTGAGAGTCAATTCTTTTGATAAAAATGTTACCAAATCGGTTTTAGACGGGCTAAAAGCTAACCCTAAGACTAAGGGGATTGTGTTGGATTTGAGGGGGAATCCTGGAGGGCTATTAAACCAGGCAGTAGGCTTGTCTAACCTTTTCATTAAAGAGGGGGTTTTAGTCTCTCAAAGAGGCAAAAATAAGGAGGAAAACTTAGAATACAAGGCTAATGGCAGAGCCCCTTATACCAATTTACCTGTTGTGGTGTTAGTCAATGGCGGTTCAGCGAGCGCGAGCGAGATCGTCGCAGGGGCACTG
>ASYU01000044.1:0-4550 GCA_000448465.1 Helicobacter pylori PZ5056 | reverse complement strand
ATTTTTTTGGCATTCTGCAATAATATGCAAGCTTAGAGTGGTCTTCCCGCTTGACTCTGGCCCATAAATTTCAATGATCCTACCCTTTGGAACGCCCCCAATCCCTAAAGCTAAATCCAACCCTAACGAGCCTGTAGAAATAGCGTCAATCTTTTCTACTTGCTTATCCCCAAGGCGCACCAACGCCCCCTTACCAAAAACCTTATCAATTTGTTTGATCGCTAAAGAAATCGCTTTTTGTTTGTCTTCATCTATTGCCATTAAATCACCTTATTGAATTTGATTTGTTTATTCTATCAAATCCTAGCCTAAAATCTATTATAATAAAAGGACTTACCTTATCACAAAAGGATTTTACTTTGATTAGTGTCGCTCATAGCCCTGATGCTGATGATATTTTCATGTATTATGCGATTAAGTTTGGCTGGATAGATTGCCCCATTAAAAACAAAGCATTCCACAACATTGCCCTTGATATTGAAACCCTAAACCAAGAAGCCCTAAAAAACACTTATGATGTGAGCGCGATTAGTTTTGGGCTATACCCTAAAATTGCAAACGATTACGCCTTGCTCCCTACAGCGACAAGCTTTGGGAATGGCTATGGGCCTAAATTAGTGAAAAAAAAGGGCGTGAAATTGAAAAAAGATTTTAGAGTCGCATTAAGTGGGGAACACACCACAAACGCCCTTTTGTTTAAGATCTATTACAAACATGCACGCATCGCTTATATGAATTTTTTAGACATTGAAAAAGCGGTTTTGGAAGAAAAAGTGCATGCAGGCGTGCTCATTCATGAAAATATCTTGGATTTCCATAATGAATTAGAAGTGGAAAAAGAATTGTGGGATGTTTGGAAAGAACTCATTGAAGTGGATTTGCCTTTGCCTTTAGGGGGCATGGCGATTAGGCGATCCATCCCTTTGTATCGCGCGATTTTGATTAAAAAGGCTTTGATTAAAGCGGTTGAAGTCGCTTTAAAACACCAAAATTTGCTCTCTGAAATGCTGTTAGAGCGCTCGCTCATTCGTGTCAATAAAGAGCGGCTACAAACCTATTTAAATTTATATGCGAATGAGACTTCAACGCGCTTAAGCGAGACTCAAATTCTCGCCATAGACAAGCTTTTTGAATTAGGCTATCAGCATGGGTTTTACGCTAGTTTGTTAAAGACTAAAGACTGCTTGCTCACTGATGAATATTTAAAATACCGCTTTTCTTAATCCAATTCTAATTTATGCGTGAGCAAGTAACGGATCACCCCATACAATAAAAGGATTTTTAAAAAATCCACCCCCCATAAAAGATAGTATTTGTTTTCTTGTAATTCTTGTTGTTGCAAGAAATAATAAAACCCCTCATTGATACTTAAACTAGAACTCATTAAGGGCAGTAACGAATTAAACGCTAATTCCAAAACAACCCCCACCAGAATGAATAACAACCCCCCTAGTAAAAAACGCGCTTTTTTGATCCTAGCAGCGTTTAAAACGCTCAAAACAAATAGAAATTTCATTAAAACAAGCCCTAAAAACAGCGCGATACCTAGGGTTTTAGTGGGTTTTAACACAAAGGTTTTTAAAGCGGTGTGCAAGATAAACAGCACGCTGGATTGCGCGTTAAAAAGAGAATAGCCCAAACGCACGCTCGCCACAAACCAAAACAAACTGAAGATAAAAAACACCATAGGGAGCAAGATTTTAGGGAGCAATAAAGACTCCAAACTAACGGGTAAAGAAAAGCTTAAAACCCCCCTTTTAGAAAAAAGCGCGTTGAGATTTTTGATCGCTCCCACACTGATTGCGGCCAGTAAAAACGCCCCCAAGACAAAAAAGAGCGTGTAGCTTAGGGTGAGCATGGTCGTTTCTTCAGCGCTTTGAGAGGAAAAACAAACCGCTAAAATAGTGAGCGTTATTAAAAAATTCCCCACAACAACATTCCCTACTTGCCCCAAGGCGTCATGCTTAAAAACTTTTAAAAAACCCATAGCCTTATTATACCCATTTGGATAGAAAATTCAGGCTTTTCATCATCAAATACTGATAACTAAAAGTCTTACTTTAATCGCTCTTTATTTCATAAAATAAAAAACTTAATTAGCCAAAAAATCCACTCAAGACAACAATAAAAACCGATTTCTAAACGACCGCGCAAAGCGAGTTAATTTGAAAAATCCGAGCGTTTTCAAGGTTTCAAATCCCCAAAAGCCCATGCTCTCTTAATTGTCTCACAATTTAACAAACTTTTTTAAAAGCTAGCGCCATTTTAATTTTTGTAACCTCCTTAAAAAGAGCGTTACAACAAGAAAGGTTTTTTAAATTTTTAGAATAAATTGATGCGAGTTTATGGGGGTTTTTTGTTTGTTTTGGAACACTCTTTATTTTTTAAAAATGGGATTTTGATCCCTTTATCATAAGCTCATTTTTTTAAGGAAATAGGGGGTATTTTGAAATCCCCCCCCTACAACCCCCTTATAATCCCCCTAACCCATAAAGACCGCTTTTTAAAAATTATCGCTTGTTTTTTCGCAAGCTCTTTTATTTTTTGTATTTAAAAAATGCTTTAGCGTTTTTTAAAATTGATATACCCATACAAGCCATGCTACTTAAAAAAAGCCAGTTGCTCTAAAATCAATTCTTCTTTGTTTTTAAAAGTGAATTTAAAAAGGATCTTATAGCGCCCCACTTTATCGCCCTCTAACAAATCAAATTTTAAAGGCTCGCATGCGTTTGCGCAATCAAGCGTTCCTAATAATCTGGGCTGTGATTGGCTGGGATAGAAAGCTAAATACACTTGAATATTTGGCGAATCTAAAGCGGGTTTGAGCGGTTGCAATCGCGCATAAAGCGTGTTGGACTTTTCTAAAATCAAAGCGTTGTTTAAAAGGTTTTCTTGGATTTTTTTATCCCCATGCGTGCCTTTAGAAAAATAGGGCAAAATGGGGGTTTTAGGGCTTTTAGTAAGGGGCTTTAAACCCACTAAAAAACGATAATTAGCTTTAAAATCTTCATAGGTTTTAAGCATGGCGTTAAAGTTTAAATCCACTTCGTTATGACCCTTGAAATACACTAAATCGTTTTTAGGCGAATTTTTTAAGGCAAACACCACCAAAAACACCACGATCCCAAGCCCAAAAATAAGCACGCTCATGATCCCTAAAGGCCAAAAGTTTTTTTCTTTCATTGATTTTCCCTCTTAAGATTTTTTAAAAAAATAAAGCCCCAAAAACGCCCCTAAAAGCGTCAATAATAAAATATAGATGATGACTTTTACAAAAGTCGCTCCCTTAGGGGCGTTAAAATTTTGCACGATATTCACACGATATTTTTCCGCTAAAGCGTCTACTGCGACCGAATAGCCGTTAATGAGCATGGCTGAAATCCTTTGGGGCGTGTATTCTTTAGGGTTTGTAGGGAGTAAGGGAGCGATTTTTTCAAAAAAGATCTTATCAGTGTCTAACAAATCTTTAGGGTTAGCCACTAATTCTATTTTTTGAGCGTCATGGTAGAAAAAGAATACCACAAAAGGGGGTTTGAGCTGCTTTAAAAAGCCCTCTTGATACTTTTGGCGTTCATTTTTATCCGCCAAAGCGATAGGATTTTTTTCAAAATCCGTCATATCAATCGCAAAACGCACGCCTGTTTTAAGATAAAGCTCTTTAGAAACGCCCTCCACAAACACAACGCTTTTTTCTACCAAACGCCCTTTAGCGTTATTAAAAACATAGGACTCATCAGCCCCCAAACAACAAACAAAGGCTATTACAAGCCATAAGATCCTCATGTGCTAAACAAAAACAAGTTAGGCACAAAAGAAATAACAATGGTCATTAAAATGGTCGCTACTACCATTAAGGCTAAGATTTTTTCTAAAGTGGTGAATTTCATTTTTTGCTCCCTTGATTGATCAATTCATAATTAGCCCGGTTTTGGGTGTTTTTTGCCTCTAAAGCGTTAATATCCTTATAGCGGTAATAATTGGTGGCTTGCTCTTTTTGGATATGGATCGCTTTGAGCGCGAAAAAAACGACCACACACAACAAGATAACCACAATCAGTAAATTCCCTGCTAATCCGTTTAAAAATTTCATCTCTTTTCCTTTAATCTTCTAAGGGTTTTAGCGATTGGATAAATTCGGCCAACGCTTTAACTTGCAAGCCGCTAAAGTTTTTATACTTGAATGATGGCATATGCCCTATATTGCCCTTTTTGCCATGCGTTAAGATGTTTCTTAAAAAAATCTCTGTGCCGTAAGTGGTCAAATCGGCCGCAAACACTTGATTTTCTTGCAAGCCCTTACCATCATTGCCATGACAGCCTGTGCAACCCATGCTTTCAAACAATTCCTTGCCTTTATCAATGAGTTGAGGGTTTTTTGTCTTTTTAACGCTAGAAAGTTCTGCCATCACATAGCTCGCGATCGCTTTAGCGTCTTTTTCGTCCAATTCCATAGCGGGCATTTCCCCAGCGAGATAATCCATGCCCTTAGAGCCATGCTTAATGGTGTCCATAATGCCCTCTTCTTTACCCCAACGCACCAGATTTTGAGC
>ASYU01000043.1:0-2738 GCA_000448465.1 Helicobacter pylori PZ5056 | reverse complement strand
AGGTTGAACTAGGAATACAACAAAAATCCCAAATTGAGAGAATTTTATAGCTCTTTATAGGATTTTATAGGTTTGTAGTAACGGTTTAAGCGTTATCTTAAAAACGCTTAAGAACCGCTCGCTGATTTATTTTCAACTATTCTTATTCAAAAAACAACCCCTATACAAGCGCATGCGAGTAGGACTTAATGATAAGTGGGATAATCAAAAGCTAGAGAATAAGTGGGTAATAAGCAGTTATGAAGTTTATAATAGTGAGGGTGAGCTACCGAGCCTCCTTATAGCTCAATTACAAGGAGTAGGTTTGGGAACCCCTAAACTCACTAAACCTAATCCTACCACAAACGCGTTAAATTCGCAAGAGCCCTATAAAATGGTTTTTATCCCTTAAAAGAAATGATTTAAAATAAATAGGGATAATTAAAACTTTTTTAAAAAGCTATCTTTTGATTAAATCAAGCTCCTTTGCTGTTTGATTTTTAAAAATGCCCTTGAGCGTTTTTAGATTTACCCCATAATGAGCTTGTGTAAAGTCGCTAAAATGCTTAAAGCATAAATGAGGAGCAATAAGATTTTATGCACCTTTTCATTAGCCAAAGCGATGAGCTTGATCCCAATGCCCACCCCTAAAAACGCTCCGACACCGGTGATCACCCCGGCTTGAACGCTTACATCATCAAGAACCTTCCCGTTATAAAGAGAGATGACCCCAGATAAAGAAGCGAACACCACAAAAAATAGCCCCAAAGGCACGATTTTTTTAGAATCGTATTTCAAAAAATAGCCCAAAAACGGCACCATTAAAATCCCCCCACCCATGCCTAGCGGGATAGAAAAGATGCCGGTAACAAAACCAGCGAGCATCAAAACCCCATGCGTTCTATCCATAGACACAAAAGGGATTGCGCGCTTTTTTTCGGGCGTTTTGTTATTCGCATGCAAATCAAAATGCATTTCTTCAAAATGCTCTGGCTTCTTGTTGTTAGAAAAAGCGTATTTGATAAAGGTGTAGCACACCACCACCACAAACACGCTCATTAAAATTTTATCGTTAATGATTTTTAAGATAAAGCTCCCTAAAACCGCCCCCATTAGCCCTCCAAGCGCAGCAAATGAGCCTTCTTTCAAATCCAACAAGCCCTTTTTGTAATTGATGATAGAGCCGACCACTGAAGAAAAAAGCATTTGCATGAGCGAAATACCCACCGCATGGCTATAACTAAAATGGGCAAAAATCGCGCTAGGGACGACAATCTCCCCCCCACCAATACCAAAAAACCCGGCGGTAATGCCGGTGAATAGCCCCACAAGAGCCAAAATAAACGCTGTTGATTCTTCCATGAAAAACTCCCTAAATTCTAAATTATTACTTTATCAAAAAAGAGTGATAATCTTTAAAAAATTTTCTTTAATGATTACAAAAATAGGGTTTTGATTACTTTAATTTTATCGCTTGAGAGTGCATTAAAAGAGATTATCGCTACGCAAGCTCTTTGCTATTGGTTGCAAAAATGCCTTTAAGCGTTTTTAAACAAGCCCCCCTTTTTAAAGAGAGTTTTAGTAAGCAAACACATAATTGAGGAAAAGGCTATACATCCTTCTGTATTCTAGTTTAGCGCCCATGAAAGAATAGTAGCTTGTGTTGATCGTAGGGATTTTAAAACCTAGTTCAATGCCATGCTGAGCGGTATGATCGCTGTCTTTTTTCTTAGGCCTAGCGAGGTTCATCCTCAAGCCTAAATCAAACAAAAATTGGAAATTGGAAGTGCTGACATTAGCGTTATAAATGCCATTCATCATGGTCAAATTCACTTGTTGGGAATTAAGCCACGAAGTCCCGGCTAACGCAAAGCCACCAAAAAGCCCCACAGAAAGCTTGTTATTCTTGCCTAAAAAGTTGGTGTTTTTATCGTTGATGAAGTTATAAAGAGCATCCATTCCCACCCCATAAGTCCACACATCAGAAGCGGAGTTGAAGAAATTGGATTTAATATAAGCATGGTTGTAATCAAAGAAACCATAATACCTTAACCCCCAATTCCTTTTTTTACCAAAGAATTGCTTATAGCCCACTTGCACGCCGATGCCGTTCATCGCGCCGTTATTGTTTTGATAGTCAATCACGCCAAAGCGCCTAAAGGGGTTTTTGCCTAATTCTTGCCTAATGGCTTGGAATTGGCTGTATTTGTTGGTATCCAAAGAATAAGTGAGCAAACCTTCTGGGGAATTAGGGTTTTGAGTGGAGTGCGTCATGTTTTGAAGGGACTTAGCGTTAGGCAAATGAGAGATACCGCTATTGATCGCTGTTGAGTCGTTCCCTAAAGTGTTAAGGGCTTCTTTAAAATTCAAAATGGTTTGAGACAAAGCCCTATCCTGATTGACCTGGTTGCCATAATAAGCGGTGTGTTGCTCTAAGGAATTGAGAGTTTCTTTCACAAACGCGCAGCCTGAACCCCAAGTGTTATTAGTGATCACGCCAGCCGATCCTGCTTTACATTCTTCCAAATCCCCTTGAATAGGCCCTTGAATGCTGTGGAAATTGTCCGCTACTTGCTTAGCTAAATTTAAAATCTCTGCTTGAGCGTTGGCTCTATTGAGCATTTCTTGAGCGAACTGCGTGTCTTTAGAAGTGTAGGGGTTGAAATTGTCTGGTTGCGTGATTTGGGTGTTTTCATTAGCGTTAAGCTGTTTGGTTTTTTCTAAAACGGCTTGAGCGTTTTTAATCATCTCGTTAATAG
>ASYU01000042.1:0-890 GCA_000448465.1 Helicobacter pylori PZ5056 | reverse complement strand
GGTAGGGGTGCCAGCGATTTTAATTTCAGCCATGACGGGTAAAATCCTCTTTTTTGTGAGCTTGTTAGTGCCGTTTTTCATTGTGTTTTTAATGGATGGCTTTAAAGGGATTAAAGAAACTTTTCCGGCCGTTTTTATCGCGGCTTTTTCTTTCGCTGGCACGCAATTTTTAAGCTCTAATTATTTAGGGCCAGAATTGCCCGGCATTATTTCAGCCCTTGTTTCACTGGTTGCAACAGCACTCTTTTTGAAATTTTGGCAGCCTAAAGCGATTTTTAGAAGCGATGGCAAAGCGGCCTCATTCACTAAGAGTAACCATCATATTTGTAAGGTTTATGTCGCTTGGTCCCCTTTTGTGATCTTGGTTTTAGTCATTGTGTTATGGATACAGCCTTTTTTTAAAGCTTTATTTGAAAAAGACGGCTTGTTAGCTTTTTCTAATTTTTATTTTGAGTTCAATAACATCAGCAACCACATCTTTAAAAGCCCGCCCTTTGTAGAAGCCAATCAAAGCGTGAGTTTTCCGGTGGTGTTTAAATTTCTCTTAATCAACACGGTTGGCACTTCCATTTTTTTGGCCGCTCTTATTAGCATGCTCGTTTTAAGGGTGCGAGTGAGCGATGCAATGAGCGTCTTTGGCGAAACCTTGAAAGAAATGCGTTACCCCATTCTCACCATTGGTTTAGTCTTAAGCTTTGCCTATGTGTCTAATTACAGCGGGATTTCTTCCACTCTAGCCTTAGCGCTCACCCATACAGGCTTAGCTTTCACCTTTTTCTCGCCTTTGATCGGGTGGGTGGGCGTGTTTTTAACCGGAAGCGATACGAGTTCCAATCTTTTATTTGGCTCTTTACAGCAACTCACCGCCCAACGATTGCACCTCCCTGAGG
>ASYU01000041.1:0-1349 GCA_000448465.1 Helicobacter pylori PZ5056 | reverse complement strand
CTTCCGCTATCACGGTAGCGATCATGCCTGAAGTGGATGATGTGGAAGTTACTCTCAACCCTAGCGATTTAAAGATTGAAGTGTTTCGCGCTGGTGGGCATGGGGGGCAATGCGTCAATACCACAGACTCCGCCGTCCGCATCACGCACCTCCCCACCAATATCAGCGTGAGCATGCAAGATGAAAAATCCCAGCATAAAAACAAGGACAAAGCCCTAAAAATCTTAAAAGCGCGCCTTTATGAAAAACAAATTGAAGAGCAACAGCTCGCTAACGCCAAAGACCGAAAGGAGCAAGTGGGTAGTGGGGACAGGAGCGAAAGGATCCGCACTTATAATTACCCGCAAAACCGCTTGAGCGAACATAGAATCAATTTAACTCTGTATAGTTTAGAAGAAATCATGCTTTCAGGGAATTTAGATGAAGTGATCAACCCTTTAATCGCCCACGCCCAAAGCCAGTTTGAATGAGATTTTTACATGATACGATAAAAGCGATAAAACAGCTTTTTTAAGATAGCCACCCATTAGACCAAAAACCCTAAAAGCTCTAAATTTTCGCCCCACAAAAACAGTGCAAGAGCTTCCATAAAATCTAGTTATAAATATAATTTTAAATTATTTATATAATAAATGCACTTTTAAAAAATAAAACGATTTATTTAACCTATTCTTAACGAAAAATTCACTTTTTTGTGATATAACTCCAAAGCTTACTATAAGAGCGGATTGTATTCTGTGGAAGCGAATGTATTCAAGGACAACTCTCAAATTTTGATAGCTCCCTATATTTTTGCACCATAGCATGAATGCAATAAAAAAAGAAATCCTTAGGATTTCTCACATTAAGGAGTTTTAAATGAAAAAGGTTTTTTTAGGTATAGCATTAGCCTTTAGTGTGTCCATGGCAGAAAAAAGCGGCGCGTTTTTAGGAGGGGGGTTTCAATATTCTAATTTAGAAAACCAAAACACCACCCGCACCCCAGGTGCTAACAATAACACCCCGATAAACACTTCAATGTTTGGCAACAATCAAGTGGCTCCAGCCCAAGAAACGCAAAGCGCTTCCAAACCGGACACTAAAGTCAATCCAAGCGCTTGGATGAAAAAATAAGGGGAGGAAGTCATGAAAAAGTCATTCAAAAAATTAGGCTTTTTCTCTTTAGCAACGAGTAGCGTGCTTTTAGGGAGCATGAACGCTACCGATTTAGAAACCTACGCGGCATTGCAAAAATCATCGCATGTTTTTGGTAATTATGCTGAAAAGGATAAGGATAGTAAATTAACAAGCGATTCGCCAACGCAACAACAAGCCCAAACTCAAGCCCAAAACACCGCTTCAAGCGACAG
>ASYU01000040.1:0-3991 GCA_000448465.1 Helicobacter pylori PZ5056 | reverse complement strand
AGCGACAGCAAAGAAGCGACAACACTTGAGAACACCGCTACTACTGACAGCCAAACCGCCACAACTGATGAAACTTATACAACAAGCGCTGACACTACTGTAGCTGGTGCGGCTAAACAAGTAGAAACCGATAACACAGCCGTTCAAAGCGCTGATACAGCTTTAGAAAACGCTGTAGCTCAAGTTAAAAAAGACGCTGATGCTAAAGATTTTGATGAAACCACTTTTAAAGCCGATCAACAAGCAGAGCAAACCGCTGCAACAGATTTACAAAAGGCTGAAAAAACTTTTGACACTGATCAAAGCACTTTAAACACAGATTTACAAGATCAGACGAAAACACCAACCCCACCAGCTAAAAAAGATGAAACAAGTGGCACACCGAGCGCTAGTGGGAGTTCTGTGGCAAGCCAGCTAACCAAAGATACCACTACGGTTAATAATCTTAAGAGCGTGAGCGTGAGTGGCATGAACACCACTTTAAGTGGGGTAGAAACCATGTCTCAACAAACCGCAACGATCAGCGCTCTTTTAAGCGGTAATCCTAGTTTAGGCAGTGTGATTCCTAACGCTCAAGGGCTAAACAGCGCGTTTAGCGCATTAGAAAGCGCTCAAAACACTTTAAAAGGCTATTTGGATTCTTCTAGCGCGACGATCGGGCAATTGACAAACGGCTCTAATGCGGTTGTGGGTGCGTTAGATAAAGCTATCAATCAAGTGGATACGGCTCTAGCCGATCTTGCTACAGCTGATACGCAAAAAATGCAAGCCGTTACGCTTGCAACTGCTAGTGATAGTTCAACGACAACAGATGCCATCAATTTCTTAAACGCGCTAAAAAACAATCTAACGGCTCAAAAAGACGCCTTTATGAGCGTGCATAAAAACATTCAAACCGCTGTCGCTCAAGCCCAAGCAACCTACACGCCAAGCGTGATCAACACCAACAATTACGGGCAAATGTATGGGGTAGATGCGATGGCAGGGTATAAGTGGTTCTTTGGTAAAACCAAACGCTTTGGCTTTAGGTCTTATGGATACTACAGCTATAACCATGCGAATTTAAGCTTTGTAGGGAGCCAGCTTGGAATCATGGAGGGTGCGTCTCAAGTGAATAACTTCACTTATGGCGTGGGCTTTGATGCGCTCTATAACTTCTATGAAAGTAAAGAGGGCTATAACACAGCAGGGTTGTTCTTAGGCTTTGGGTTAGGAGGGGATTCGTTTATCGTTCAAGGAGAGAGCTACTTAAAATCTCAAATGCGAATTTGCAACGACACCGCAGGCTGTTCAGCGAGCATGAACACAAGCTACTTCCAAATGCCTGTTGAATTTGGTTTTAGGAGCAATTTCTCTAAACACAGCGGGATTGAAGTGGGCTTTAAATTGCCTTTATTTACCAACCAATTCTATAAAGAAAGAGGCGTAGATGGATCGGTAGATGTGTTCTATAAAAGGAATTTCTCTATCTATTTCAACTACATGATCAACTTCTAAGCCTTTCTCTTCTTTCCAATAGAGGGTTTTCTCTCTGTTGGTTTCTTTTTTCTTTTTTTGCGATATTTGTTTTGTTGGGGGTTAGGTTCTTGTTTAAGAAAGTTTTTTAAAAACTAAAGAAGCGTTTAAAACAGAACCTTTTGTTTTGAGATTTGATTTTTTACTTTGGCTTGTTTTCAAAAATCATTTTGATTTCTAAAAATAGTCTATAATGCTCGCAAGAGATATTTTTTAAGGTTATCAATGAAAGCTATAAAAATACTTTTTATAATGACACTCAGTTTAAACGCTATTAGCGTGAATAGGGCGTTGTTTGATTTAAAAGATTCGCAATTAAAAGGGGAATTAACGCCAAAAATAGTGAATTTTGGGGGTTATAAAAGCAGCACCACAGAGTGGGGAGCTACGGCTTTAAACTATATCAATGCGGCTAATGGCGATGCGAAAAAATTCAGCGCGTTAGTGGAAAAAATGCGTTTTAACTCTGGCATCTTGGGGAATTTTAGAGTGCATGCGCGTTTGAGGCAAGCCCTAAAATTGCAAAAGAATTTGAAATATTGCCTTAAAATCATCGCTAGGGATTCTTTTTATAGTTACCGCACCGGTATTTATATCCCCTTAGGCATTTCTTTAAAAGATCAAAAAACGGCTCAAAAAATGCTCGCTGATTTGAGCGTGGTAGGGGCGTATCTTAAAAAACAACAAGAGAATGAAAAGGCTCAAAGCCCTTATTACAGGAGCAACAACTATTACAACTCTTACTATAGCCCTTATTATGGCATGTATGGAATGTATGGAATGTATGGAATGTATGGAATGGGTATGTATGGCATGTATGGTATGGGCATGTATGATTTTTATGACTTTTATGATGGCATGTATGGCTTCTACCCTAACATGTTTTTCATGATGCAAGTTCAAGATTACTTGATGTTAGAAAATTATATGTATGCGCTCGATCAAGAAGAGATTTTAGACCATGACGCTTCCATTAACCAACTTGATACGCCTACTGATGATGACAGAGACGACAAGGACGATAAATCCTTACAACAAGCAAATCTTATGAGCTTTTATCGTGATCCCAAATTCAGCAAAGGCATTCAAACCAACCGCTTGAATAGCGCCTTAGTCAATTTAGACAACAGCCGCATGCTCAAAGACAATTCGCTTTTCCACACCAAAGCCATGCCCACTAAAAGCGTGGATGCGATAACTTCTCAAGCCAAAGAGCTTAACCATTTAGTGGGGCAAATCAAAGAAATGAAGCAAGATGGGGCGAGTCCTAGTAAGATTGATTCAGTGGTCAATAAAGCTATGGAGGTTAGGGACAAATTAGACAACAATCTCAACCAACTAGACAATGACTTAAAAGATCAAAAAGGGCTTTCAAGCGAGCAACAAGCCCAAGTGGATAAAGCCCTAGACAGCGTGCAACAATTAAGCCATAGCAGCGATGTGGTGGGGAATTATTTAGACGGGAGTTTGAAAATTGATGGCGATGACAGAGACGATTTGAATGATGCGATGAGTAACCCTATGCAACAATCTGCACAACAAACGCCTATTAACAACATGGACAACACCCATGCAAATGACAGCAAAGATCAAGGGGGTAATGCGCTCATAAACCCTAATAACGCCACCAACGATGATCACAACGATGATCACATGGACACTAACACCACTGACACCGGCAACGCAAACGACACCCCCACTGATGATAAAGATGCTAGCGGCATGAACAATACCGTCGATATGAACAACACCGATACCGGCAATACGGACACTGGTAACACCGATACCGGTAACACTGATGATATGAGCAACATGAACAACGGCAACGATGATGCGGGTAACGCTAATGACGACATGGGTAATAGCAACGACATGGGCGATGACATGAATAATGCCAACGATATGAATGATGACATGGGTAATGGCAACGATGACATGGGCGATATGGGGGATATGAACGACGACATGGGTGGCGATATGGGAGACATGGGGGATATGGGCGATATGGGGAATTGAGATTAAACCCCAACATCAAAGAGTGATAGCCGAAACTTAATATTTTTATTTATAATTCTTTTAAGGGGGATACTTTGGCGATGAATACCCCTTTTGAAGAGCCTTTTATATTAGCGTTCGTTAGGGCGAAAGCCCCTTGCTTTAGGCGGTTTTATATTTTAGACGCTCAAAATTAAAAGCAGAAATTAAAATTTCTTCTTGCTCACATCTTCTAAAATATCTTGGGAGATCCCATCAATTTTAGTGCTGACTTGTAAAGAATGGTTAGCGATAGTCAAATTATCCTGCACATCTTGTTGCAAAGCGTTAATGGAGTTGTGGATGTTTTCTACGCCCTTATTTTGCATTTTGATAGACTCGGCGTTATCGGCAATGCTTTGAACTAAAATATTGATATTGGCTTCAATTTCGCTGAGCGATTTTTGCGTCCTTTCAGCGAGTTTCCTCACCTCATCAGCCA
>ASYU01000039.1:0-1340 GCA_000448465.1 Helicobacter pylori PZ5056 | reverse complement strand
TGATAAAATCTTCGTTCCCTACCACGCCAATGCTTGCCATGCATTCGCTTAGAATGTAGCGCATTTCAGAGCTTGGCATCCTAATAATGGTGTATTTATTTTCTCTACCCATGATTTGAGCGCTCATCCCTGCGCTTCTGGCTAATTGCCCGCCAGCCCCCGGATGCATTTCAATATTATGCACCACCGTTCCTATGGGGATATTTTTTAACTTCATCGCAAAGCCCACTTTAATATCCAAACCGCCTTCAGCAGCGATAACGCTATCGCCCACTTTCAAACCGCTTGGCTGTAAAATATAGCGTTTGTCCCCATCAGGATAGACCACAAGAGCGATGCGCGCGTTTCTGTAAGGATCATACTCAATCGCAGCCACTTTCCCTTCAATATTATATTTGTTGCGTTTGAAATCAATAATGCGATAGAGTTTTTTAGCCCCTCTCTCTTTGTGGCGGCTGGTGATTCGCCCGTTATTGTTTCTCCCTGCTGTCGCTTTAAGCTTAGTGAGTAAGCCTTTGACACTGCTTTTTGCGGTAATGTCTTTAGAGTCCAACACCGACATGAAGCGTCTGCTTGGGGTGTAGGGCTTATAAGTTTTAATCGCCATAACGCTTTCTCCTTTCTACGCACCAAGGGCGGCAATGCTAGCGCCCTCTGGAACTTTCACATAAAATTTCTTAAACGACTTTCTTTGTCCAAGCTTCCCTCTAAAGCGTTTCACCTTACCCTCTTGTTTCAAAGAATTGATTTTCAAAGGCTCAAAGCCAAAGTAAGTTTTAAACACTTCTTTGAGCTGGTTTTTAGTTACATTTTGAGCTGTTTGGACCACTAAAACACCTTTTTCTTGCAATCCTAATGACTTTTCAGTGTAAAGAATTGACTTTATATCCATGATGTCTGCCATTTTTTACTCCTCTGTCTTATCTTGCACCGCATGCTGAAACGCCGCTTCTTCCATCACGACAGAGCTAAACGCCGCTAAAAGATAAGCGTTTAACTCGCTCACATCAATAACAAGGCATTTTTTAAGGTTACTAAAAGCTAACTCGGTGTATTCGTCCATGTTCATGCACACAAACAAAGTGTCTCGTTGCTCTAAAGCCTGAAACATTTGGTTGGCTTCTTTAGTCAAATGCTTTCTTTTATTGTCTTCAACCACGCCTTTTATAGCGATCTTTTCCACCACAAAAAGCTTGTTCGCTTGTGCTTTTTCTTCTAAAGCGTATTCTAAAGCCAAGCGCTTCTGTTTTTTATTGATTTTAAGGTTGTAGTTGCGCTTATTCGTAGCCCCATGAGAGACACCCCCACCCACAAACACAGGCGAAGTGATGCTCCCTGCT
>ASYU01000038.1:0-3624 GCA_000448465.1 Helicobacter pylori PZ5056 | reverse complement strand
GAATCTATTAGCCCTAAACGCCGCTATTGAAGCCGCACGGGCTGGTGAGCATGGCAGAGGCTTTGCGGTGGTGGCTGATGAAGTGAGAAAGCTCGCTGAAAGGACGCAAAAATCGCTCAGCGAAATTGAAGCCAATATCAATATTTTAGTTCAAAGCATTTCAGACACGAGCGAAAGCATTAAAAACCAGGTTAAAGAAGTAGAAGAGATCAACGCTTCTATTGAAGCCTTAAGATCGGTTACTGAGGGCAATCTAAAAATCGCTAGCGATTCGTTAGAAATCAGTCAAGAAATTGACAAAGTCTCTAACGATATTTTAGAAGACGTGAATAAAAAGCAGTTTTAATGCTCATTCATATTTGCTGCTCGGTGGATAACCTGTATTTTTTAAAAAAGGCTAAAGAAGCTTTTGCGGGTGAAAAAATTGTAGGGTTTTTTTATAACCCCAATATCCACCCTTATAGCGAATACTTGTTGCGTTTAGAAGACGTGAAACGCACTTGCGAGATGCTAGGAATTGAATTGCTTGAAGGCGATTATGAATTAGAAAAATTTTTAGATAAAGCTAAGGGTAAGGAATTGTTAGGGGAAAAAAGCGAACGCTGTTTTGAGTGCTTTGATTTACGCTTAGAAGCGAGTGCGTTGAAAGCCTTTGAATTAGGGGAAGAAAAATTCACCACCACCTTACTCACAAGCCCTAAAAAAGACCCTAACCAGCTCATCGCTAAGGGACAGCACATCGCACAAAGGCACAATTTGGAATTTGTTGTGTTCAGAAACGACAATTTTGAACATTTCAAAAGCGAGTTGGATTTAAACTTGCAAGCTTTAGCGAGAGAAAACGAGCTTTATCGGCAAAATTATTGCGGTTGCCAATTCGCTTTAAAAATCCAAAAAGAATCCCAAAACAGAAGCCCCTTTGAGCTTTACTCGCCTTTAAAACGCCAGATTTTACCCGCAAGTATTGAAGAAAGAACGCAAGTTTTTAGAACATTAGAAGCGGCTAAAAAGGACGCTAATAAGCCTTTTTTAGCCCAAAAAACGATCGCAACTTACCGCTTATTAAATGGGGGCGTGTGGCTTTCTAAAAATTCAAACCCTTTGAATTGCTATATTCTAGCGCGCTCTAAAAGTAAGGCTAAGGTTAGGATCAACGATTTAAGGTGGGTTTTTTCTCAGCGTTTAAGCGCTCTAGTGGGTTATAGCCAAAGAGATGAAACCTTGTTTTTAACTTTAGAAGGCCTTAATACCCTTATGGCAAAAAACTACGATAATTTAAAAGAGTTAAACCTTAACCCCTTAAATTATGAAGAAGAGTTGTCTTTAAGGGCGTTGGTGAGCGGGAGCGAGAGTATTAACCCTATTATCGTGCTAGAAGAACGCATAGAAAAAACCCTTTTTGTAGAAATTAAAAGTATTTTTCAAGAAGAAAAGGTGTTTTATTTGCTCTAAGCTAAACTTTAATGGAGCGATACATTCTTGTAATAAAAAATTAAAAAGCATTAAAGTTGGCTTTAGTATCCTACTTGATGAGAACAAAACCTAAAACAATATATCGTTTTAAAATATAGCGTTGCGTGTAAGTAGGGGTTATATTCAGTCAAAACATGCAAGTAATTTAAAGTTAATTTAAGATAATTAGGCACAATAGCCGTAAAAAGTTTAAGGCTGTATTTGAAAACTCTATTTAGTATTTATCTCTTTTTATCGTTGAATCCACTCTTTTTAGAAGCTAATGAAATCACTTGGTCTAAATTCTTAGAAAATTTTAAAAACAAGAATGACGATGACAAACCCAAACCCCTAACTATTGATAAAAACAATGAAAAACAGCAAATCTTAGACAAAAACCAGCAAATCTTAAAAAGGGCTTTAGAAAAAAGCCTTAAATTTTTCTTTATTTTTGGGTACAACTATTCGCAAGCCACTTTTTCAACTTCTAATCAAAGCTTGACTTTTGTAGCCAATAGTATAGGGTTTAACACCGCTACCGGTTTAGAGCATTTTTTAAGAAACCACCCTAAAGTCGGTTTTAGAATCTTTAGCGTCTATAACTATTTCCATTCTGTTTCGCTCTCTCAGCCTCAAATCCTAATGGTGCAAAATTATGGGGGCGCGCTAGATTTTTCTTGGATTTTTGTGGATAAAAAAACCTATCGCTTTAGGAGTTATTTAGGAATCGCTTTAGAGCAAGGGGTGTTGTTAGTGGATACGATTAAAACCGGTGCGATCACGACCATCATCCCTAGAACCAAGAAAACCTTTTTTCAAGCCCCCTTTCGCTTTGGTTTTATCGTGGATTTTATCGGCTATTTGTCTTTGCAATTAGGGATTGAAATGCCTTTAGTGAGGAATGTTTCCTACATTTACAACAACCATCAAGAAAGATTCAAACCACGATTTAACGCTAATCTTTCTTTAATCGTTTCGTTTTAGTCCCCCTTTCCCCCTTTTAAACAAGCCCATGATTTTCCTAGGGTATTTTAAAAACATGGAAAAAACATTCGCTTGAATGCCATTTTCTTGGCATGCTCTTATGTTTTCTTTATTCCTTAATAAAAGGCTTTTAAACCCGCTTGCGCTAGCCCCACCGGTGCGCATCACCACTAACACTTCTTTCAAATAAGAAAAGCTTATTTTTTGCACCACAAACAAGCGGATGATCATCTCAAAATCCGCTGAAATCTTATAATCGGTTTTGTATAGCCCATAGCGTTCATAAATGGCTTTTTTGACAAAGAGCGTGGGGTGCGCTGGTACTACGCCATAAAGCAAGGTTTTAGGGCTAAACTCCCCGCTCTCATAATAACGGACCACTTTTTCTAAACAATCCGGTTTGACAAAAACCAGATCCGCATACACGCTATCGCAATTTTTGTTTTCAAACTCATGCACCACTTTTTCTATCACAAACTCATCAGCATAAAAATCATCGCTATTCAATAAAGCGATAATATCCCCACTAGAACGCCTTATGCCCTTATTCATAGCGTCATAAATACCCTTATCTTTTTCACTCACCACGCAAGCGATTTTATCTCTATATTTTTGAATGATTCCTAAAGTGTTATCCGCGCTAGCCCCATCTATAATGATGTATTCAATGTTTTTATAAGTTTGATGAATCACGGAAAGAATAGTGTTTTCAATGGTTTTTTCGCTATTAAAACACGCCGTGATCACAGAAACTTTTAACAATCCAACCCTTTTTTAATAAACTCCCCCTGATTAAGTTTTAAACAAATTCACTTGTTTGTCTAAATTCATAGTCGTTCCACTCATATGCGTAGTGATGTTTAAAATATCTGAAGAATCAGCTAAAGTCTTAGAAGCCACTTTTTCCACTTCTACAAAATCGCTTACCATAGCTTCAATCTGGCGTCCGGATTTAGCATAATCGTCCATGCTTTGATTGCTGTCTGACACGACTGAGCTTAAATTAGAACTCATTTTTTCGTAAGTTTCTTGCACGCTTTTACTCATGTCGCTCAAGCGTTCCATTTTTTGCGAATTGAGATTCATTTGCGAACTCACGGCGTTGATTTCTTGGACAATCACCATGATAGTGGAATTGATTTCGGCTAAAGACTTTTGAGTGCGCCCGGCTAAATTCCTGACTTCATC
>ASYU01000037.1:0-1876 GCA_000448465.1 Helicobacter pylori PZ5056 | reverse complement strand
CGAGCGTGGCGTTTGTGTGCCAAAAATTTGGCGTGCCATGCTGTGTGTTAAGGAGTATTAGCGATAACGCTGATGAGGAAGCTAACATGAGCTTTGATGCGTTTTTAGAAAAAAGCGCTCAAACTTCAGCGAAATTTCTAAAAAGCATGGTAGATAAGCTTTAGGGCTTGTTTTTATTAAACGCAGACAATTAAAACCCTATTTTTTAAAAAATGGGGGTTTTTAAATTTTATTTTAAACTCATTTTATAATTAGAATTTAAGCTATTTTTTAGTAAAATAGTAAAGGATTAGGTGTATCTTATCTTATATAGACCTAGCTTTTGATTGAAAGCATGGGTTCTTATTTTATGGAGTGTCCAATGAAAAAGAAAGCTAACGAAGAAAAAGCCCCCAAAAGAGCTAAACAGGAAGCCAAAGCAGAAGCCACACAGGAAAATAAAGCTAAAGAAAGCAATAAAGCCAAAGAAAACAAAATTAAAGAAAATAAAACCAAAGAAAGCAAAATCAAAGAAGCTAAAGCGAAAGAACCTATTCCTGTTAAAAAGCTTAGTTTTAATGAAGCGTTAGAAGAATTGTTCGCTAATTCCTTAAGCGATTGCGTTTCTTATGAGTCTATCATTCAAATCAGCACGAAAGTCCCCACTCTAGCCCAAATCAAAAAAATCAAAGAGTTGTGCCAAAAATACCAAAAGAAATTGGTCAGCTCTTCAGAATACGCTAAAAAACTCAATGCGATTGACAAGATTAAAAACACCGAAGAAAAGCAAAAAGTTTTAGATGAAGAATTAGAAGATGGCTATGACTTTTTGAAAGAAAAGGATTTTTTAGAGTGGAGCAGGAGCGATAGCCCGGTGCGCATGTATTTGCGTGAGATGGGGGATATAAAACTTTTAAACAAAGATGAAGAGATTGAATTGAGCAAGCAAATCCGCTTGGGCGAAGACATTATTTTAGATGCGATTTGCTCGGTGCCGTATTTGATTGATTTTATTTATGCGTATAAAGACGCTTTAATCAATCGTGAAAGAAGGGTTAAAGAGCTTTTTAGGAGCTTTGATGATGACGATGAAAATAGCGTGAACGATTCTAAAAAAGATGACGATAGCGAAGAAGATGAAGAAAACGAAGAAAGGAAAAAAGTCGTTTCTGAAAAAGACAAGAAGCGTGTAGAAAAGGTTCAAGAAAGCTTTAAAGCCCTAGACAAGGCTAAAAGAGAGTGGCTTAAAGCCCTTGAAGCCCCTATAGATGAAAAAGAAGATGAGCTAGTGCGTTTATTGACCTTAGCCTACAAACGCCAAACGCTCAAAGACAGACTCTATGATTTAGAGCCTACCAGCAAACTGATTAATGAATTAGTCAAAACGATGGAGACCACTTTAAAAAGCGGCGATGGGTTTGAAAAAGAGTTGAAACGCTTGGAATACAAATTGCCCTTATTCAATGACACTCTCATCGCAAACCATAAAAAAATCCTTGCTAATATCACTAACATGACTAAAGAAGATATTATCGCTCAAGTGCCAGAAGCGACTATGGTGAGCGTGTATATGGATCTTAAAAAGCTTTTTTTGACTAAAGAAGCGAGCGAAGAGGGCTTTGATTTAGATCCTAATAAGCTAAAAGAAATTTTAGAGCAAATCAAAAGAGGGAAATTGATTTCCGATCGCGCTAAAAACAAAATGGCTAAATCCAATTTAAGGTTGGTAGTGAGCATCGCTAAACGATTCACCAGCAGAGGCTTACCCTTCTTGGATTTGATTCAAGAGGGCAATATCGGCTTGATGAAAGCGGTGGATAAGTTTGAACATGAAAAGGGCTTCAAGTTTTCTACCTATGCGACCTGGTGGATCAAGCAAGCCATCAGCAGAGCCATA
>ASYU01000036.1:0-1237 GCA_000448465.1 Helicobacter pylori PZ5056 | reverse complement strand
ATAGTAAGTGAAGCTGAAAGTCCCGCCCACTTTGTCTAAATCCCCAAAGCGGTTTTCATACACAGCCCCAAAGCGTTGTGAGCGCCCGCCTTTTTGGTTGAGAGGGCGTAGATTAGCGAAGCGGTTTATTTTGTAATCTTGCTCGCTGAGTGATCCTGGTTGAGCGATAGCAAAATCGTAGTATTGGTAATAGGCTTTAATCCCGTTGTTTTCGTTGATGTCATAGACCCCATCTAGCCAATAGTTTGAAATATTAGAAGGGCTATTGTCCCTAAAGCCTTGCCCTCTAACCCAGTTAGCTTGCGCTTGGATACCCACATGCTTATTGATCATCCCTCCACTTCTCACATAAGTGTTATAGAGGAGGTTATTGCCTAAAGACTTGATGAAAGAAGGATCGCCGGTTTTATCAGGGGGAGCGGCAAACCCGGCGTTTCTAGCCTTAGCCCAATAAGTGATCCTTTCAGCCGCTTGGTTTTCCCATTGATTAGGGATAGGCTTAGTGATGATATTGACAATACCCCCATAAGTGTTAGGCCCGTATTGCACGCTGCCTCCACCTTTGATCACATCAATGCGATCAATGGCTTGAAAGGTAACGGGGAAAATGTCTAACTCAATGTGAGCGTAGGGGGCCATATAAACAGGAATACCATTAACTAACATAAGCGTCGCATCGCTATGTCCTGAACCCCCAGCCCCAAAGCCACGGATTTGGATAGTAGGCATAGCCCCTACACCTGTCGCATTCCTAATTTGCAGACCTGGGACATTCTGTAAAGCTTCTTCAATGCTTTGGTTAGCTTGTTGGGTGAGCGCTTTATTAGAGATCACCGTGCGGCTTCCTGTGTATTTTTTCACTTCTTCATCTTGCCAACTCTTAGGCGCGGTGATCCCGCTATAACCCAAATTGACCTGCCCAGAATAATCAGATTTATCCTTTTTCCCGGCAGTAGAAACCTTGCCCAAAGTGTAGTCTTTATCTTTAGCGAACAAAGACTCTTGGCAAATCAAGCTGGCAGTTAAAGCCAACAGAACTTTTTTATGCAACACAAACTCCTTATATTTTAAGAGATTAAAAAATGGTTTAAATTTTTTAAGTAAAATCAAACCGATAACGAACGCCAATTATTAAGTAATAAAAACAAAAAAAACTTAATCACATGCAGAATTTTTTCATAAAATTCTTAAATTTTTATTAATCCTATGAAAATCTTTTTTTTTTTTTTTTTTTTTT
>ASYU01000035.1:0-3770 GCA_000448465.1 Helicobacter pylori PZ5056 | reverse complement strand
AAAACATTTTAGACGCTATCAGTTTAGGGGTGGACATGTTTGATTGCGTGATGCCCACCAGAAACGCCAGAAACGCCACCCTTTTCACGCATTCTGGCAAGATTTCTATCAAAAACGCGCTCTATAAATTGGACAACACCCCCATTGAAGAAAATTGCGCTTGTTATGCTTGCAAACGCTACTCTAAAGCCTATTTGCACCATCTCTTTAGGGCTAAAGAACTCACCTACGCTCGTTTAGCCAGTTTGCACAATTTGCATTTTTATTTAGAGCTGGTTAAAAACGCCAGAAACGCTATTTTAGAAAAGCGGTTTTTGAGTTTTAAAAAAGAATTTTTAGAAAAATACCACTCTTGTTCGCATTGAGTGGTATAACTAAAACTTTTTAACTTTTTTAAAAAATGGGATTTTTAACTTTATTTTTATAGTAAAACTCATTTTCTTAAGGGGATAGGGGGGTATTTTGAAATAATTCTCCCCCTTAACCCCCAACTAAATCCCCCTAACCCAAGAAGACCGCCTTAAGAAATTATCGCTTGATTAAAATCAAGCTCTTTACTATTTATTTTTAAAAAATGCCTTTTAGCATTTTTTAATTTTTATCATTCCACTCAAAACCCTATCTTTGATAAATTTCAGGGTGGGTGCTTTTAAAACGCCTGTGGAACCAAAAATAACTTTCCGGGTGGTTTCTAATCACTTCTTCACACAAACTCGCTTGGGCTTGCGTGCATTCTAAAATATCGTTCTCAGCGTTATCGGTGATTTGAGAGCGGATACTTTCGTAATAGGTCGCTGTGTAATGCGAATAATCGTCATTAAAATCAATGAATACTGGCTGGATGTCTATATTGTAGCGGCGCGATAAAATAGAAGCGATCGTGGTGTGCGTAGCGTCTTTATTAAAAAATTTCACCACCACCCCATCTTTAGGCACGACATTTTGATCCACTAAGATCCCCACAAGGCCATTGCCTTGATTATACATTTTAATGAGTTCTTTCATCGCTCCCACTTTATTGACAAAACGCACCCCAAACGCCTCTCGCCTGCTCATGATCATGTGATTGATAGGGGCAAATTTAGTCAAACGCCCCAAACACCCCCTACCATAATTTTCATAATATTGCGCCAAAGTCGTGCCTACCGCTTCCCAATAGCCAAAATGCATGCATAAAGTGATCGCTTGGCCTTCCTTGTTTAAAGACTTCCACACATTTTCTTCATTGATGAGCGTGAAACGAGCGTCGTATTCATCTTTAGGGATAAAGATCACTCTAATGGTTTCTAAAATGATGAAAGCAAAATTTTCATAACCCTTTTTAATAATCCTTTTTTTCTCTTCTTCGCTTTTAGAATCCCCAAACACAAAATCCAAATTGGCTTTAGCGTCAAAATAACGGCGTCTATCAAAGGTTCTCATCAGCCACGCTAAAGCTTTAATGCACCTTAAAAACCAAAAATGGGGCATTTTAGCCAACATAAACCCCAAAATATTCACTAAAGATTCCACGATAAAAATACTCAAAATGCGCAGTTCTGTTTTAAAACCCTTATCGTCTTTGTTCAATATTTTTTCGTGTATGAGTCGTTCTTTGTAAGTCATTCTTTTTCCTTTAAAATGTTTAAAACGCATTCTTTAATTTTTTTAGGTTCTATGTTTTGGATAGAAAAATCCTTTTTATGGTAGCTGGCGTTTGAATTACCGGTGAGCGAAACATTGATCGGGCTTTCCAATTTAAAACGCTCCATGGGCGTGTTGCCATAAAGGGTGATGCTAGGTTTTTGCAACGCCCATGCTAAATGCGTGATACCCGTATCGCCCCCAATAATCACATCCATTTTAAAGAGCAACGCCTTAACCTCGTTTAAAGTGAGTTTAGGGAGCAATAACACATCGCGCTGGTGTTTTAAGGCGTGATAAAGCGTAATGGCCTTCTTTTCATCAGCATGCCATAACAAGCAAATTTGAAAATTTTCTAACATTAACGCTAATTCTTTAAAGCACTCTGTGGGGTAAGTTTTATTGATTTTAGAAGTTTCTAAAACAAAAAGGATTTTTGGCTTATTCTCATTCAAATTTAACGCATTGATTTTTGGAGAATCTTGGTAAGAAAACGCTCTAGCCCTAGAGCTTAAGCTCTCTGAAATTTCTTTTGAAATTTCTTTTTTGGGCAAGTTTAGGGCTTGAGAAAGGAGCGTGAAATTGCGCTTTAAAATAGGCTCATCATAAGCGATAGAGACTTTTTGCGAGTAAAAAAACGCGCTCAAACCCTCCCTAGCTGAAGCGTAATCAAAGCCGACCTTTTTAGGGGCTTTTAACATTTGAGTGATGAGAGCGGATTTGACTAGGCCTTGCATGTCAATGATTATATCGTATTCATAAGCCCTTAAATTTTTAAAAAGTTTGAAAATCTTCAAAGGGTTAAAGGTTTTGAGCGTGCTTTTTAAAGCGATGGGGTGTAATTTATCAATATAAGGGGAATGCTCTAAAATCGCGCCAAATCTTTCATCCACGAACCATTCTATTTGGGCGTTAGGCAGACACTCTTTAATAGCCGCTAAAAACACCGCACTCACGATAATATCCCCAAGCGCTGAAAGCCTGACAATAGCTATTTTCAAGCAAACTCTATCGTCAAAGGAATGGGCTTAATGAGTTTGGGGAGCATTTCTTTAGCCAAGTAAAGCGCATCATTAGAATGGATCACAAGCTTGTTTTTTTCTAATGTGTATTTTAAATGATGGCTGTCTGTCAGGCACAAATTTTCGGCTAAAGAGAGGATAAAACTCAGCCATTGCAAGGTTAAAAGGCTTGGCATCATCGCGCTCATGTGGGCGATAGCGTTGTCTTTAGGGATTTTTTTATGGCTGAATTGCGCTAATAAACAAATGATCGCCCTATCCTGGTGGCTAAAGCCATAACTCAAAGCGTTTAAAATGAAATACGCGCTGTGCTTGTGGGCTAAATAGACGCTTAAAATCTTACCCATGCTCGCCAATTCCCCCGCAATCTTTAAATGGAAGAGATATTTTTCATCTATTTTATGCAAGGGTGATAAGGCTTCAAACAATTTCACGCATTCTTTTTTGACCTTTTGGCTGTGCTTTTCATGGGGCAAAAAGCGATCTTTTAAAGAGATGAGAGAGGGGTTGATATTGGGGGGGAATTTATAGTAATGGTGGCGCAATAAATCGCTCAAAAACACGCCTTCTCTCACCCCTACCCCACTAGTGATCATTAAAGAAGTTTTTAAATGCTCCAAAACGACTGATAAAATCAACGCCCCGCTCCTGATACTATCCAAACGCTCTTCATTCACCCCTAAAAGCCGTAATTGATCTTCTTTGAGCATGACGATTTTTTCAATGAACGCTAAATTTTTATGCGCATCTATTTCATAGCCATGCAAAGAATCAATAGGGTAATCAAAGCGTTTCATCAATACCTTACTCAACGCCCTAATCGTCCCCCCCACCCCAAAGGCATTTTTGTGCTTAAAGGGCAGTTTAGAGACTTCTTTTTGGATAAAGGCTTTAGCCAATTTGACATCTAAGGCTTTGTCTAAAAACATTTCTTTAATGCGGATCGTCCCAACATCAAGCGAGATTAAATCCTTAATCTTGCCTTTTTCAATCAACGCGCACTCGGTGCTACCCCCTCCAATATCTATCGTGATCCCTGAATTTTTATGCAACAAATTCGCACACGCGATCCCACCATAGAGCGCTTCTTTTTGCCCGTCAATGATTTTGATTTGCAAACCGCAA
>ASYU01000034.1:0-3998 GCA_000448465.1 Helicobacter pylori PZ5056 | reverse complement strand
CGTGATCACTTGCATCACCGCTCAAAACACACAGGGCGTGCATGGGGTGTATCCGTTGAGTGTAGAGAGCGTGAAAGCGCAAATCTTAGCCATTAGAGATGATTTTTCTATCAAAGCGTTCAAAATGGGGGCGTTATGCAATAATCAAATCATTGAATGCGTAGCGGACGTTTTAGAAACTTGTGATTTTGGGTTGTGCGTTTTAGATCCGGTCATGGTGGCAAAAAATGGGGCTTTGCTTTTAGAAGAAGAGGCGATTTTAAGCTTAAAAAAACGCCTTTTACCTAAAACCCATTTACTAACCCCTAACCTCCCTGAAGTTTATGCGCTCACAGGCGTTCAAGTGCGAGACGATGAAAGCGCTTCAAAAGCGATGGGTGTTTTAAGGGATTTAGGCGTTAAAAACGCCGTGATTAAAGGGGGGCATACAGAGCGTTTTCAAGGGGAATTTAGCAACGATTGGGTGTTTTTAGAAGATATTGAATTTATCCTAAACGCCAAGCGCTTTAACACCAAAAACACGCATGGCACGGGTTGCACTCTATCTAGCTTGATTGTGGGCTTACTCGCTCAAGGGTTGGATTTAAAAAACGCTATCACAAAGGCTAAAGAGCTTTTAACTATCATCATTCAAAACCCCTTAAACATTGGGCATGGGCATGGGCCTTTGAATTTATGGAGTATCAAAAAGCTTGTTTGATGCGAATTGTTTGAAACTCATGTTTGTGGCTGGTTCGCAAGATTTCTACCATATAAAAGGCGATAGGACAAACGCGCTTTTAGAGACTTTAGAATTAGCTTTAGAATCCAAAATCACAGCGTTTCAATTCCGCCAAAAAGGCGATTTAGCCTTACAAGATCCTACTCAAATCAAACGATTAGCCCTAGAGTGTCAAAAATTATGCAAAAAATACGGCGTGCCTTTTATTATTAATGATGAGGTGCGACTCGCGCTAGAATTAAAGGCTGATGGCGTGCATGTGGGGCAAGAAGACATGGCTATAGAAGAGGTAATAACTTTATGCCAAAAGCGCCTTTTTATCGGTTTGAGCGTCAATACTTTAGAGCAAGTCCTAAAAGCGTGCTATTTAGACGCCGTAGCCTATTTAGGGGTAGGCCCTATTTTCCCCACATTATCTAAAAAAGACGCTAAAGAAGTTGTAGGCGTAGAGCTTTTAAAAAAAATACGAGATAGTGGGGTAAAAAAACCCCTCATAGCGATTGGGGGCATCACGACAGATAACGCTTCAAAATTATGGGAATATGGGGGTATCGCAGTCATTAGCGCGATCACGCAAGCCAAAGATAAAGCCTTAGCGGTTGGAAAACTTTTAAACAATGCGTGAGGAATTCTAAAATTTTGCATGGATTAAAGTAAAAAAGTATCGCTTTTTATTGGATGTAAAAGCACTGAAATCCATCATAAAGGCGTTTTAAAACGCTAAAAGTTTTATCCTATCGTGTCCAATAAGCGCTCTTCAAAGGCAAAAAGCATGGGGGTTTTTTCGCACACAATTTCCACAAAAGAAAAGCCTAAAAGGGTGTTTTGAGCCTCTTTTAAAACCTCTTTGGTCCTTTGGAGGGTGGTTTTTAAAAAAAGCTGTTTCTCTTTTTCCTTTAAATAAATAACGCCGCCAATTTCGCCCAAGTTAGGATACAGAGCGTAAAAATCAACGCTTTGTTTTTTGGCTTTCATCTGTAAAAAGGCTTTTTTGCGTTCGTTTTCAACCACAAAGCTTAAAACCTGCGATTGCAAGCTTAAAAGCATGTTGGCTGTATTCAAAAACTCTTGCGAATTTTTAGCATGGATTAATTTTTCGCTCAAAAACTCTTTGTATTCTTTTAAAGGGGTATTGTCTTTAGCGCTCAATATTTCTTTTATTTTTTTCATTTCAAGGGCGGGCAAATCGTCCAATGCGTCTAAGATTTTTGGGGCAGGCACTAAATTTTTAAGCACAATATCGCCCAGCTGATTTCTTTGCATGATCGCAAAATAAGGCTGATTGATTTTTAATTCCTGTTCGCTTTTGGTGGGGATAATTTTATTACCCACTTGCAAAAGAAAAAGATCTTTATCTTGTTTTTCTAAAACCTTTAAAAGAATGGGTAAAGTAGCGTTAAAATGGTGCGCGACGTTTTTGGAATGAAGGGCGTTAAGCTGGTTTAGGGCGTTTAGGGCTTCTAGCATTAAAGGGCGTTGTCTTTGATAAAATCAAGGATTTTAAAGCTCGCTTCTAATTTGTTCATGGAAGGGATTTTTTGGGTTTTTTTATGGCTAAAAAGCCACAATTCATTCTCTAACGAACCAAAAGGGCGTGAATCTTTAATGAGGTTTAAAGCGACCACAGAGCAATCCTTGCCGTTATCTTGAGAAGGTTTTAAAAGATTTTGAGCGTTTTTGATGGCGTTTTGTTGATCGTCTTCAGCTTTAAAACCGATTTTAACGAATTGATTGGGATTGATAGAAACCAGTAAATCCTTATTTTGAACGCATTCAACGTTTAGGGTTTGACCCAATTCGCTTTTTTTAAGCTTATGGTTAAAAGAAATTTTAGGCACATAATCGCTAATGGCGGCTAAATTGAAGAGTAGGGGTTTTAAGGCATGCTTTTGCAAGTTTTTAGCGGCGTTATTCAGTGCGTTTTCATAAGAAGCGGTGTCGCTGACTAAAACGCTTTTGATTTCTTTAGGCAAAGGAGTGGGGAAGCTTGATGCAATCAAAGTCACTTTGGCTCCCTTAAAATATAACGCTAAAGCCAACGCGCTCGCTTGAATCCCGCTAGAAAGATTGCTAATAACTCTAACGCTGTCAATCTTTTCTATACTCGCGCCGCCCATGACTATGACTTCTCTGTTTTCAAAATAAGCGTCTTTTAAGAGCGTTTGAGCGGCTTTAAAAAGGATTTCTAAAGGCTCAGCCATCGCCCCATCGCCTTTAGTGTCGCATGCCAAAAGGGCGTTTTGGGTGTCTAAAATAATATGGTTGGAATCTTTCAAGCGTTTTAAATTACTTTGAATGATAGGGGAATTGAGCATGTTAGTGTTCATGCTGGGGGCTAGGATTTTAGGGGAAGCGCAAGCTAAAAAAGTCGCGCTGATAATATTATCCGCTAAAGCGTGAGCGATTTTAGACAAGCTGTTAGCGCTTAAAGGGGCAAAGATGAGTAAATCAGCACTAGCAGCGCATGCGATGTGGTTGTGGTGCAATTTGTTTTGGTGGTTGTAATACCATTTTTCATTACGATCATGCAAGACTTTATAATGGCTCAAGGCTTCAAAGCTTAAGGGCTTGATGAATTTTTTCGCGCCCTTACTCATCACCACTTGGATACTAGCCCCGCTTTTAAACAACAAGCGCGTTAATTCTAGGGATTTATACGCCGCAATAGAGCCGCTCACGAGCAATAAAACGCGCTTGTTTTCTAACAATCTTAAGGGGTAAAATAAATCTTCTAAAAAATTCATAATAATTTTAATAAATCATCAGGCTCTAGCCATTGGTTATTATTATGGCTGCTGTATTCAAAATCAGGGGCGACTTTTTGACCCTTTTCGTGGAGTTTGGTGAGCGTGTAATCTTTGGGCGTTTGGAAGCTTATAGTGGGCTGAATGATGAAAAAGTCTTCAAATTCTAGGGCTAAATGGCTTTCATCTTTAGGGATCATCACTTCATGGAGTTTTTCGCCCGGACGAATCCCTATGATTTTAGTAGGAATATTGGGGGCTAGGGCTTTAGCGAGATCAGTCATTTTCATGCTGGGGATTTTAGGCACAAAAATTTCCCCCCCATGCATTCTTTTTAAGCTTTTAAGCACAAAAGAAACCCCCTCATCTAAGGTGATCCAAAATCGTGTCATGCGAGTGTCGGTAATGGGGATTTCACTCGCTTTGTTTTGGACTAATTTTTTAAAAAATGGCACCACGCTCCCACGACTCCCCACCACGTTACCATAACGCACCACGCTAAATTGCGTTTGAGAAGAGCCTTTAAAGTTGTT
>ASYU01000033.1:0-31703 GCA_000448465.1 Helicobacter pylori PZ5056 | reverse complement strand
GTTTTTTGCCCGCTATTGGTTTATGGGTATTTTAGCATATAAAACTCCAACGCTTTTTCAAAGAGGAGCGAGCGATTAGGAAAACCTTACTAGAAATAGAAAATAAGAGTTTTGTAAATAAGTGTTTTGATTGAATCAATAAAGTAAATTTTTTGCTTGCTTTATGAAAAAAGCTAACCCTACAACATCAAAGAGTGGCAGAAAATCAAGAGCGTTAATCAGATTTTTATGCCACCATTCATCCCAAGCACCAAGACACTTGGGATATATTCTTAAATGGTTTTAAATGAAAATTTATTTTTTATGAGAGAAATTGTGCGGGTTGCCTTTATCCCCAACATAAGCGATTTTATCGCCTAAAATGTCATAAGCTTGACCAAAGCCTTTCACAAAACGCCCTTCTTTGAAATCCAATGCGATCAAATGGAAATCTTGCATGGTGCGAATGGTTTTAATGCCCCCAGCACCACCGGTTTTTTCAATAAAAGAATCAAACGCTTTGTCAAACTCCGCCCCTCTTTCAATAAAACGAGCGTTGGTTTTATAACGCAAGCGTTTCCTCAAAATAGCTGATTTAGCCTTGCTCTCGTCTTCTAAAAACATCACTTCCACATTGTGGGGGTTGTTTTTAAGGCCCGCAAAATGCTCAGCCACTTCGCTCACATAAATGTAGTATTGTTTGCCATCTGTCATTAAAGGTGCATAAGAGCATACCACATGCCCATTAGGGTGTAAGGTCGCTAAACAAACGGAATCAAAACTTCCTTTAAAGGCTTTAACTTCTTCTTCCACGCCTTTTAAATCATGGGTTTTTTCCACGCTTTGACACAATTCAATGATCGCATTTTTGTAGTCTTTAGGGTCTTTAACTTCGTGGTTGAATTCAATCCTTAAGGTTTGATTGTTATTATAGCCAATCACAATGCCTTGCGGATCCACGCTTTTAAAGGCGACATTTTCAGCGTGATGGACTTGCCCGAATTTTTTCAACAAGCCTTTCATGTCTTCTACATGATTAGCGTTCATGTGTTCTATAATACGATTAAGCAAAATATTCTCCTTATTTTTTAGAAATAATGAGAATATTATAACAAAAAATTAAATATTAGCTTAATCTTTAGCGGAAATTTTGGTTTTGATTTCTATGCCTAAAAGTTTAAAGGCGTTAGTCAAACTCAAGCTCACCATTAAACAAATTTTTAAAAGCTCTTTCGCTTTAGGGGTGTCTAAGATTTTGCCAGCGTTATAGAAGCGGTGGAATTCTGAAGCGAGGGTTTTTGCGTATTCGCACATTTTTTGCAAGCCGTATTCTTCAAAAGAAGATTCAACCGCCTTAGGCAAGCTTAAAGCGCTAAAAAGCAGGTATTTTTCTTCAGCGTTTAAATTTTTTAAAGGGGTTTTCAAGATTTCTTCTTTAGAGAAAGGCGATTTTTCTAGCATGGTGTGGATGCGCGAATTAGCGTAATGGATATAGTAAATAGGGTTTGAGCTGTCCTGCTTTTTTAAAGTATTGACATCAAATTCCAAATGGGTGTCAAGCCGTTTGCTCAAAAAAATAAACCTCAAAGCGTCTTTACCCACATCATCAATCACATCTTTAATCAAAATAAAATTACCCGCCCTTTTACTCATCTTGTAAGGCTCGTTATCTTTGAGCAAGCGCACCATTTGAGCGAGCAAGACTTCAAGCTTACTAGAATCATAGCCCAAAAACTCAAGACTGGCCTTCACTCTAGCGATATAGCCGTGGTGGTCTGCCCCCCAAATGTTGATGTATTTGGTGTAGTTTTGCTTGAATTTTTCATCATGATAGACAATATCGCCGGCTAAATAAGTGTAGCTCTTATCTTCTTTAATCAGCACCCGATCGCTTTCATCTTGGTATAGTGAAGATTTGAGCCAGATTTTAGAGTCCTTTTCATAAAGGGCGTTCGCTTTTTCTAATCGTTCAAACACCGCATCTTTATGTTTAAAAATTTCTCTTTCGCTCGCATAAGAATCAAAATGAATGCCTAAAGCGTCTAAATTACCCTTAATTTCTAAAAGCATTAGATCTTTAGCGTAGCCGCTTAAAACTTCAATGATGGTCTCTTCGTTTTCTTTAAAAAGGCTTGGCTCTAAATCGTTGTGAGCCTTTTTGGCGATTTCAATGATGTATTCGCCCTTGTAAAAGACTTCCGGATAAGTTACGCTCTCTCTTAAAACATGTTCTCTGTAAGCGAGCCATACCGAAAGCCCTAACAAGCGGATTTGAGATCCCATGTCATTGACATAATACTCGCACAAAACCTCATGCCCTAAAAAGCGAGCGATTTTAGCCAAACTATCGCCAAACACCGCACCCCTAGCATGCCCTATGTGTAAAGGCCCTGTAGGGTTAGCGCTCACAAATTCTAAAAAGATTTTTTGAGAACATTCGTTTTTAACTTGAGAGCCAAATTTTTCTTTCAATTCCAAAGCTTTTTGGGTGAAACGCTCCAAAAAATCTAAAGAAAGCGTGAAATTGATATAGCCCTTACAAGCCACTACGCTGTCAAAAAACCCTTGAGTTTTTTTGTGCGTGCTGATTTTAAGGGCTAACTCTTCAGCGATGGCTAAGGGCGATTTTTTAAAAACCTTGGCGAGATTGAAAGCAATGGGCGTAGCGTAATGCCCATGCTCTCTGTCTTTAGGGTATTCAATAATGACTTCTTCTTCTAAAATCTCTTCTAAAACGCCCTTAATGAGAGTGTGCATGTTCAACTTTCTTGTTTGCTTTTAATCTCGCTACTCTCATGCGCTTTGGCTTGCGTTGCTTGAGCGTCTAGGGTTTTTGGCTCGTTTTTAGCCTCTTCTTCATCGTCTTTCACGGCTTTTTTGAAATTCTTAATCCCACTGCCTAAACCTTTAGCCAATTCTGGGATCTTTTTAGCCCCAAATAACAACACAATCACTAATAAAACAATGACCCAATGCCATATGCTTGTGAATCCGCCCATATTTTACTCCTTAATCTTATTGGTTGGTTTTTGTTTGAATTATAGCTTTTTTAAAAAATAATTGATAGGTTTCATAAGGATTCGTTTTTCCAAGCCTTGCAGATTTTTTCAAAATTAAACGCTTTTAAGCGATGGACTAAAGTTTTAGCGATGCTTAAGATGATTTCTTTGGATTTTTCTAAATCTTCATTGATGATAAGGTAATCAAAGCTTTCCAAGCACTGCATTTCCTTATAAGCGTTGATCAAGCGTTTTTCTATCGTCTCTTTAGAATCCGTCCCCCTTAAAAGCAAGCGCTCTTTTAAAATCTCTTGGTTTTTGGTGCTAATGAAGACTGAGCATGCGTTAGGGTAATGCTTTTTAAGGATCTCATGCCCTTGCACATCAATATCAAAAATGACGATCTTACCCTCTTTTAAGGCTTTTTCTACAGGGATTTTAGAAGTGCCATAATAATGGTTATGCACGATCGCCCATTCTAAAAACTGCCCTTTTTCTATGCCTTGCTTGAATTCTTCTTCGCTGACAAAATTGTAATGCAAGCCATCAACTTCGCCCTCTCTGGGTTTTCTCGTGGTGGTGGAAAGGGAAAAATGGGTTTTTTGGATTTTTTCTTGCAAATACTTTGTAAGGGTGCTTTTACCCGCTCCGCTAGGGCCTGAAAGGATGAGTAAATTAAAATCGTTATTCATTAGGTTTTTTATCCTCTAAAGTGATTTTAATGCTTAAGGTTTTGTTTTCTAAAAGGCTTTTTAAGGACTCTTGATTCAGGCTTTTTAATAAATCCTGTAAGTTTAAGCGCAATTCTAGAGGGCTAGAAGTTTTGTCGCTTTTTGGGGTTTTTGCGCTTTCTTCTTTTTCTTGTGGGGTTTTTATATCGCTCTCTTTAGGGGTTTCTGTGGCGTTCTTATTGTTGGGGGTTTTTGCAACGGCTTCATTCAAAAAGGGCAATTCTTCCCCCATCGCTTTAGCCATCACCGGCTCAGGAATGTCTTCAATGCTTTCATAATGGTCTTCTTGGGGTTTTTCATCTTGGGTTTCTTGGGTTTCTAATTCTTGTAAATTTTGCGCGCTTTCTTGCATGTTTTCATCTTTGGGGGTTTCGTTTTCTTGTAGCGTTTCATCTTGGGCTTCTTGGATTTCTTTTTCTTGGGGCGTTTCTGCAATTTCTTCTTTTTCTAATCCTTGCGCTTGTGTTTTTTCTGCGACTTCTTGCGTTTCTTCTTCTTTAGGAATTTCTAATTCCTGCGTTTCTATATCTTGCGGTGTTTCTGTGTTTTCTTGGGTTTCTTGGGTTTCCTTTTTATTTTCTTGATCGTTAGAATTTTCTTGGATTTCTTTGACTAATTCTTGCATGGCTTCTAATTCTTGCGCGCTTGGGGAATCTTGTGTTTTCTCTTGTTTTTTCTCCTTAATTTCTTGTGTTTCTTCTTTGATTGGCTCTTGTTCTTGTATTTCTTCTTTAGGGGTTTCTACTTGTTCTTGCGTTTCTAATTCTTTAGAAACTTCTTCATCTTTGGGGGTTTCAACGCTCCCTTGCGTTTCATCATCTTTGGGCTTTTCTTCATCTTGGGGGCTTTCTGCAACTTCTTGTTTTTCTTTTTCTTTAATTTCTTCTTGCATTTCTTTAACTTCTTCTTTTTTAACCTCTTCTTGTGCTTCTTCTTTAGGAGTTTCTCCTTCTTGGGCGTTTAAAGTGGGGAGCAATTGCTCTTCGTTGTTAGGCTCTTCTTTGGCTAGGGCTTCTAAATCGCCTAAACTTTCCAACTCATCCCAATTGGTTTCTAAAATTTCTTGAGTTGGGTCTAAATTCTGGCTAGGCTCTAGCTCACTCATGTTAGAGCCAAGCTTTTTTTGAAGGACTTTCAACATTTCAGTGGGTAAAAAAGGTTTTTTGATTTTCATCTCAAAGCCCTCTAAAAAGGGCTGTGCTTCATTGCCCTTTTTATACATGCACACGCTGTTTTTATTTTGAGAGATGGTTTCTTTTAACTCTAGCCAATCCACTTGATCTAGTTTTTCCAAACATTCATCATCGGCTATCAAAAGCCATTCTGGATCTCCTTTAAGGCATGCGGATAACTCTTGATAGTGGTTAAAATTTTCTATAGATAATTCTAATTTCTTAGAAACACTCTCAAGCAGCTTTTCAATCATGGGGTTTTGGTTGAATAGAATCATTTTCATTTTAGGGACTCCTTATTTACAAGAAACGCTTTTTAAGCCTATCAATTTTCATCGATTTTTTTAAATTTTTTATTATAATCAAAAATACAATCAAAAATCCACTGGGTTGGTTATTTTTATCGCATTATTGATAAGGATCATTTGATGTTAAACAAGTTTAAAAAAATCGTTGGTGTGGGTGTGTTAGTGAGCTGTTTAGGGGTTTTGCAAGCTAAAAACAGCTTATTTGTCTTACCTTATGAGCAAAGAGACGCTCTCAATTCTCTAGTTTCTGGCATCAGCAACGCCAGAGAGAGCGTGAAAATCGCTATTTATAGTTTCACGCACAAAGATATTGCAAGAGCCATTAAAAGCGTAGCGAGTAGGGGGATTAAGGTGCAAATCATTTATGATTATGAAAGCAATCACAATAACAAGCAATCCACTATTGGTTATTTAGACAAATACCCTAACACGAAAGTGTGCTTATTAAAGGGGCTTAAGGCTAAAAACGGGAATTATTACGGCATCATGCACCAAAAAGTAGCGATCATTGATGATAAAATCGTGTTTTTAGGATCAGCGAATTGGAGCAAAAACGCTTTTGAAAACAATTATGAAGTGCTTCTAAAAACCGATGATACAGAGACGATCCTCAAAGCCAAGAGTTATTATCAAAAGATGCTAGAAGGTTGCGTTGGGTTTTAAAAGGCCTTTAGAAGTGGTAATTATACCCCACATAAAAGGCAAAAACCCTACGCATTTGAACCCTAAGCGCGTCGGTGGTGTAGTATTTGTTGTTAAGAGTGGGGAATTTAAACCCGATTTCAAATTCATGTTCATCTACGAATAAAGCTTTGAAACCAAAGTTAAAGAGGAATTGAAAAGAGGTGTTATCAACCCTACTACTATTGGTGATGCCTAATAATTCCTGCCCTTTATTGCCAATATACCAGCTATTCCCAGCAATCGCAATCCCCCCAAAAACGCCAATATCCACGCCAATATCATCTTGATAAAAACTCCCTTGGAAGAAATTCCATATCGCATCCACGCCCACGCCATAAGTGATCATGTTATTGCCGCCATAATAGCCTTTAGGGTATCTCATGCCATAGCCTTGCCAGTCTAAAAAAGCGAAATAGCGCAGGCCCAAGATTTTATCCGGATGGAAAAAGTGGTTATAGCCCATGACTAAGCCAATCCCATTAGATCCCATGTTGGTGAGCTTTTTAACGCTATTAATGCTAGTCATTACATTGGTGTAACCGGTTTGATAGTTAGTAACTTCTCTAACTTCATGGATATTAGTCATTAAATTGATAGAACCTGTTTGGTAATTGACTCCCATATACAAATTTTTTGTCCAAGAAGGCGCCGCGCTTTCTTCTTTAGCTACTAAGGCGTGTGTCAGCAAGCTTACACCAACTAACATTTTTAACAAGGTTCTCAATTTTATCTCCTGCATAGTAAGTTTCATTATAAAGATCTTAAAGATCTAAATTTTACAATAACTTACTCAAAATTAAGCATTTATTCTTTATAAGAGAGTATAATTTAGGGCTTAAATAACTCAAAAGTAAGGCTAGTGGATGAAAAAAGCGCTTTATTTAGGGGCTGTTGCGTTTAGCGTTGCATTCAGCATAGCATCAGCCAATGAGCCAAAAATTGATTTTAACCCTCCTAATTATGTAGAAGAAACCCCCTCTAAAGAATTTATCCCTGAATTGAACAAGTTAGGGAGTTTGTTTGGGCAGGGTGAGCGCCCCTTATTTGCGGACAGGAGGGCGATGAAGCCTAACGATTTGATCACAATCATTGTCTCTGAAAAAGCGAGCGCGAATTATTCCAGCTCTAAAGATTATAAAAGCGCTTCAGGGGGTAATTCCACGCCCCCAAGACTCACTTATAACGGCTTAGATGAGAAAAAGAAAAAAGAAGCGGAGTATTTAGACGATAAGAATAATTACAATTTCACCAAATCCAGCAATAACACGAATTTTAAAGGCGGCGGCTCGCAAAAAAAGAGCGAAGATTTAGAAATCGTGTTGAGCGCTCGAATCATTAAAGTGCTAGAAAACGGGAATTATTTCATCTATGGGAATAAGGAGGTGCTAGTGGATGGGGAAAAGCAAATCCTTAAGGTGAGTGGGGTGATCCGCCCTTATGATATTGAAAGGAATAACACTATCCAATCCAAGTTTTTGGCTGATGCTAAGATTGAATACACGAATTTAGGGCATTTGAGCGATTCCAATAAAAAGAAATTCGCTGCTGATGCGATGGAAACCCAAATGCCTTATTAAAAAGAGCAAAGCCTAGCATGAGAGCGATCGCTATTGTTTTAGCCAGAAGTTCCAGTAAAAGGATTAAGAATAAAAATATTATTGATTTTTTCAATAAACCCATGCTCGCTTACCCCATTGAAGCGGCGCTAAATTCCAAGCTCTTTGAAAAGGTGTTTATCTCTAGCGATAGCATGGAATATGTTCATTTAGCTAAAAATTATGGGGCGAGTTTTTTGAATTTACGCCCTAAAAATTTAGCGAACGACAAAGCCACGACTTTAGAGGTGATGGCCTATCACATGAAAGAATTAAAGTTAAAAGATGAAGATATTGCGTGTTGTTTGTATGGCGCTTCAGTATTTTTACAAGAAAAGCATTTAAAAAACGCTTTTGAAACTTTAAGACAAAATCAAAATGCGGATTATGTTTTCACATGCACTCCATTTAGCGCTTCGCCCTATCGTTCTTTTAGCCTTGAAAACGGCGTTCAAATGGCTTTTAAAGAGCATTCAAACACGCGCACGCAAGATTTAAAAACGCTCTATCATGACGCAGGGTTGCTTTATATGGGGAAAGCTCAAGCCTTTAGGGAAATGCGGCCTATTTTTAGTCAAAATTCTATCGCTTTAGAATTATCGCCCTTAGAAGTCCAAGATATTGACACTTTAGAAGATTTAGAATTAGCCAAGCTCAAATACAGCCGTTTGAAAAACGCATGCCAGTAAAAATTTTGTGCGATGCGTTTGTAACAAGCGGTTTAGGGCATGTGAGGCGTTGTGAAAAAATCCTTTCTTTTATAGAAAGATTAGGGGTTGAAGCGAGCCTTTATTTACACAAGCAAAATAATATAAGCGCTTTTTTAGAGGGCGTTGGCAATGATGATTTGTTGATTGCAGACAGCTATTGTTTAAATTCAAAAGATTTTTATCTTTTAAAAGAAAAAGCCAAAAGCCTTATGGTGATAGAAGATGAAGAGCATGCTAAGGGGTTTTACCCTAAAAACACTAAGATCATGAATTTCACGCTTAACGCTTTAAAACACTACCATCATTTATCAAAAGATTATCAGTATTATTTGGGGGTGGGGTTTTACCCTGTTGATATTCGTTTTGTTTATGAGCGCCCTATCAATACAGAAAATAAAGAAGTGCTGATCACTCTAGGGGGGAGCGAGCAAAAAACGCTCAAAGAGATAGTCAAAATTTTAGAAAATAAGAATGTGAATTTGCATATCATTTCACCTTATACGCCTAAAAATCCTCCAAAAAACACGCGCTATTACAGCCCTTTAAACCCTTTAGAGTTCAGTTCTTTGATGAAATCTTGCGCTTGCGCTATTAGCGCTTCTGGTCAAACCCTCTATGAATTAGCCCTTTCTCAAACGCCCTCTCTTATCCTTCCCATTGCTTCTAATCAAATCATTCAAAGCAAGGAATTTGAAAGCTTGGGTATTTTCAAACAAACGAGTTTAAAAACTCTAGCTAAAGATTTTGAAAATTTACAAATTCAAAAAAATCAAGCTTGGGCAAAAAACCTAGCCTTTGGGAGTGAGCTAGAGGGCGCATTAAGGGAGTTTTTAGAAATTTGAAAAAAAATTATTCTTATAAAAATACCCAAGCGATTGATTTTACTAATTTAAACGATGGAGAAAAATTGTTGGTTTTAGAATTTCGCAACCACCCAAACACTGCCTTATGGATGTATAGCGCTTTTATTTCTTTAAAAACGCATTTGCAATTCATAGAAGATTTAAAAAACTCGCCCAACCACCGCTACTTTTTGTTTAAAGAAGAGGGCGTTTATTTAGGGGTTGGCTCTATCACTAAAATCAATTTTTTTCATAAGCATGGGTATTTGGGGATTTATAAAAACCCTTTTTTGAAAAATAAGGGAGAAACGATTTTAAAAGCTTTAGAATGCATCGCTTTTGAAGAGCTTCAATTACATTCTTTGCACTTGGAAGTGATGGAAAATAATTTTAAAGCGATCGCTTTTTATGAAAAAAACCATTATGAGTTAGAGGGGCGTTTGAAAGGCTTTATCTCTAAAGATAAGGAGTTTATAGACATTCTTTTGTATTACAAGGATAAGAAAGGATATAACGATCAATCTCTTCTAAAACCTTAGGGCAAATTTCTAGTTTTAAATCCAGCACGCTTAAAGGCAATTTGCAATCTTGTAATTTGACGAGATCTTTTGAAGTAACCAATAAGGAAGTGGCGCTATTTTGATAAAACTCTTTTTCCAAAAACTCCAAATCAAAAGGGGCATGGTCTCTAAAATACAATTTTTTAACCACTTCTTTGGGTAAAAACGCATCAAGCCTGCTAGGATTAGCGATAGCCGTTACTAAAAGCATGCGCTTGGTGGGGTGAGAAATAGAGGTGATTCTTTGATAATCCTTATCTTCTGTAACGACTAAATGGGCTTCTTTATAGCTATTAACGCTTTCCCTATACAACCCGCTAGGCAAACAAAAGGGGTAGTAGGGGGGGATTTTAGGCTTTAAAAGCGCATTGAACTGGTTGAAATTAAACCTAAAACCATCGTCTAAAAACACGATTTTTGCCCCTAATTCAAGGGCTTTTAAAACGCCTAGCTCTCTTTTTTCGCTCACAATCACGCTCGCTTGTTTTAAATTTAAGGCTAAAAGATAGGCTTCATCGCCCGCTGTTTTTTGAGAAACTAAAATGTTTCCTTTAACGCTCACCACCACTAAGCCTTTAGAATCCCGTTGATACCCCCTAGAAACAACCGCCACTTCTTGGTATCTTGGAGCGATCTCTAAAATAAAGGGCGTTTTACCGCTTCCCCCAGCGATCAAATTACCGATGCTGATAATGGGGATTTTAAAATCATGCTTTTTAGCAATTCTTCGTTTAAGGGTGGCGATGCCTTGATAGATTAAAGAAAAAGGATAGAGCGCAAAAATCAACCCCTTTTGCAGGAGAGTTGGGTCATAAAAATAGCGTTCTAAAAAGGGTTTATCGCTTTTCATTCAGGGTTAAATCGTTTAGCGATGGTGGGTAATTCTAATTTAAAAGCGTTTTTTTGGATACGATTTATGATGTTTTTCACTAAAATTTCATCATAGCCTAATTGAGTGAGCGTTTCTAAATGGATGGGCTTTGTTTGAAACAACGCTTCAATATCTTTCAATAAAGGATCAATCACGCTATAAGGATAGCCTAAATCTTGTTCATCGCTTTGCCCTACAAATAAATCTGCGCTAGGGGGCTTATTTAAAATCTTTTTAGGGATATTTAAATGGCAAGCGAGTTCATAAACTTCGGTTTTAAATAATTCCCCAATCGGGTTAATCGCGCACGCCAAATCCCCAAATAAAGTGCCATAGCCTAGCATTCTTTCGCTTTTATTGCTCGTGCCAATGACTAAAGAATCGCTTTTTAAAGAATAGTCGTATAAAAAAGCCATGCGCAATCTTGCGCAAAAATTCCCCTTTCTAGTAAGGCTTGCATCTTTAAAATGAGAGCCAAAAATTTTATCATAGGGAGCGATAGAATATTCTGTATAAGGGATAGAAAATGTTTCGCACAAATTCAGGGCGTCTGTTTTACTTTCTGGCATAGAGACTGAAGAGGGCATTAAAAGGGCATGGGCGTTTTCTTTAAAAACCTTTTGGCACAGCACCCCAACGACCGCGCTATCTAGCCCCCCGCTCAGCCCGTAAACGACTTTTTTAAAGCCTTTTTTTTGCACTTCTTTTTCTAAAAAATCGCATAAATAAACGATGAGTTTTTGGTAATCTTTTTGCATGCCTTAAATTATAATAGAAAAAACGCATCGTTTAAGTGAAAAATTAGCTTTTATTGCTATAATCTTTGTTTCACTTCTTTAAAAGTGCTCGTAGCTCAGCTGAATAGAGCAACAGGTTGCGGTCCTGTAGGTCGGGGGTTTGAATCCCTCCGAGCACACCATTTTTTAACATTCTGCATGTTTTTAAACATTATCGCTCCCATTATGGTAAAATAAATACTTGCTTAAACACGCTAGGAGATTTGATTTTGGCATTACCCGTTTATTATGATAAAGACATTGATTTAGGCGTTATCCAATCCTTACAAGTGGGCGTTATTGGCTATGGCGCACAAGGAGAAGCCCAAGCACTCAATTTGAGGGACTCTAAAGTAAGGGTGCGGATTGGCTTGTATCAAGGGAGTTTAAGCGTTTCAAAAGCAAAAAAAGAGGGCTTTGAGGTGCTAGAAGTCAAAGAGCTAGTCCAACAATCGGATGTGATCATGGCGTTACTCCCGGACGAATTGCATAAGGAAGTGCTAGAAAAAGAAGTGATCCCTTTTTTAAAAGAGGGGCAAATTATAGGCTTTGCTCATGGTTTTAGCGTGCATTTCAATCAAGTCATTCTTCCAAAAGGCGTGGGCGCGATTTTAGTCGCACCAAAAGGGCCCGGGAGCGCTTTAAGAGAAGAATACCTTAAAAATAGGGGCTTATACCATTTGATCGCCATAGAGCAAGAAAGCTCAAAATACAACGCTAAAGCGGTGGCTTTAAGCTATGCTAAGGCGATGGGCGGAGGGAGAATGGGGGTTTTAGAAACGAGCTTTAAAGAAGAATGCGAGAGCGATTTATTCGGCGAGCAAGCGGTTTTGTGCGGAGGGTTAGAAGCGATTGTAAGAATGGGGTTTGAAACTTTAATTAAGGCAGGATACCCTGAAGAATTAGCCTATTTTGAATGCGTGCATGAAGTGAAATTAGTGGCGGATTTATTGCATTATAAGGGGGTAGAGGGTTTAAGGAAGCACATTTCTAACACCGCTGAATTTGGGGCGATTAAAGCTAGAGAACCTATGGGAAATCTGTTGGAAAAACGCATGCAAAAAATCTTAAAAAAGATTCAAAACGGCTCATTCGCTAAGGATTTTTTACTAGAAAAGAGCTTGAATTACCCCAGGTTAAACACAGAGAGGAAAGCCCTTAAAGAGACTAAAATAGAACAAATTGGGGAAATTTTACGCGCCCCATTCAATCATAAAAAATAAATCATTAAATTAAAAGGAATTACATGGCAATAGTAGTTACTATCACTTCAGGTAAGGGGGGCGTGGGTAAAAGCACCACCACGGCTAATTTAGCGATCGGCTTGGCTGAGAGCGGTAAAAAAGTCGTAGCGGTTGATTTTGACATAGGCCTTAGGAACTTGGATATGATTTTAGGCTTAGAAAACCGCATTGTTTATGATGTGGTGGATGTGATGGAAAAAAATTGCAACCTTTCGCAGGCTTTAATCACGGATAAAAAGACCAAAAACCTTTCTTTTTTAGCGGCTTCACAAAGCAAGGATAAAAATATTTTAGATAAGGAAAAAGTAGCGATTTTAATCAACGCTTTAAGGGCGGATTTTGACTATATTTTGATTGACTCTCCGGCTGGGATTGAAAGCGGTTTTGAACATGCGATTTTGCATGCGGACATGGCGTTAGTGGTGGTAACGCCTGAGGTAAGCTCTTTAAGAGATAGCGACAGAGTGATTGGTATTATTGATGCGAAGTCTAATCGGGCCAAAAGGGGCGAAGAAGTGCATAAGCATTTGATAATCAATCGCTTAAAACCTGAATTAGTGGCAAATGGCGAGATGATTCCTATAGAAGAAGTGCTTAAAATTTTATGCTTGCCTTTAATTGGGATCATTCCTGAAGATCACCATATTATTTCAGCGACCAATAAGGGCGAGCCGGTGATTCGCACGGATTGCGAGAGCGCGAAGGCTTACCAACGCATCACTAGGAGGATTTTAGGCGAAGAAGTGGAATACGTGGAATTTAAGGCTAAAAGAGGCTTTTTTAGCGCGTTAAAAGGGATATTTTCATGAGTTTGTTTGATTTTTTTAAAAACAAAGGGAGCGCGGCTACCGCAACAGATAGATTGAAATTGATTCTAGCCAAAGAGCGCACTTTAAATTTACCCTACATGGAAGAGATGCGTAAAGAAATCATTGCCGTCATCCAAAAATACACTAAATCTTCAGACATCCATTTCAAAACCCTTGATAGCAACCAGAGCGTGGAAACGATTGAAGTAGAGATTATATTGCCTAAATAGTTTGAAATGAAAAGCCATTTCCAATACAGCGCGCTAGAAAATATCCCTAAAGCCTTTGACATGCTCAAAGACCCCCCTAAAAAGCTCTATTGTGTGGGCGATACAAAGCTTTTGAGAGCGCCTTTAAAAGTGGCGATCATAGGCACAAGAAGACCCACTCCTTATAGCAAGCAACACACGATCACTCTGGCCAGAGAGCTTGCTAAAAATGGCGCGGTTATTGTGAGTGGGGGAGCGTTAGGCGTGGATATTATCGCTCAAGAAAACGCTTTGCCAAAAACCATCATGCTTTCGCCTTGCAGTTTGGATTTCATCTATCCTACGAACAATCATAAAGTGATTCAAGAAATCGCGCAAAACGGCTTGATTTTAAGCGAATATGAAAAGGATTTCATGCCCGTTAAAGGCTCTTTTTTAGCCAGAAACCGCCTGGTGATCGCTTTAAGCGATGCGGTGATTATCCCCCAAGCGGATTTACAAAGCGGCTCTATGAGCAGCGCGAGATTAGCCCAGAAATACCAAAAACCCTTGTTCGTTTTACCCCAACGCTTGAATGAGAGTGATGGCACTAACGAGCTTTTAGAAAAAGGGCAGGCTCAAGGGATATTTAATATTCAAAATTTTATAAACACCCTTTTAAAAGATTATCATTTAAAAGAAATGCCTGAAATGAAAGATGAATTTTTAGAATATTGCGCGAAAAACCCTAGCTATGAAGAAGCGTATCTCAAATTTGGGGATAAGCTTTTAGAATACGAGCTGTTGGGTAAGATCAAGCGCATCAATCATCTCGTGGTGTTAGCATGATTTTAGCATGCGATGTGGGGTTAAAACGCATTGGCATCGCTGCGCTTTTAAACGGCGTTATCTTGCCTTTAGAAGCGATTTTACGCCGCAACAGGAATCAGGCCTCTAGGGATTTGAGCGATTTATTGAGGGAAAAAAACATTCAAGTGCTAGTAGTGGGCAAGCCTAATGAAAGCTATGCGGACACCCACGCCCGCATTGAGCATTTTATCAAGCTTGTAGATTTTAAGGGCGAAATCGTTTTTATTAATGAAGATAATTCTAGCATAGAAGCTTATGACAATTTGGAGCATTTGGGTAGGAAAAACAAGCGGCTCGCTACCAAAGACGGCCGGTTAGACTCTTTGAGCGCTTGCAGGATTTTAGAGCGCTATTGCCAGCAGGTTTTAAAAAATCATTAGATCTGATTGCAATTTGATTATAATAAAGTTTAAATTTTTTAATAAAGGGAGAAGTGTCATGCTAGAAAATTTCAAAAAAGCCATTTTTAGGGCTTTGTACTTGTGTTGTGTGTTTATTGGGGGGGGGGTTAATGGCAGAGCCAAACCCTGAAGAGCTTTTCAATTTGGGCGTAAAGAGTATTGAAGCGAAAGATTACATTCAAGCTAAAAAATATTTTGAAAAGGCATGCGATTTGAATAATGGTAGTGGGTGTGGTGCTTTAGGTTTTCTATATGGAATGGGGAAGGGGGTGGAAAAAAACTTAATAAAAGCCGCTTACTTTTACGCTAAAGCATGCGATTTGAATAATGGTGGGGGGTGTGGTAATTTGGGGGTGTTATATCAAAAAGGGGAAGGCGTAGAAAAAGACTTAATAAAAGCCGCTTATTTTTACTCTAAAGCTTGCGAGTTAAAAGATGGTTTGGGGTGTGGTGCTTTAGCGATGCTTTATATTAATGGTCAAGGCGTAGAAAAAAACTTAACAAAAGCCGATCAATATATCTCTAAAGCCTGCAAATTAGGAGATCAAGAGGCATGCGAGGCGCTCAAAGAAAAATAAGGGACAAAAAACATGCGATAGCCTCACCTAGAAACTATCCCGCAAAAGCCCTATTTTAGGGGGTTAAGAGCATCGCCAAAATGCCCCCTATTCTTTTAAGATACTAGAGAGTTTTAATCTTTTTTTGGTATCCTTTTAAGGGTCATTAGTCTTAAAAACTCTTTAAAAACGGATAACCATGAAAATTATGCATCAAGTTAGGGATTTTTTAGATTTTTGCAAACAAACGATCCACAAAAATTCTAATGAAGCGTTTCAAAAAACCAAACGAGCGCTTTTTAAAGAAAGATCTCAAAAAATCAGGGAGCAAGCGGTTAAAATCGTGGAAAAACGCTTGGCAAAAGAGAACATGCAACTGAGCGATTTTAATGAAGAAGAATTAAAAATCATGTTTGAAGCCGAAGAAAAAAGGTTGTTAGAGCAAATCCACGCTAAAGAATTGAAAGAAAAACAAGAAAAAACCACCAAGCATTTTAAAGAAGTTTGGGAAAAGGGCGACAATGAACAAGAAAAATAGCGTAATTTCTGGTTTGATGAATTTTTTTAGCGAAAAGAATGAACGCTGGCTGTTAGCCCACAGGCACACGAGAGGGTTTGTGATCGTGGCATGGCTTTTTAGGTTTAAAAGCATTGCGTTTTCTATTTTCATCACTTTGTTGGTTATTTTAGTGGATATTTGGGTGTATAGCGATGTGCGCCAGTTGTTATTGGACACTTCTAGCTCTTTTATTTGGCTTTTAATCGCTTTATTGATTAAGTGGGGCGTGATTGTCATAAGCGCGCGTAAATGCTACCAATTCAGCCAAAAAATGTTTGCGTTAATCCAAAGAAAAAGGCAAATTAGAGAGAATTTAAAAAACCGCTCCAATCGCAAAGACGCTAAAAATTTTGAAAAACTCTCCAACATTGCTGAAGAAATCATTTCAAAAAAACAAGAAGAGTCCCACCACAAAGAAGATTCTAATGATGAAAACCATAAAGACAAGCTTTCTAACATTACCGAAGAAATGATTCTTAAAAAACAAGAGGAATTGAAAGCTAGAAAGGATAAGGGGGATTAAAAAAAGCGTATAGGAAACCTTAATCAAAAACCCCCCCCCAATAAAAATAATCAAAAAATAATCAATAAAAAAGGGGTCAATCTTTCAAAAACGGCATGAAGCGTTTGGGCATGGGGGAAGCGATTTTATAGATCGCCCCTTTAAATTCAAACTCTAAACTAGCGGCATGGAGCATGAGAGTTGGGGCGTTATTTTCACGCTTCAATTGAAGGTATTCTCTAGCGTTTTCATCTATGACCCCATAAAGCCCCTCGCCCACGATCCTGTGATTTATACTGCTTAAATGCAAGCGGATCTGGTGCGTACGACCAGTGAGTGGGGTTATTTTAAGCAAGCTTATATCCAAAAAAGGGTTATAGCTTAAAGGCTCAACAAGGGTAATTGAAGGCTTGCCTAAAGGAGAAATTTTAGATCGAATGCGCAAATCTTTTTGAATGTTTTGTGGCGTTAGAATGGGTTTGTCTATGATGATACTTTTATCCATTAACCCATGCGCTAGCGCCAAATAAGTTTTTTTCACTTTTTTTTGCATGAAAAGCGCTTTTAAGTCCTTAGCGCTCTGTGAGGTTTTACCCGCCAAAACTAACCCGCTCGTTTCATAGTCCAACCTGTGGGCTGGGTGGGCGTTTTTGCCAAAATGAGATTGGATACAGTCTAATAAGCTTTCATGGTAAAAATAGCCTTTAGGGTGGGTATAAATTTGAGCGGGTTTGTCAAATGCGCCAAAATCCTTAGCCTCAAAAACAAGCTTTTCTTGCTTTTCATTAGGCTTGAAATAAATCAAACTAACGACCCCTTGAATCATTTGGGATTTACGCACGACTTGTTGGTTTTGTTTTAAGCGTTGCTTGTCAAGGTGCCGTTGGGCTTCTTTTAAAGAGCATTTTAAAACATCGCGCACCAAAAACAAGGCTTTGGTGGGTTTTAAAATTTCAAATTCTTCTTCAACAAAAGGCACTACAACAAACTTTTAACAAACATTTTAGGCTCATTAGAACACTCATCTAATTCCACGCTAAAAAGCACGCTCACCCTTTCGCCCGCTTTCAAAAACCGCTCAGCGTTAAAATAAATAGCCTCTTTGACGCATTCTTTATCCTTAAAACGCAAAACCTGGTGGCTTTCTTTAATGATCTTTTCTTCTATGACTTCTAAATTTTTTGCTTGGAATAAAGGCTCAGGGTTTTCTTGTCCATAAGGTTCGCCCATCTCTATAATCTCTAAAAGCTCTCTGTCAATGTCTTTTAATTTGAGCGTTAAAGGGGGCTCTGTTTCGCAAAAAGGCAAGACTTTAAAATCAAAATTTTCTAAAGTTTCAAAGAGCGAGACGATATTGTTTTTTCCAACGCTCAGCCCGCAAGCTTGCCTATGCCCTCCATAGCCGAGCAATAAAGAAGAAACCCCATTCAAAGCGTCAATCAAGTCAATATTTGGAGAGCTGCGAGCGCTCCCTTTATACACCCCTTCTTTAAAGGTAAAAACCAGGCTTGGCTTTTGGGTGGCTTCCACTAATTTTGAAGCCACGATCCCAAGCACGCCTTCATGCCAATTATCCTTAAAAGCGACGATAATCTTTTCTCCAACCATCGCATGCTTAAAAGCTTCTTCAAAAACCTGCTGTTGGATCATTTTGCGCTTCAAATTGCATGCTTTCAAGCGTTCATACAAAGAATAACCATCTTGAAAATTATTCGCACTTAAAAAATCTAAAGCCATTTTAGCGTCTTGCATGCGCCCTGCGGAGTTGATTAAAGGGGCGATATTAAAAGAAATGTCGCTCGCTTTTAAAGAGCGTTTTCTAAAAACTTCTCTTTGGCGTAAAAACCCCATCGCCCCTAAGGATTCTTTTTGCAAAAAATACAAGGCTTTAGAAACTAAAAAGCGGTTGAAAAAAGTCAAAGGCATCATATCAGCGATAGTCGCCACGCCCGCTAAACACAACAACTCGCTAGAATGGCTTTTTTCTTTTCCTAAAAGTTGGTGGATTCCATAGCACAAATAAAACGCTACCAACGCCCCGCATACTTCCTTTTGGATAAAATCACAATCCGGTCGCTTGGGGTTGATCACCGCATAAGCGTCTGGAATTTCATCATGGTGTAAGCAATGGTGATCGGTAATGATTAGGGTGTAATTTTTTTCCTTGCAAAATTGAGCGGCTTCAAAGGCGTTGATCCCGTTATCCACCGTGATGATCAAAGGGGCGTGGTGTTTTTCTAAAAATTTTTTAGAAATCCCATAGCCATCCATGAAGCGATTAGGGATTGCAATGCGGACATGCTTATAGTTCAGGCTTTCAAAAAATTTTGCCATGATAGTAGAGCTAATCACGCCGTCAGCGTCATAATCGCCCACCACTAAAATTTCTGTGTTTGCGTGCATGGCTTCTATGATTTTGAGTGCGGCTTTTTTCAAGTCTTTGAATAAAAAGGGGCTAGGAAACCCTTTTTCATTATAAGCGATAGAAGCCATGCGCTCTTTGATTTGAGCTTTAAGCTTTTGTTTCATTCTTTAGATTAGGATTTAGAAAGAGCGCTCTTAATGAAATCCAAAATAATAGGGTTAGGGCTTTGCAACCTGGAGGTGAATTCCGGGTGGAATTGCACCCCCACAAAGAACGGGTGATCTTCTAATTCAATCGCTTCAATCAAATGATTCGCTCCAAAACCCACCACTTTCAAGCCCTTATTTTCCCACTCTTGGCGGTATTTGGGGTTGATTTCATAACGATGGCGGTGCCTTTCTTTAATGCTAGGCTTTTTATAAGCCTTTTCTAACAAGCTGTTGGGCATGATTTCGCATTCGTATTCGCCTAATCGCATGGTGCCACCCAATGGCGAATTATAGGTACGCACCTGTTTTTGGTGGTTTTGATCCATAAAATCTTCAATCAAATACACCACAGGGTATTCGCAGCGTTGGTTAAATTCCGTAGAGTTAGCCCCTTTTAAGCCTAAAACATTGTGGCAAAACTCCACGATCGCTAATTGCATGCCCAAACAAATCCCTAAAAAGGGGAGTTTTTCTAGCCTAGCCCTTTGAATGGCACAAATTTTGCCCTCAATCCCCCTTTCTCCAAAGCCCCCAGGCACTAAAATCGCATCAACGCCCTCTAAATTCGTCTTTTCATTAAAATTCTCGCTATCCAGCCATTCAATATTGACTTGCGTGTCCAAATGCGCACCCGCATGGATTAGGGCTTCAATCAAGGATTTATAAGATTCTTTCAAGCTTAAATACTTGCCCACAAAACCAATTTTGACTTTGTGTTTAGGAGCGATAATCTTTTCTACTAAGGTGTTCCAAGCCGCCATTTTGGGGTGTAGTTTATTCAAATTAAAGCGTCTGGCAATGGGGGTCAAAATGCCTTCTTGCAAGAAAAGAATAGGGCATGCATAAATGCTTTTAGTGTCTGTGGCCACAATCACGCTGTCTTGCTCCACATCGCAACTCAAAGCGATTTTCTTTTTCAATTCTTTATCCAAAGGCTTAGGCGATCGCGCCAAAATGATTTGAGGGGTTACACCAAGGCGCCGTAATTCCTGGACGGAGTGTTGCGTGGGTTTGGTTTTTAATTCGTTAGTGGTTTGGATATAGGGGATCAAGGTTACATGCACATTGATGACTTTTTCATTCCCTAGTTCCAATTTGAGCTGGCGGATCGCTTCCAAATAAAACATGCCCTCCATATCGCCCACGGTTCCGCCCACTTCCACGATTAAAAAATCCAACCCCTTAGCCGCGCTTTTAATGCGCCTTTTGATTTCATCGGTTACATGGGGGACAATTTGAATGGTTTTGCCTAAATATTCCCCTTTCCTTTCATTTTCTATCACGCTTGAAAAAATCTGCCCGGTAGTGAAATTATTCAACCTCGTTAAATTCCTGTTCAAAAAGCGTTCATAATGCCCGATGTCTAAATCCGTTTCAGCGCCATCGCTAGTAACAAACACTTCCCCATGCTCTAAAGGGCTCATGGTGCCTGGATCAATATTAATATAAGGATCAATCTTCAAAATAGAAACCTGGTAATTGCAATGCTGTAAAAGCGTAGCGATTGAAGAAGATGAAATCCCTTTCCCTAGAGAGCTTAACACGCCCCCTGTAACGAATATAAATTTGGCTCTATCCATAAGTTATTGCGTTCCTTTGATTTTTACTTCTTAAAATTGTAGTCTAAAAAGGGTTAAAAAGCTTTAAAAGAGGGCAAAAATTAAAGCGGTTTCAAAAAAAAAACAATTTCAGTTTCTTATTAACTAGGTTTGATTAAAATAAAAAGCTTTTATGTGTTTAAACTTCATTGTCTTAAAACTTTTAAGAGCAATTTTAAAATTCGTTGGCGTATAATATCCATTTTGAATGAACTAACTAAAAGGGTTTTAAATAATGGCTGAAAATTCTTTCAAAAATGTTTCCACACAACCCAAACCATTTTTCTTATTACCAGTGAAAACCCTGTTTCTTTTAGGAGGCGTTTTTAGTGCATTTTTTATCCTTATTGCTGGCTTGGTTTTTTTTGATTATGCTCATTTGATGGACAATGCCATTTTTAATTTTGCGCGTTCAACCCCCTTTAATTCCAGCCCTATTTTAACTCTAATCCTCCAAAATGTCGCCCGTTTAGGCTCTTCTCAATTCGTGTTGCCTTTGAGCTTGTTGGTGGGGGTGTTTTTAAGCCTTTATCGCAGAAACTTAGCGCTTGGGGTGTGGTTTGTGCTAAGCGTGATCTTATTTGAAGCCCTTTTGGAATCTTTAAAACATCTTTTGGCGCATTCCATTCAGTGGCTTTCGCACAGCGTTAATTTCCCTAGTGCTATTGCACTCTCTTTAGCCCTTTTTTACGGGTTGCTTATCTTATTGATACCCCATTTCACCATGCATCAAATATTTCAAAACATCCTCTCTTATAGTTTGCTTGGTTTGATTCTTTTAATAGGCTTAGCACTCATTGTTTTAGGGGTGTCTTTTAGCAGCGTTTTAGGAGGGCTTTGTTTAGGGGCGTTAGGGGCTTGTTTTTCCATAGGGATTTATTTGAGCGTGTTCCAAAAGATCTAAGCGAACGGCTTAAAAGAATGAAAATTTTATCAAGGTTTTAATATTGGATTTAAAGGTATTATTGCAACGGATTGTTGATTTTTTCATCAAGCTCAATAAAAAGCAAAAAATCGCCCTGATCGCAGCGGGGGTTTTAATCACCGCTTTACTCGTGTTTTTATTGCTTTATCCTTTTAAAGAAAAAGACTACGCGCAAGGGGGTTATGGGGTTTTATTTGAAAGATTGGACTCTAGCGATAACGCTTTAATCTTACAACACCTCCAGCAAAACCAAATCCCTTATAAAATCTTAAAAGACGACACCATTCTCATCCCTAAAGATAAAGTGTATGAAGAAAGGATCACTTTGGCTTCTCAAGGGATCCCTAAAACGAGTAAAGTGGGCTTTGAAATCTTTGACACTAAAGACTTTGGGGCGACTGATTTTGATCAGAATATCAAACTCATTCGTGCCATTGAGGGGGAATTGTCGCGCACGATTGAAAGTTTAAACCCCATTCTTAAAGCCAATGTGCATATTGCAATCCCTAAAGACAGCGTGTTTGTGGCTAAAGAAGTCCCTCCTAGCGCTTCGGTGATGCTCAAACTCAAGCCTGACATGAAGCTTTCACCCACTCAAATTTTAGGGATTAAAAATTTAATCGCTGCAGCTGTGCCTAAACTCACGATAGAAAACGTGAAAATCGTGAATGAAAACGGCGAATCAATAGGCGAGGGCGATATATTAGAAAACTCCAAAGAATTAGCCCTAGAGCAATTGCATTACAAACAAAATTTTGAAAACATTTTAGAGAGTAAGATTGTCAATATCTTAGCCCCTATTGTGGGGGGTAAAAACAAGGTGGTCGCAAGGGTCAATGCGGAGTTTGATTTCAGCCAAAAGAAAAGCACTAAAGAGACTTTTGATCCCAATAATGTCGTAAGGAGCGAGCAAAATTTAGAAGAAAAAAAAGAAGGCGCTCCTAAAAAACAAGTCGGCGGCGTGCCTGGGGTTGTGAGCAATATCGGGCCTGTGCAAGGATTGAAAGACAATAAAGAGCCAGAAAAATACGAAAAGTCTCAAAACACGACCAATTATGAAGTGGGTAAAACCATTAGCGAGATTAAGGGCGAGTTTGGCACTTTAGTGCGCTTGAATGCGGCGGTTGTGGTGGATGGCAGGTATAAAATCGCACTTAAAGACGGGGCAAACGCTTTAGAATACGAGCCTTTGAGCGATGAATCGCTTAAAAAAATCAACGCTCTAGTGAAACAGGCCATTGGTTATAATCAAAATAGAGGCGATGATGTGGCGGTGAGTAATTTTGAGTTTAACCCTATGGCGCCTATGATTGACAACGCCACTTTGAGCGAAAAAATCATGCACAAAACTCAAAAAATCTTAGGCTCATTCACGCCTTTAATCAAGTATATTTTGGTGTTTATAGTGTTATTTATTTTCTATAAAAAAGTGATCGTGCCTTTCAGCGAACGCATGCTTGAAGTGGTGCCTGATGAAGATAAGGAAGTGAAATCCATGTTTGAAGAAATGGACGAAGAAGAAGATGAGTTGAACAAACTCGGCGATTTGAGGAAAAAAGTAGAAGATCAATTAGGGCTTAATGCAAGCTTTAGCGAAGAAGAAGTAAGATATGAAATTATTTTAGAAAAGATTAGAGGAACCATTAAAGAGCGTCCTGATGAAATCGCCACGCTCTTTAAACTCTTAATCAAAGATGAAATCTCTTCAGACAGCGCAAAAGGTTAAAAAAGGTTAAAAATGGCAACCAAGCTTACCCCCAAACAAAAGGCTCAATTAGACGAACTTTCCATGAGTGAAAAAATCGCTATTTTACTCATTCAAGTGGGCGAAGACACCACGGGCGAGATTTTAAGGCATTTAGACATTGACTCCATTACAGAGATTTCTAAGCAAATCGTGCAATTAAACGGCACAGACAAGCAAATCGGTGCGGCGGTTTTAGAGGAATTTTTTGCAATTTTTCAGTCTAACCAATACATCAATACCGGCGGTTTAGAATACGCTAGAGAGCTTTTAACCAGGACTTTAGGGAGCGAAGAAGCCAAGAAAGTGATGGACAAACTCACTAAAAGCTTGCAAACGCAAAAAAACTTCGCTTATTTAGGCAAAATCAAGCCCCAACAACTCGCTGATTTCATCATTAACGAACACCCTCAAACCATTGCCTTGATTTTGGCCCACATGGAAGCCCCTAATGCGGCTGAAACTTTGAGCTATTTCCCTGATGAAATGAAAGCCGAGATTTCTATTAGAATGGCGAATTTAGGCGAAATATCGCCCCAAGTGGTTAAAAGGGTTTCCACGGTGTTAGAAAACAAACTAGAATCGCTCACCAGTTATAAAATTGAAGTGGGCGGCTTGAGAGCAGTGGCTGAAATCTTTAACCGCTTGGGCCAAAAGAGCGCTAAAACCACGCTCGCTCGTATTGAAAGCGTGGATAACAAACTCGCTGGTGCGATTAAAGAAATGATGTTCACTTTTGAAGATATAGCCAAACTAGACAATTTCGCTATCAGAGAGATTTTGAAAGTGGCGGATAAAAAAGACTTGTCTTTAGCGCTAAAAACTTCTACCCAAGATTTAACCGATAAATTCTTAAACAACATGAGCAGTAGGGCCGCAGAGCAATTTGTAGAAGAAATGCAATATTTAGGGGCGGTCAAAATCAAAGACGTGGATGTGGCCCAAAGAAAGATCATTGAAATCGTGCAGAGCTTGCAAGAAAAAGGCGTGATCCAAACCGGTGAAGAGGAAGATGTCATTGAATAGCCGTAAAAACTTGATCCAAAAAGACCATTTGAATAAGCATGACATTCAAAAATACGAATTTAAGAGCATGGCAAATTTACCCCCTAAAATTAATCCTAATAGCGCGTCTTTAGAAACGCCTAACCCAGAAGAGCCTTTGGAAAAAAAAGCGATAGAAAACGATTTGATTGATTGCTTATTGAAAAAAACCGATGAGCTTTCAAGCCATTTAGTGAAATTGCAAATGCAATTTGAAAAAGCCCAAGAAGAGAGTAAAGTTTTGATTGAAAACGCTAAAAACGATGGCTATAAAATCGGCTTTAAAGAGGGCGAAGAAAAAATGCGTAACGAACTCACTCACAGTGTGAATGAAGAAAAAAACCAGCTTTTGCATGCGATCACCGCTTTAGATGAAAAAATGAAAAGCTCAGAAAATCATTTAATGGCTTTAGAAAAGGAATTGAGTGCGATTGCGATAGATATAGCTAAAGAAGTGATCCTTAAGGAAGTGGAAGACAACAGCCAGAAAGTGGCCCTCGCTTTGGCTGAAGAGCTTTTAAAAAACGTTTTAGACGCAACGGATATTCATTTAAAAGTCAATCCCTTGGATTACCCTTATTTAAACGAGCGTTTGCAAAACGCTTCCAAAATCAAATTGGAGAGCAATGAGGCTATTTCTAAAGGAGGCGTTATGATCACTAGCTCTAACGGGAGCCTTGATGGGAATTTAATGGAGCGCTTTAAAACGCTCAAAGAAAGCGTGTTGGAAAATTTTAAGGTGTGATTTTGCAAAATAAAACTTTTGATTTAAACCCTAATGATATTGCAGGCTTGGAGTTGGTGTGTCAGACGCTACGGGAGCGTATTTTAGAAGTGGTGAGCGCTAATGGGGGGCATTTAAGCTCTTCTTTAGGGGCTGTGGAGCTGATTGTGGGCATGCATGCCTTATTTGATTGCCAAAAAAACCCTTTCATTTTTGACACTTCGCACCAAGCTTACGCCCACAAGCTTTTAACCGGGCGTTTTGAAAGCTTTAGCACTTTAAGGCAATTCAAGGGTTTGAGCGGCTTTACTAAACCCAGCGAGAGCACATACGATTATTTCATTGCCGGGCATAGCTCCACTTCTGTGTCCATAGGCGTGGGGGTGGCTAAAGCCTTTCGTTTGAAACAAACGCTAGGCATGCCTATCGCTTTATTAGGCGATGGGAGTATTAGTGCAGGGATTTTTTATGAAGCCTTAAACGAACTGGGCGATAGGAAATACCCCATGATCATGATTTTGAACGATAATGAAATGAGTATCAGCACGCCTATTGGCGCTTTATCCAAAGCCCTTAGCCAGCTGATGAAAGGCCCGTTTTATCAGTCTTTCCGCTCTAAAGTTAAAAAAATCTTAAGCACCTTACCTGAAAGCGTGAATTACTTAGCGAGCCGTTTTGAAGAATCTTTCAAGCTCATCACCCCGGGCGTGTTTTTTGAAGAATTGGGCATTAACTATATAGGGCCTATTAATGGGCATGATTTAGGTGCGATTATTGAAACCTTGAAATTAGCCAAAGAGCTTAAAGAACCGGTGTTAATCCATGCGCAAACCTTAAAAGGCAAAGGCTATAAAATCGCTGAAGGGCGGTATGAAAAATGGCATGGGGTGGGGCCTTTTGATTTGGATACCGGCTTGTCTAAAAAATCTAAAAGCGCGATTCTATCGCCCACTGAAGCGTATTCTAACGCCCTTTTAGAATTAGCTAAAAAAGATGAAAAAATCGTAGGCGTAACCGCTGCGATGCCTAGCGGCACAGGATTAGACAAACTCATTGACGCTTACCCTTTGCGCTTTTTTGATGTCGCTATCGCTGAACAACACGCTTTAACTTCTAGCAGCGCTATGGCTAAAGAGGGGTTTAAACCTTTTGTGAGTATCTATTCTACTTTTTTGCAGAGGGCTTATGATTCCATTGTGCATGACGCTTGCATTTCTAGCCTACCGATTAAATTAGCCATTGACAGGGCTGGGATTGTGGGCGAAGATGGCGAGACGCACCAAGGGCTTTTAGACGTGTCGTATTTGCGCTCTATCCCTAACATGGTCATTTTTGCCCCACGAGACAATGAGACTTTAAAAAACGCCGTATATTTTGCTAATGAGCATGATTCAAGTCCTTGCGCGTTCCGCTACCCTAGGGGATCGTTTGCGTTAAAAGAGGGGGTTTTTGAGCCTAGCGGTTTTGTTTTGGGGCGAAGCGAATTATTGAAAAAAGAGGGCGAAATTTTACTCATAGGCTATGGTAATGGCGTGGGGCGGGCGCATTTGGTCCAACTGGCTTTAAAAGAAAGAAACATAGAGTGCGCGCTTTTGGATTTGAGATTCCTTAAACCTTTAGATCAAAATTTAAGTGCGATCGTTGCCCCTTATCAAAAGCTCTATGTTTTTAGCGATAATTACAAGCTTGGGGGGGTGGCTAGCGCGATTTTAGAGTTTTTGAGCGAACAAAATATTTTAAAGCCTGTTAAAAGCTTTGAAATCATTGATGAATTTATCATGCATGGGAACACCGCTTTAGTGGAAAAATCCTTAGGCTTAGATACAGAGAGTTTGACTGACGCTATTTTAAAAGATTTAGGACAAGAGAGATGAAAGAAAAGACGCCTACGCCAATGAAGAATATCCGCAATTTTTCCATTATCGCTCACATTGACCATGGTAAAAGCACCTTAGCGGATTGTTTGATTTCTGAATGCAACGCTATCAGTAACAGAGAAATGAAGAGCCAAGTGATGGACACTATGGATATTGAAAAAGAAAGGGGCATTACGATTAAGGCTCAAAGTGTGCACTTAAATTACACTTTTAAGGGGGAGGATTATGTTTTAAACCTCATTGACACCCCAGGGCATGTGGATTTTAGCTATGAAGTGTCTCGCTCTTTGTGTTCGTGCGAAGGGGCGTTATTAGTGGTGGATGCCACTCAAGGCGTGGAAGCGCAAACCATTGCAAACACTTATATCGCTTTAGATAACAATTTAGAAATTTTACCGGTGATCAATAAAATTGATTTGCCTAATGCGAATGTTTTAGAAGTCAAACAGGATATAGAAGACACGATAGGGATTGATTGCTCTAATGCTAATGAAGTGAGCGCTAAAGCTAAGCTTGGCATTAAAGATTTGTTAGAAAAGATCATTACGACCATTCCTGCCCCTAGCGGTGATCCTAACGCTCCCTTAAAAGCGCTCATTTATGATTCATGGTTTGACAATTATTTAGGGGCGCTAGCGTTGGTGCGGATCATGGATGGGAGCATCAACACAGAACAAGAAATTTTAGTGATGGGGACGGGTAAAAAACATGGCGTTTTAGGGCTATACTACCCTAACCCTTTGAAAAAAATCCCCACCAAAAGTTTAGAATGTGGCGAGATTGGCATTGTGAGTTTGGGGCTAAAGAGCGTTACTGATATTGCGGTGGGTGATACGCTCACAGACGCTAAAAACCCTACCCCTAAACCCATTGAAGGCTTTATGCCGGCTAAACCCTTTGTTTTTGCGGGGCTTTACCCTATAGAAACGGACCGGTTTGAAGATTTAAGAGAGGCGCTATTGAAACTCCAGCTTAACGATTGCGCTTTAAATTTTGAGCCTGAAAGTTCTGTGGCGCTTGGCTTTGGCTTTAGGGTGGGCTTTTTAGGGCTATTGCACATGGAAGTGATCAAAGAAAGGCTGGAAAGGGAATTTGGTCTTAACTTAATCGCTACCGCTCCCACGGTGGTGTATGAAGTGCATTTAACGGATAATAGCATCAAATACGTTCAAAACCCTAGCGAATTGCCCCCTGAAAATCATATCGCTTGCATCAAAGAGCCTTTTGTTAGGGCGACGATCATCACGCCGAGTGAATTTCTGGGTAATTTAATGCAGTTATTGAACAATAAAAGAGGCATTCAAGAAAAAATGGAATATTTAAACCAGTCTCGTGTCATGCTCACTTATTCCTTGCCGAGCAATGAAATTGTGATGGATTTTTATGACAAGCTCAAATCTTGCACGAAAGGGTATGCGAGCTTTGATTATGAGCCTATAGAAAACAGAGAGGCTCATTTGGTGAAGTTGGATGTGAGGGTGGCAGGCGATGTGGTGGATGCGCTTTCTATCATTATAGATAAAAATAAGGCGTATGAAAAGGGGCGCGCTTTAGTGGAAACGATGAAAGAGCTTATCCCAAGACAGCTTTTTGAAGTCGCTATCCAAGCGAGCGTGGGGAATAAAATCATCGCCAGAGAGACGATTAAATCTGTCGGTAAGAATGTAACGGCTAAGTGCTATGGGGGCGATATTACACGAAAAAGAAAACTCTTAGAAAAGCAAAAAGAGGGTAAGAAACGCATGAAGGCTATCGGCAAGGTAGAACTTCCCCAAGAAGCGTTTTTAGCGATATTAAAGATTGATTAGGGCGTTTGATGAAAGTAGGCTCACTTTTTGCTGGGATTGGAGGGTTTGAATGCGCGTTTTTACAAGCGGGCTTTGAAATTGGCTGGGCGAATGAATTGGACAAAGACGCATGCAACACTTATAGGGCTAATTTCAAACACAAGCTTTTAGAACAAGACATTAAAGATTTAAACCCTAATGAGTTAGAAGATGTTGGGTTGATAAGCGCGGGGTTTCCTTGTCAAGCGTTCAGCATTGCTGGGTTGCAAAAAGGGCTTAATGATGAAAGAGGGGCGATTGTTATGGAAATGTTTCGCATCATTCAAGCCAAAAAACCTCAAGTGTTATTATTAGAAAATGTAAAAAATTTAGTGAGCCACAATAAGGGGGAAACCTTAAAGTTTATTTTAGAAACTTTAAAAAACTTAGGCTATTTTGTCCATTATAAAATACTAAACACTTATGAATATTCTACTATACCACAAAATAGAGAGCGGATCTATATTATAGGATTTTTAGATAAAAACCATTATAAGCGTTTTCATTTTCCTTTAAAAATCAATCACACGCAAAGCATTAAGGATTTATTAGAAATAAAAGTAGGTGAGGAATTTTATTACAAGCAGTATCGTTTTTATGAGACTTTAAAAAAAGAAATCACCAAAAGAGACACTTGTTACCAATGGCGCAGGCATTATGTAAGAGAAAATAAAAACAATCTTTGCCCCACTCTTACAGCCAACATGGGGACAGGAGGGCATAATGTGCCTTTAGTTTTAGACGAGAAAGGTATAAGAAAACTCACGCCTAAAGAATGTCTGAATTTTCAAGGTTTCGCTAAAGATTATGTTTTACCTAATGCTGCTAAAAGCAAACTTTATAAACAAATTGGTAATTCTGTGAGTGTGCCTGTGATTAAAGCTTTAGCGTTAGAAATTAAAAAGGTTGTTTATGGATAATCATGCACATCAAGCTTGGGTAATCAATTTAACCGGTATTGACAAGGGGATTTTTCGCACAATGAATGGCAACGCTGATGAACTCATTGCTATAGGAAGAGTGATTAAAGCAGGATTTCCTTGTAGCAGGGTGGATGTTACAAACGCTAAATATGATGCCATTGTGGATCTAGGGGGAAAGCAGAAATTATTGAGGATACAGATTAAAGGCACAGGGGGAGATACCTTGAATTTTACAGGGGGCTATAGGAGTGGGGTTCAAATTGATAGGAATGCCCCTAAACGCACTTACAAATACACCAAAAAAGATTGCGATTTGATTTTAGGGATAGACACTCGCACGAGCGAATGCTATATTATCCCTATTGAAGACACACAAGAATGGGGCAACACAAAGAGCCTGTCGCAACTCCAACACTATAAAGAGAATTGGCAAATTTTGATTGACTTGGCGTTGGAGTAAGAATATAAAACTACATTCACAAACAAGAAAAAAGATTTCTTTAGATATAGTGTTGGTTATGCCAAAAAGGCATAATCAAATTACAAAAGAATGACTTGTTAAAGATTAATGGAAGCAGAAAGAAATTTTTACAAGCTTTTAAAATGGCTCTATCTTAAAATGAACGCTGATAATCAAGTGGGTAATCAAAAAGCTTGATTGGGGCGATAAAAACATTAAGGGAATTAGAAACCAAGCCGACACTCTCTAATCATTACAGAGACGGCATCAACTATAGCGTCTCAAACCTTAATGGGAATACCCTACCACAAACGAGCTTAAAACACAAGAGCCATAACAAGAAAAATGGGGGCGTTTGCTTACAGAATACCACAATAAAGAGCGTTTTAAACAACAAACGAAATAATTAAAATTGAATTATTGTTGAATAGCTAGCGGCTATAAAGAGAAGCTTGCGATTGTTTCGACTTTGCAAGCGATTACAAAAGAAAAGACATTTAATTCTTTAAACTCTTTTAAAACTAATGTTATACAAAAAAGATTAACAAGGCTTTTAAAAAAGCGTTATTAGAGAGTTAGGGTATCGTAAAAACCCTCCTATGGATTTTAAAATCGCCAAAAGTCTAAGCTTTTGTAGCGAGTTTGTTGATCGCTTCGGCGTTCATGTCATCTTGATGGGTTTTTAGCACTTTAGAATACATGTCCAAAAAGCGGTTGATTTCAATCAAAGCGCTCATTTCACGCACCGCATTGACATTGCTTTTTTCTAGCATGGATTGCCTTAACGCGCCAGAGTCAGAGACTTGATGAACGCCTTCGCCTTGATAGGTATAAAGGTTTTGCCCTATTTTTTTAAGGTTTTTTGGTTCGCTAAAACTCACTAAAGCCAACGCGCCCGCTTGAATTTGGGCTTCATTATCCCTAAAAGTGATTCCGCCATTTTGATCCACTTCAATTTCAGCGTCAGGCATGAGCATGATCCCTCCTTTTTCGTTCAATCCAGAGCGTGAAAGCACCTTAAAGCCATTAAGGGTTACCAAAAAGCCGTCTTTATCCACGCTAAAATGCCCATCTCTGGTATAAGCGACGCCCTCATTAGTTTGTATCGCAAAATAGAGATTAGGGCTTGTTAGGGCAAAATCTAGGGGGTTATGCGTCCCTTCAAACGCGCCAAGACTCCTATCGGTATAAATTTCTGATAGGATAGGCACACGATTGAGGTTGCGGTTTAGATACTTCGCGCTCGCTTTGGTTTGATCTTCTAAGGGCAGTTGCTCTCGGTATTGTTGGTAAAGCCTTAAAAAATCGCCTGTAATCGCATCATCTCTTTTAAAGCCATTGGTGTTTAAATTAGCTAAATTATTAGAGGTTAAATCCAAGCGGTTAAATTGTGTCGCCATAGCACCTGTGGCCGCATAATACCCATTTTGCATGCGAATAATCCTTTTAAAAGGAAAAATTATAGCAAAAATTAAATAAAAACAGATTCATTCCAAATAGGTTTTTTTAGGGAATAGGATAACCATAACCATAAAGATAACAATACTAAACATGACATAGCCCACAAACCCCGCTTCAAAACCATGCTGTTTGAACTCTAACGCTACATAGCTCGCACTCCCTCCAAAAAGCGCATTCGCAATCGCATAGG
>ASYU01000032.1:0-1737 GCA_000448465.1 Helicobacter pylori PZ5056 | reverse complement strand
AGCTTAACTCAATCTCTTTAGCCACGCTCACACCGTCTTTGGTGATGCTTGGAGCGCCATAGCTTTTTTGAATCAACACGTTCCTGCCTCTTGGCCCCATGGTAACTTTAACAGCGTCATGGAGTTGTCTCACGCCTTCAAATAAAAGGTTTCTTGCGCTATCTGAAAATTTGATTTCTTTTGCCATTTTGTATCCTTAATAATAATGTTTTTTAGTGTTTTTTGTGATCATGACAGCAAGCTTCATGCTCTTTAGCATGTTTATGGTCATGATTGCCTGTATGACAGCAAGAGCCTGAGCCCACAATACCTAGAATGTCTTCTAGTTCTAACACCATGTATTCAGTGCCGTCTAAAACGATTTCTGCGCCTTTGTATTTGCCAAAAGCGATCACATCGCCTTCTTTAACGCATTTGCAACCCTCACTGATTTTATGGCTAACCGCTTTGACTACGCCCATTAAAGGCTTTTCTTTGGCGTTATCAGGGATGATGATGCCTGAACTGGTTTTGTTCTCTTCTTCAAGTCTTTCTACTAAGACCCTTTCTCCTAATGGTTGAAACTTCATTTCAGTTCTCCTAAGTTTTGATAAATAAAATAGAAATTTAGCGCTTATTGTTATTAAGCGACACAACTATAGCGCATTTTTAGGGATAAGTCAAGCCATAAAAACAAAGCTAATAATATAATTATAAGGATTATTAAGTCTATTTGTATCAAGTTTCATTAGTTTAAAAATATAAGTATTAGAAAAAGAGGCGTTATCAACAAACCTTTTTAAGATTTTATTTATTGAGTATAATCCCTTTTGAGAAAGTCAAACCAAAAAAGCCCAGAAAGCATGAAAAATGATTCTTAAAAGTTCCATTGATCGCCTTTTGCAAACGATAGATATTGTAGAAGTCATTAGCTCTTATGTGGATTTGAGGAAGTCAGGTTCGAATTACATGGCTTGTTGCCCCTTTCATGAAGAAAGGAGCGCGAGTTTTAGCGTCAATCAAATCAAAGGGTTTTACCATTGCTTTGGGTGTGGGGCGAGCGGGGATAGCATTAAATTTGTGATGGCGTTTGAAAAGCTTTCGTTTGTGGAAGCGCTTGAGAAATTAGCCCACCGATTCAATATAACTTTAGAGTATGACAAAGGCGTTTATTACGATCATAAAGAAGACTACCACCTTTTAGAAATGGTGAGTTCGTTGTATCAAGAAGAGCTTTTTAGTGCCCCGTTTTTTTTGAATTATTTGCAAAAAAGAGGGCTTAGCCTAGAGAACATCAAAGCGTTTAAGTTAGGCTTATGCACGAATAAAATTGATTACGGCATTGAAAATAAAGGTCTGAATAAGGATAAACTGATTGAATTAGGCGTGCTAGGCAAGAGCGATAAAGAGGATAAAACCTATTTGCGCTTTTTGGATCGCATCATGTTCCCTATTTATAGCCCTAGCGCTCAAGTGGTGGGTTTTGGAGGGCGCACCTTAAAAGAAAAAGCGGCCAAATATATCAATTCGCCCCAAAGTAAGCTTTTTGATAAATCCAGTTTGCTCTATGGCTATCATTTGGCCAAAGAACACATCTATAAACAAAAGCAAGTCATTGTAACAGAGGGGTATTTGGATGTGATTTTATTGCATCAGGCGGGTTTTAAAAACGCCACAGCCACGCTTGGGACAGCCTTAACGCCATCGCATTTGCCCTTGCTTAAAAAAGGCGAGCCAGAAATCCTTTTGAGCTATGAT
>ASYU01000031.1:0-8647 GCA_000448465.1 Helicobacter pylori PZ5056 | reverse complement strand
GGGCGAAAGCGCGCCGTTTTGGCGCTCTGTCTCGGTTTTTTCTACATTCGGGCTTATTGGAGCGCTGTCTTTTTTCACATAAAAACCAAGCACGGCATGCACTAAAGCATACAACAACATGAACGCTAAAACCACCAACAAAGGCCGCATAAAAAGTTTTAAAGAAGATTTCATCTCAGTTTTCATTCCTACCCTCAACGCTTTTCAAAATCAATCCTAGGGTCAATCACCACGCAGAGCAAATCGCTTATCAAACTCGCTACCAAACCTAAAAGCGTGAAAATATAAAGCGAACCAAACACAACGGGATAATCCCTACTCACAATGCTTTCATACCCTAAAAGCCCTAACCCATCCAGGCTAAAAACAATCTCTATCAACAAACTTGAGCTAAAAAACATGCCCAAAAAAGCCTGCGGAAAACCCGCCACCACTAATAAAATCGCATTACGGAACACATGCGCATAAAAAATACGCCCCACTGAACAGCCCTTAGCCTTAGCACTCACCACATAGAGCTTGCCCATTTCATCTAAAAAAGAGTTTTTCACTAAAAGCGTGAGGCTTGCAAAACCCCCTAAAGAAATGCAAAGAACGGGCAAAGTGATATGCCATAAATAATCCTTGATTTTACCTAACGCGCTCAAACTTTCAAAATTATCGCTCACTAGCCCTTTTAAAGGGAACCAGTGCCAATAATTCCCTCCGGCAAAAAACACGATCAACACCACCGCAAACAAAAAGGCCGGGATAGCGTTAGCGACAATGATCACCACGCTGCTTAACACGTCTAAAGGCTCGTTATTGCGTTTGGCCTTGAAAATCCCCAAAGGGATAGAGATAAGATAAATCAAAAGCGTGCTAAAAAACCCTAACGAAATGGATACGGGCAATTTTTCCTTAATCAAATCTATCACTTTAATCTGGCGATAAAAGCTCTCCCCAAAATCAAATTGCAGATATTTTTTGAGCATGAGAAGGTAGCGCTCCCCTATAGGCTTGTCAAAACCATAGAGTTTTTTTAAATTTTCTAACAAATCGCTCTCCAACCCTTGAGACGCCCTATACGAACGCTCTTTAACAAGACCTTGGGTTTCTTTGGATTGCGTGTTATTGATTTTAGCCATCATCTGCTCTATGGGGCCTCCAGGAGCCGATTGGATCAGAAAAAAATTAATCGTCATGATGGCTAATAAAGTAGGGATAATTAAAAGCAAGCGTTTAAGGATGTAAGCAATCATTGAAGATCCTTTTCTTTTATCCACCACAAATACGGCGAAAATCCATAGCTAGGGCTAACTTCAGGCATACCAATGTAATTATACGCCGCGATCCTGTAATTAGGCAAATAAAAATGCGGTATCACATAAAACCCCCACAACAGCACCCTATCCATCGCTTGAATGGCGGCTAATTGCTCCTTGTAATCTTTAGCGTTAATGATTTTTTCAATCAAATCATCTACCGCTTTACTAGAGATTCCCGCATAATTTCTTGTGCCTTTTTCTTTAGCGCTCAAAGAGCCAAAATAAAAGCGTTGTTCATTACCCGGGAAAGACGATTGGCCAATCACTCCTACAATCATGTCAAAATCATAGCTTTTGACCCGATTGACATACTGGCTTAAATCCACTCTTTGGATTTTCATTTCAATCCCTAACACCCTTAAGTTTTTAGCAAAAGCTAGGGCCAGTCTTTCAAATGCCGGGCTGTTTAAAAGCAAAGTGAAACTGAAAGGCTTGTTATTCTTATCCACCAAACGCATGTTTTTGTAGGAAAGGCCCGCGCTCTCTAAAAGCTTTTGGGCGTATTTTAAATTTTCCCTCAAATTATAGCCTAAAACATCAGGCCCATCGGTTCTAGGCACGATATAAGGCTCTTTAAAAACCCTTTCATCCAAACTCTTTTCATAAGGGGCTAGCAGGGCTTTTTCTTCAGGGCTTGGGAGGGGAGGGGACGCATAGATAGAGTTACTGAAAAAACTAGTGGTGCGCTTGTATTGCGAAAAAAACAAATTTTTATTCGCCCATTCAAAATCAAACGCATAAAATAAGGCTTCACGCACCCTTTTATCCTTGAAAATTTCTCGGCGCGTGTTGAAGAAAAACCCTTGCATGCCGCTTGGCATTTTGTGGGCTATCAAATACTTCGTAATCTCTTTATTGTCTATAGCTTTCCCCACATAGCCCCTAGCCCAAACCTTAGCCGTGCTTTCAAGGCGCCAGTCATACGCCCCGCTTAAAAAAGCCTGTAAGGCGACGGTTTCATCTTTGTAATACTCAAATTTGATTTGATCAAAATTGAATTGCCCCTTTCTGCTGGGCAAATTTTTCGCCCAATAATTAGGGTTTCTTTGGTAGGTGATTTTCTTGCCCACATCAAAAGAAGCGATCACATAAGGGCCGCTAGAAACAGGAATGAGTAAAGGGTTTTTTTCAAAATAATCCTTTTGAAACGCTTTTTTGGAAAAGATTTGCAACTGCCCTAAAATGAGAGGTAACTCTTTATTTTCAGTGGTTTTGAAAATGAATTTAACATGGTGTTTGTCTAAGATAACCGCCTTTTTAACATCTTGGTAATACTGCCTATAAATAGGCGATCCTAATTTCATGATCGTATCAAAGCTAAACTTCACATCGCTCGCTAAAATGGGAGCGTTATTGCTGAATCTCGCTCTTTTATCTAGGGTAAAAATCACATAGCTGTTATCCTTAGCCACTTCTGCATCTTTAGCGATTAAGGGGTATTCTGCAAAAGGTTCGTCCAAACTTTGCACCATTAAAGTGTCATAAATGAGATCCAAGCCTTCGGCTTTAGTGCCTTTAAGCACAAAAGGGTTAAGGCTATCAAAAGTCCCTATGGCGTCATTTCTTAAGACACCGCCTTTTCTAGCGTTAGGGTTAGCGTATTCAAAATGCGTGAAATTGTCTTTATATTTAGGCTCTTCGCCCAAGTATAAATAAGGCGTAGCCTTAAGGAAACAAAACACCCCTAACCACAAACTTAAAATTTTCATCTAAACCAACCCCATCAATTCTTTAGCCTTTTGGTAAGTCATTTGCGCTAAAGGCCTGGCTTTTTTGACGCCACCATTTAAAACGGCTTTCACCTCATCATCGCTGATTTCTTGGTATCTTTCTTGAATAGGCTTTAAAGATTGGATCACTACTTCAGCCAATTCCTTTTTAAAATCCCCATAGCCCTTATTTTTGAAACGCTCTTCTATCTTTTCTGGGCTTTCATCGCTTAAAAGCATGTAGATATTCAAAAGGTTAAAAATGCCCTCTCTTGTTTCATCAAATTCAATAACGCCCATAGAATCCGTGGCCGCTTTTTTGATTTTTTTTACAATAATGTCCGGCTCATCTAAAAGGAAAATTGCATGGTTAGCCCCTTGATGCGATTTACTCATCTTCACTTTTGGATCGTCTAGCCCCATAACCCTTGCCCCCACTTTAGCGATCAAAGGCTCTGGCACTTTAAAGCAGTTCCCAAAATCCCTGTTAAATTTTTCTGCAACGTTTCGTGTGAGCTCTAAATGCTGTTTTTGATCTTCGCCCACTGGCACTAAATCGCTTTGGTATAATAAAATATCTGACGCCATCAAAATAGGGTAATTGAAAAGCCCCACATTCACGCTTTTAGGGTTTTTTAAAGACTTGTCTTTGAATTGCGTCATTCGTTGCATTTCCCCCATAGACACCTGGCAATTTAATAGCCATGCTAAAGCCGGGTGCTCATCCACTTCACTTTGAATGAATAACCCCGATTGCTTAGGATTAATCCCGCAAGCTAAAAGCAATTTGACCAATTCATAGCTTTGGGATTTTAAAAATGCAGGATCTATGGGTAGGGTGATCGCATGCGAATTGACGACGCAAAAAAGGTTTTCATATTCATCTTGCATCTCTACCCAATGCTTGATCGCTCCTAAATAGTTGCCCAAATGGATTTGCCCGGTAGGTTGGATGCCTGAAAAGACTCGTTTTTTATGCATGTTATTTCTCGTTGTTTTAGTTAGTGTTATTGTAACCACCTAATTTTAATATTTTAATTTGTCTTAGTTTTTAAGAACGCTTGATCCCCGAAAAGAGTAACACTTCATAGCTCAATTTTTCAAACGCCATGTTTTGAAAAAAATGTTTTTTTTGCTTGAAACTCAGCGTTGAACCCCCTAAAAGACCGCATTTTTTAAGGTAATTCAAGCAATCTTGTTTGCGGTTGAAATAAAGAGCGAAGCGCTTGTTTTCCAATTCTATTTGAAAATTTTTAAAAGCGTTTTTGATTAAGGATTTGAGCGTTTTGAGATCCCTTAAAGGCGAAGGCGTGCCTAAAAACTCATGCACTTCATGCAAACTAAAATCCGTATGGATAGCTAAAGCCACCTCCTTACTAGAAAGAGCGATTTTTTCTAAAACGCTTTTTAAATCCCTTGCCCATTGTAAAGAGGAAGAAGACACAACCAAATCATAATCGCAAAAAACATGTTCTTCAAAATCCGCATGCTCTAAAGAGATTTTTTGAATGTTAATAGATTGCGTGGGGTGCAATTTGAGCATGTTTATGGAATTATCCAAAGCGATAAAACTTTCAATCACAATATTTTGCCGCTCTAAAGCGTTAAAAACAGCCCCACTCCCTGATCCTAAATCCAAAACTTTAGCGTAATGTTTTTGTTTTAAAAATTGAACAAGACAGATAGCGATTTGCTGCTGGATATGAGCAAAAAGGTGATAAGTTTTGGCATGCTTATTGAATGCATGCTGATTAAATGAATGAAAAGAGTCCAACACCACCGCCTTTAACACACTACGATTGAAATTAAAACTAAATTTTAGTGTATTCTTAGCAAATTTTAGATAAGATCAAGCGTAATTTTTTCTAAATTTTAGGGATTTAAGGAATCAGTGTTTATGACGAGCGCTCTGTTAGGCTTACAAATTGTTTTAGCGGTATTGATTGTGGTGGTGGTTTTGTTGCAAAAAAGTTCTAGCATCGGCTTAGGGGCTTATAGCGGGAGCAACGATTCTTTATTTGGTGCTAAAGGGCCCGCAAGCTTTATGGCGAAATTGACCATGTTTTTAGGGCTGTTATTTGTCATCAACACCATCGCTTTGGGCTATTTTTACAACAAAGAATACGGCAAAAGCGTTTTAGATGAAACTAAAACCAACAAAGAGCTTTCGCCCTTAGTCCCTGCCACCGGCACGCTCAACCCTACGCTTAATCCCACACTCAACCCAACGCTCAACCCTTTAGAGCAAGCCCCCACTAATCCTTTAATGCCTACACAAACGCCTAAAGAGCTTCCTAAAGAGCCAGCCAAAACGCCTTTTGTTGAAAGCCCCAAACAGAATGAAAAGAATGAAAAGAATGATGCCAAAGAAAATGGCATAAAGGGTGTTGAAAAAACCAAAGAGAACGCCAAAACGCCCCCAACCACCACCCACCAAAAGCCTAAAACGCATGCAACGCAAACCAACGCCCACACAAACCAAAAAAAGGATGAAAAATAATGCTACAAGCCATTTATAACGAAACCAAAGATTTGATGCAAAAAAGCGTTCAAGCTTTAAACAGGGATTTTTCCACTCTAAGGAGCGCGAAAGTCTCAGTCAATATTGTAGATCACATCAAAGTGGATTATTACGGCACGCCCACGGCTTTAAACCAAGTCGGCTCCGTGATGAGTTTGGATGCGACCACCCTTCAAATCAACCCATGGGAAAAAAACCTGCTCAAAGAAATTGAACGATCCATTCAAGAAGCCAATATCGGCGTGAATCCTAATAACGATGGCGAAACGATCAAGCTTTTTTTCCCGCCCATGACAACCGAGCAAAGAAAACTCATCGCAAAAGACGCCAAAGCGATGGGCGAAAAGGCTAAAGTGGCTGTAAGGAATATCCGCCAAGACGCTAACAACAAGATAAAAAAATTAGAAAAAGACAAAGAAATCAGCGAAGATGAAAGCAAAAAAGCCCAAGAGCAGATCCAAAAAACCACCGATGAAGCCATTAAAAAAATTGATGAAAGCGTGAAAAACAAAGAAGATGCGATCTTAAAGGTCTAAACCATGGATATTAAGGCATGTTATCAAAACGCTAAAGCGCTATTAGAGGGGCATTTCTTGCTCAGCAGCGGGTTCCATTCTAATTATTATTTGCAATCCGCTAAAGTCTTAGAAGATCCCAAACTAGCCGAACGATTAGCTAAAGAATTAGCCAAACAAATCCAAGAAGCCCATTTGAATATTGAATGCATATGCTCGCCTGCGATTGGGGGGATCTTGGCTGGGTATGAGCTTGCAAGGGCTTTGGGCGTGCGTTTTATCTTCACTGAAAGGGTGGATAATACCATGACATTAAGGCGTGGTTTTGAAGTCAAAAAAAACGAAAAAATTTTAGTGTGTGAGGACATCATCACTACGGGAAAATCCGCTATGGAATGCGCTAAAGTCTTAGAAGAAAAGGGCGCTCAAATCGTGGCTTTTGGTGCTTTAGCCAATCGGGGCATTTGCAAGCGCGTTCATTCTCATTTAAAAGCTCAAGAGGGCGCGTGTTTGCCTAGCCATTTGCCCTTGTTTGCTTTAGAAGATTTTGTTTTTGACATGCACAAGCCTAGCTCTTGCCCTTTATGTGCTACTAGCGTCGCTATCAAACCGGGAAGTCGTGGCAACTAAAAAAACCAAAAAAAATAAAATATTAAAAAAAAAGCACATTTTAGAAAGCCCTTTAAAAGGGCTGTATCTTTCTTTGCGCTTAAAGGCCTTTATCACCGATATTTTTATGATTTATACCCCCATGCTTTACATAATGACTTATGCGATTTTAGGGAGCGCGAAGGATTTTAGGGAAAACCAGAGCGCGATTTTTTTATGCTTGCTTTTTTACGCCCTAACGCACAGCTTTTTTATCGCTTTTAAATCCCAAAGCCCTGGAATGCGTTACGCTCAGTTTAGATTAGTCAAAAATAATGGTAAAGAAGTGGGATTTTTTTTAGCGTTGTGGCGCTTTGTTTTGTGGGTGTTGAGCATGGGGTTACTCATAGGGTTTGTTGCACCTTTTATTTTTAAGTTTTTTTTGCATGACAAATTCAGCGGCACTCATATTGAAATCATCGAGGAGGAAATATGAAAAATTTAGTGATCTTAAGCGGGGCTGGCATTTCAGCAGAGAGCGGGATTAAAACCTTTAGGGACGCTGGCGGTTTGTGGGAAGGGCATGACATCATGGAAGTCGCCTCGCCTTATGGCTGGAAAAAGAACCCGCAAAAAGTGTTGGATTTTTACAACCAAAGGCGCCGACAGCTTTTTGAAGTTTATCCTAACAAAGCCCACAAGGCTTTAGCGGAATTGGAAAAACACTATCAAGTCAATATCATCACCCAAAATGTAGATGATTTGCATGAAAGAGCGGGTTCTTCTCGCATTTTGCACTTGCATGGGGAATTATTAAGCGTTCGCAGCGAGAAAGATCCTAATTTAGTCTATAGGTGGGAAAAGGACTTGAATTTAGGCGACTTGGCTAAAGACAAATCGCAATTACGCCCTGATATTGTGTGGTTTGGCGAAGAGGTGCCTTTGCTTAAAGAAGCGATTTCTTTAGTCAAACAAGCGCACCTTTTAATCATCATTGGCACTTCTTTGCAAGTTTATCCCGCCGCTAGCCTCTACACGCATGCGCATAAAGACGCCCTCATTTATTACATTGACCCTAAAGCTAAAAACGCTCATTTGCCCCAGAATGTCCAATGCATTAATGAAAGCGCGGTGAATGCCATGCAAGATTTAATGCCCAAACTCATAGAAATGGCCTCTTAAGAGATGTTAAAATAATTTTTATTTTTTCAGCTAACGATTAGCAAAAACATGGTTTAATTGCTTCCATCGTTTGCTAAAAGTAATAATTAAAGGAGTTTGAGAGCCTGATGCAACAAGCCGCAGAAGCATTGAATCACCCCTATTTTGGCGTTTTTGTTTTGTTGGTATTCACCTTTTGGGTGTTTAACTTAACCTTAAGGATCCAAAGGTTTTTAAGCCGTAAAATGGCTCAAAAAAAGGGCGAAAAACTCAAACTCGCCCCCTATGAATGCGGGCCTGTGGCTCTCAAGCAGCCTAATAGGGTGTCCCATCATTTTTATATCATGGCCATGCTTTTTATTTTATTTGATGTAGAAATCGTTTTCATGTTCCCTTGGGCGATCGATTTTAAAAAATTAGGCTTGTTTGGGCTCATTGAAATGCTAGGCTTTGTCTTCTTTTTGACAATCGGTTTTATTTACGCTTTGAAGCGAAACGCTTTGAGCTGGCAAAAATTAGAGGTGAAATAATGCAACAAGCACCAGTTATTCTAAGCACTTTGGATAAATTATTGAATTGGGGGCGTTCTAATTCGCTCTGGCCTTTAACCTATGGCTTGGCGTGTTGTGCGATTGAGATGATGGCAACAGGGGGTTCAAGGTTTGATTTTGACAGATTTGGCACGATTTTTAGAGCGAGTCCTAGGCAATCTGATGTGATGATCATCGCTGGCACGCTCACTAAAAAACATGCCGAGTTTATGCGCAGGCTCTATGATCAAATGCCTGAACCTAAATGGGTGATTTCTATGGGGAGTTGCGCTAACACGGGCGGGATGTTCAACAC
>ASYU01000030.1:0-10687 GCA_000448465.1 Helicobacter pylori PZ5056 | reverse complement strand
AACCGGAAACTCAGGGCAAGCCTTAATCGGTGCGGCTAATACGGGGCGTAGGGGTTCGATTTCAGGATCTAAACTAGAGTCTAGTAATGTGGATTTGAGCCGGAGTTTAACGAATTTGATTGTGGTTCAAAGGGGCTTTCAAGCGAACTCTAAAGCGGTAACCACATCCGATCAAATCCTTAACACCCTATTGAATCTCAAGCAATAAACCAAAGGATTACTCTAATACAATATAATAGGGGCTAATTTAAAGATTAAGGTTTAGTATGCATGAATACTCGGTCGTTTCTTCTTTAATCGCTCTTTGTGAAGAGCATGCGAAGAAGAATCAAGCCCATAAGATTGAAAGAGTCGTGGTCGGTATTGGCGAAAGAAGCGCTATGGATAAGAGCTTGTTCGTGAGCGCGTTTGAGACTTTTAGAGAAGAATCTTTGGTGTGTAAAGACGCTATTTTAGACATTGTAGATGAAAAGGTTGAATTAGAATGCAAGGATTGTTCGCATGTTTTTAAGCCTAACGCACTAGATTATGGGGTGTGTGAGAAATGCCACAGCAAGAATGTTATTATCACTCAAGGCAACGAAATGCGTTTGTTGTCTTTAGAAATGTTAGCGGAATAACTGATGCAAGAAGAATTGAACGCTTACCAGCAAGAAATTGAAGACACTAGGGAAGTTTTAAAAAAAATCCGTTTAGAATTGAAGCAAGTCCAAGAAATCTTGCGTAAGAAAAAGAGCGTTTTAAAAGGTTTGAAGCAAGAAATCTATCAAAAGAAATTAGAAAAAGAAAACTCCCGCTCAAACAAAGAAACGCAAAATACAGAAGAGGATGTGATTTTCCCTAAAGCCCTTGAAGAAGTGGAGGTTTTCACTAGTGATAATCAGGTTATCATGGCAAAACCATGTAAGCGTTTATTCAATGAAGGGCTTTACTTGCAATACCGCAGCGTTTTGCACGAAAACAGGCTTTTAAAAAACCATCTCTCTAAAAAAGATTTTGAAAATTCGTTGCTCAAAATTGAATTGAGGGATTTGCATAAAGAAATCAAACTCTATCAAGTCCAAAACCTTTTGAAAGACAAATAATGCCCACGATTTTAGTGAGCGCTTTAGAAGCGAGCTCTAATGTTCATTTAGAGGAGTTACGGCACAATTTGCCTAAAGATTATCGTTTCATTGGGGTGTTTGAAGGGAAAGACGCACTCTATAGCCCTAGAGAATTTTCTGTCATGGGTTTTAGAGACGTGATAGGCCGTTTGGGGTTTTTACTCAAAGCCCATAAAGAAATGGTCCAATTAGCCAAACAAGCGGATATGGTGCTTTTAATGGATTCTTCTTCTTTTAATATCCCCCTAGCCAAAAAAATCAAAAAACAAGATCCGCATAAAAAAATCATGTATTATATTTTACCGCAAGTTTGGGCATGGAAAAAATGGCGCGCTAAAAGCCTTGAAAAATACTGCGATTTTTTGGGAGCGATTTTGCCTTTTGAAGTGAGTTATTACCAAAAAAAAGCCCAATATGTGGGACACCCTTTATTAGATGAAATTAAATACTATAAAAAAGATATTAAAGGCGAAACTCTGGTGTTTATGCCAGGAAGCCGAAAAAGCGAAATCGCTAAAATGTTCCCTTTGTTTGTCAAAGCGGCTCAAATTTTAGAACAAAACGAAGGGTTTAAAAGGCGTGTGTTAGTGGTGCCGAGTTTCTTTAAAGGGTTGGATTTGAAAGCTCTTTATGGAGAAGACATTCAATTATTTGAAATTTCTTATGATGCGCATAAGAGTTTATTTGAAGCAGAATTTGCGTTCATTTGCAGCGGCACAGCGACTTTAGAGGCCGCTTTGATTGGCACGCCTTTTGTGTTAGCGTATAGGGCTAAAACGATGGATTTTTTGATCGCTAGAATGTTGGTCAATTTGCATTATATAGGTTTAGCGAACATCTTTTATAACGCCCTAAATAATGAAACTCCAGGGCTTGGGGAGAGCCAGTTACACCCAGAATTGATCCAGCATTTTTTGAGCGTAGAGGGTTTGTTAAAAGCGTATAAAGAAATGGACAGAGAGCACTATTTTAAAGAAAGTTTGAGATTAAGGGAATATTTAGCCAGTGGGAGTGCGAGAAAAGTCGCCGAAGAGATGGCTTTTTTGCTGAATTTAACTTAATTTTTACTATAATCTCTACTGAATAAGCTTAGGAGATTAAATGAATAAAGAACCTATGAGTATGCATGGATACAATAAGATTTGTGCGGAATTGAAGCAATTAAAAGAGGTGGAACGGCCTAATATTGTGAAAGAAATTGATATTGCTAGAGGGCATGGGGATTTGAAAGAGAACGCTGAATACCATGCCGCTAAAGAAAAACAACGCTTCATTGAAGCGAGAATCGTGGATTTAAGCGAAATTGTCGCTAACGCTCAAGTGATTGATCCGAGCGCTTTAGCCCATAATAAAGTGAGTTTTGGGAGTACGATTAAAATCCTTAATTTAGACAACGATAAAGAGTTTTCTTACACGATAGTAGGGAGCGTGGAGAGCGATCCAGCTAAAGGGTTGATCTCTTTTGGTTCGCCGATCGCTAAGAGCTTGATCGGTAAGAGCAAGGGCGATGCGGTGAGCATTCAATTACCCAATGGCGAGAGCGATTTTGAAATTTTAGATGTTTATTATAAAGAGATTTGTTTTGATGAAAATTAAAATCCAAAAAATCCACCCGAACGCCCTTATTCCTGAATACCAAACCGAGGGTTCTTCAGGCTTTGATTTGCACGCTGTAGAAGAAGTAATGATCAAATCTCATGGCGTGGGGTTGGTAAGGATTGGGATTTGTTTGTCTTTAGAAGTGGGGTATGAATTGCAGGTGCGCACCCGTAGCGGCTTGGCTTTGAATCATCAGGTGATGGTGTTAAATTCCCCTGGCACGGTGGATAATGATTATAGAGGCGAAATTAAGGTCATTTTAGCGAATTTGAGCGATAAAGATTTTAAAGTCCAGGTAGGGGATAGGATCGCTCAAGGGGTGGTTCAAAAAACTTATAAAGCCGAATTTATAGAATGCGAACGATTAGATGAAACTTCAAGGGGTAGTGGGGGGTTTGGCAGCACAGGAGTGAGTAAGGCATGAGTATTAAGGAAAATTTAGAGCAAGTTAGAAACGAATTTAAAAGCGATGAAAAGCTTTTAGAAGGAGCGTTTAGATTAGAAAAGTTTTTCAAACGCTACAAGTGGGTGTTGTTGTTTATCGTGGTGGCTTTTATCGCTTATTTAGGGGATACAAAATTGCAAGATTATAAGCATGAGCAAACTAGAGAGCGGATCACTCAAATTTATAATGAAGTGCTAGAGAGTCCTAATAATATAGCCTTGCAAAAAAGATTGAAAGAAGTCGCCCCAGAGTTGTATGACTTGTATCAGTTCGCTAGAGCGAGTGAGAGAAACGATGCAAACGAGTTTAAAAGGCTTTCGCAATCTTCTAATGAAGTCGTTAAAACTTTTGCACAATATTCTTACGCATCGCTCTCTAGAGATAAAAACCTGCTTGAAAAAAGCCCCATTCTTAAAGAAATGAGCGCTTTACAAGAAGTGAACTTGTTGTATGGAGAAAATTCTAAAGACGCGATCAAAAAAGCGCATCAAAGTTTATCCACTATCCCTCTAAGTTCTTCACTCTATGCTATAATCTCTGTTTTAAAACACTATGGAATGTTAGAAGATATTCAGCAAAACCCTTCCAAACCAACCAATCTAAAGAAAGAAACCATTCAAGGAACGCATTGATTTGATGAATAAACCATTTTTAATCTTACTCATAGCCCTAATTGTCTTTAGCGGCTGTAACATGAAAAAATACTTCAAACCCGCTAAACACCAGGTTAAAGGCGAAGCGTATTTCCCTAACCATTTGCAAGAAAGTATCGTTTCGTCCAATCGTTATGGAGCCATTTTGAAAAATGGGGCGGTTATAGGCGATAAAGGTTTAACGCAGCTAAGAATCGGTAAGAATTTCAATTATGAAAGCAGTTTTTTAAATGAGAGTCAAGGGTTTTTCATCCTTGCGCAAGATTGTTTGAACAAGATTGATAAAAAAACAAGCAAAAGAAAGGTGGCTAAGACTGAAGAAACGGAATTGAAATTAAAGGGCGTTGAAGCGGAAGTCCAAGATAAAGTCTGTCATCAAGTGGAATTGATCAGCAATAACCCTAACGCCAGCCAACAATCTATCATCATTCCTTTGGAAACTTTTGCCTTGAGCGCGAGCGTTAAGGGGAATCTTTTAGCGGTGGTGTTAGCGGACAATTCAGCGAATTTATACGACATCACTTCTCAAAAATTGCTTTTTAGCGAGAAAGGTTCCCCAAGCACCACGATCAATTCTCTAATGGCGATGCCTATTTTTATGGATACGGTCGTGGTGTTCCCTATGCTAGATGGGCGCTTGTTGGTCGTGGATTATGTGCATGGAAACCCCACGCCTATTAGAAACATTGTTATCAGCAGCGATAAGTTTTTCAACAACATCACTTACCTTATCGTAGATGGCAATAACATGATCGCTTCTACAGGGAAAAGAATACTCTCAGTCGTGAGCGGCCAAGAGTTCAACTATGATGGGGATATTATAGACTTGCTTTATGATAAGGGGACTTTATATGTGCTCACGCTAGACGGGCAGATTTTGCAAATGGATAAGAGTTTAAGGGAATTAAACAGCGTGAAACTACCCTTTGCTTCGCTCAACACGATTGTATTGAATAACAATAAATTGTATTCTTTAGAAAAGCGTGGGTATGTGATAGAGGTGGATTTGAATGATTTTGATTCGTATAATGTCTATAAAACGCCAACTATAGGCAGTTTTAAGTTTTTTTCATCCAATCGTTTGGATAAAGGGGTGTTTTATGACAAAAATCGGGTGTATTATGACCGCTACTATTTAGATTATAATGATTTTAAGCCAAAACTTTACCCCCATGCCGCTGGATTCAAACCATCTCAAAAAGGCGAAAAAGGGAACGCTCCTATTTATTTGCAAGAAAGGCATAAAGCTAAAGAAAACAAACAGCCTTTAGAAGAAAATAAAGTTAAGCCAAAAAATAGCGGGTTTGAAGAAGAGGAAGTTAAAACCAGAAGACCTGAGCCTATTAAGGATCAAAATAACGCTATCCAACAAGGCGAAACAAAAAACAATGAAAGTAAAAACGCTCCTATTTCAAAAGAGAACGCCGCTAAAAAAGAAGTGCCAAAACCAAATTCTAAAGAAGAAAAACGCCGCTTGAAAGAAGAAAAGAAAAAAGCCAAAGCCGAACAAAGAGCGAGGGAATTTGAACAAAGAGCGAGAGAGCATCAAGAAAGAGATGAAAAAGAGCTTGAAGAAAGAAGAAAAGCTTTAGAAATGAATAAGAAGTAGGCCTATGCCAGCTAGGCAATCTTTTAAGGATTTAAAAGACTTGATTTTATGCGATATAGGCAACACGCGCATCCATTTCGCGCAAAACTACCAGCTCTTTTCAAGCGCTAAAGAAGATTTAAAGCGTTTGGGTATTCAAAAGGAAATCTTTTACGTTAGCGTGAATGAAGAAAATGAAAAAGCCCTTTTGAATTGTTACCCTAACGCTAAAAATATCGCAGGGTTTTTTCATTTAGAAACCGACTATATAGGGCTTGGGATAGACCGGCAAATGGCGTGTTTAGCGGTGGCTAATGGGGTTATAGTGGATGCGGGGAGCGCGATTACGATAGATTTAGTCAAAGAGGGCAAGCATTTAGGAGGGTGTATTTTGCCCGGTTTAGCCCAATACACCCATGCGTATAAAAAAAGCGCGAAAATCTTAGAGCAACCTTTCAAAGCCTTAGATTCTTTAGAAGTTTTACCCAAAAACACCAGAGACGCTGTGAATTACGGCATGATTTTGAGTATCATCTCTTGCATCCAGCATTTAGCTAAAGATCAAAAAATCTATCTTTGTGGGGGCGATGCGAAGTATTTGAGCGCGTTTTTACCTCATTCTGTTTGCAAGGAGCGTTTGGTTTTTGACGGGATGGAAATCGCTCTTAAAAAAGCAGGGATACTAGAATGCAAATGATGCAGAATTTGAGTTTTTTGGGCATGTTTTTAGCCGCTTTGAGCATGTCCTTAGGGCATTGTGTGGGCATGTGTGGGGGGATTGTGAGCGCGTTTAGTCAAATAAGGTTTTCTAAAGTTACAAGCTTTTCCTACCAGATCGCTTGCCATGCCCTCTATAATGTGGGGAGGATCAGCACCTACATGCTCTTAGGGGCTATAACGGCAGGTTTAGGGCATAGTCTTAGCGTGAGCATGGGTTTTAGGGGCGTTTTATTGATGAGCATGGGGATTGTTTTAATCCTTTTAGCGCTCTTAGGGGCTAAAGCGGAAAAATTAAGCTTTTCCATTCCTTTCATTTCTTTTTTGATGAAAAAAACCTTGCAATCTCAAAATGTTCTAGGGCTGTATTTTCTAGGCGTGCTGAACGGGTTTTTGCCTTGCATGATGGTGTATTCGTTTTTAGCGAGCGTGATTCTCAGTCATAGTGCGTTTATGGGAGCGATGCTAGGCCTTTCTTTTGGGCTTGGAACTAGCGTGCCGTTGTTTTTAATGGGGATTTTTTTAAGCAAGATTTCTACCTCTTGCAGGAAATTTTTCAATCTTTTGTCTAAAGGTTTAATGGGGGTTTTTGGGCTTTATGTCCTTTATATGGGGATCATGCTCATTAGCCACCAAGCACCCCATGCGATGCACCATCAAAATAACGCCACACCACAGCAAGAGAGCCACTTTCATGATCACCACTAACAAAGCCCTTTTTTTGGACAGAGACGGCATTATCAATATTGATAAGGGCTATGTGAGTCAAAAAGAAGATTTTGAATTTCAAAAAGGGATTTTTGAATTATTAAAGCATGCGAAATCTTTAGACTACAAACTGCTTTTAATCACCAACCAATCCGGGATCAACCGGGGCTATTACACCCTTAAAGATTTTGAAAATCTCACCGAATACCTCCAAGAAAGCTTGCTCAAAGAATTGGGTTTTAATTTAGACGGCGTCTATTTTTGCAGGCACGCCCCAGAAGAAAATTGCGTTTGCAGGAAGCCAAAACCTTTTTTGATTTTACAGGCCGCTAAAGAGCATCAAATTTGTTTGGAGCGATCTTTCATGATAGGCGATAAAGAGAGCGACATGTTAGCCGGCTTGAACGCTAAAGTTAAAAATAACCTTTTATTGAGCGCAAATTTTTTAAAAACTCCTCATTCTTGGATACAATGTAAAAATCTTAAAGAAATGATTGATTGGATTAAATAAGGATAAATCATGCGTTATATTGATGATGGATTGGAAAATCAAACCATTTTAATCACCGGTGGGGCTGGTTTTGTGGGCAGTAATTTGGCCTTTTATTTTCAAGAGAACCACCCTAAGGCTAAAGTGGTGGTTTTGGATAAATTCCGCAGTAACACGCTCTCTAGTAATAACCACCCCAGTTCTTTAGGGCATTTTAAGAATTTGATCGGTTTTAAGGGTGAGGTGATCATCGCTGATATTAACAACCCCTTAGATTTAAGGCGTTTAGAAAAGTTGCATTTTGATTATTTGTTCCACCAAGCGGCTGTCTCTGATACGACCATGCTCAATCAAGAATTAGTGATGAAGACCAACTATCAGGCTTTTTTAAACCTTTTAGAAATCGCTCGCCCCAAAAAAGCTAAAGTGATTTACGCTTCTTCAGCGGGCGTTTATGGCAACACCAAAGCCCCCAATGTGGTAGGCAAAAACGAAAGCCCTGAAAATGTTTATGGCTTTTCCAAGCTTTGCATGGACGAATTTGTCCGATTCCATTCAAACGACAATATTCAAGTGGGCTTAAGGTATTTTAATGTCTATGGGCCTAGGGAATTTTATAAAGAAAAAACCGCCTCTATGATCTTACAGCTCGCCTTAGGCGCGATGGCGTTTAAGGAAGTCAAGCTTTTTGAATTTGGCGAGCAATTAAGGGATTTTGTCTATATTGAAGATGTGATCCAAGCGAATGTGAAAGCGATGAAGGCTCAAAAAAGCGGGGTTTATAATGTGGGTTATTCGCAAGCCAGAAGTTATAATGAAATCGTTAACATTTTAAAAGAGCATTTAGGGGATTTTAAAGTGAGCTATATCAAAAACCCTTACGCTTTTTTCCAAAAGCACACCCAAGCGCATATTGAGCCTACTATTTTGGATTTGGATTACACCCCTTTATACGATTTAGAAAGCGGTATTAAAGATTATTTGCCCCATATCCATGCGATTTTTAAAGGACAGTGCGCATGAAAAAAATTCTAGTCGTAGGCGATCTGATCGCTGATTATTATTTGTGGGGGAAGAGCGAACGCCTTTCTCCTGAAGCCCCTGTGCCTGTTTTAGAAGTCAAAAAAGAGAGCAAGAATTTAGGCGGAGCGGCCAATGTGGCTAATAATCTTATCTCTTTAAAAGCTAAAGTCTTTTTATGTGGGGTAGTGGGCGATGATTTAGAGGGCGAGCATTTCATTAGCACTTTAAAAACAAGAGGGATTGACGCTTCAGGCGTCTTAATAGATAAAACCCGTTGCACCACGCTTAAAATGCGCATCATCGCGCAAAACCAGCAAATCGCGCGCGTGGATAAGGAAATCAAAGACCCCTTAAACGCTGATTTAAGAAAAAAACTTTTAGATTTTTTCACAGAAAAAATCCAAGAAATAGATGGCGTGATCCTTTCAGATTACAATAAGGGCGTGTTGGATTTTGAACTCACTCAAAAAATGATCACTCTGGCCAACCAACACCACAAGCTCATTTTATGCGACCCTAAAGGGAAAGATTATAGCAAATATTCCCATGCGAGTTTGATCACGCCTAATCGCGCCGAATTAGAGCAAGCGCTCCATTTGAAATTAGACAGCCATGCGAATTTATCAAAAGCGCTCCAAATCTTAAAAGAAACTTATCAAATCGCTATGCCTTTAGTAACCTTGAGCGAACAAGGCATCGCTTTTTTAGAAAAAAACGAGTTAGTCAATTGCCCCACTATCGCTAAAGAAGTTTATGATGTAACGGGGGCAGGCGATACGGTGATAGCGTCTTTAACGCTTTCTTTATTAGAATCAAAGAGCCTGAAAGATGCTTGCGAGTTTGCTAATGCGGCTGCGGCGGTGGTGGTGGGTAAAATGGGGAGCGCATTAGCGAGTTTAGAAGAAATCGCTTTGATTTTAAACCAAACGCACCCCAAAATCCTCCCTTTAGAAAAGCTGTTAGAAACTTTAGAACACCATCAGCAAAAAATCGTTTTCACCAATGGCTGTTTTGATCTCCTCCATAAAGGGCATGCGAGTTATTTGCAAAAGGCTAAAGCTTTAGGGGATATTCTCATTGTGGGGTTAAATAGCGACGCTTCCATCAAAAGGCTTAAGGGGGATAAACGCCCCATAGTGAGCGAAAAAGACAGAGCGTTTCTTTTAGCGAGTTTGTCTTGCGTGGATTATGTTGTGGTGTTTGAAGAAGACACGCCAATTAAATTAATTCAAGCCCTAAAGCCTGATATTTTAGTCAAGGGAGCGGACTATCTCAATAAAGAAGTCATAGGGAGCGAGTTTGCTAAAGAAACCCATTTGATGGAGTTTGGAGAAGGTTATTCCACAAGCGCTATCATAGAAAAAATTAAAAGGACATGCAGTGATTGATGATTTGATTCAAAAAGAATTTTTAGCCCATAAGGAAGCGTTAGAAAAAAGTTTAGAAAGTTTGCAAGAAGCGTTAAAACAAAGTGTTCATCTTTTGACAGAAACTTTAGAAAATCAAGGGAAAATCCTTATTTGCGGTAACGGGGGGAGTGCGAGCGACGCACAGCATTTTGCCGCTGAATTGACCGGGCGCTATAAATTAGAAAGGAAAGGCTTGAGTGCGATAAGCCTTAATACCGATACCTCAGCCCTTACCGCCATTGCGAACGATTATGGTTATGAAGAAGTGTTTGCCAGACAAGTGGAAGCGCTAGGGGTAAAAAACGATGTTTTGATAGGGATTTCTACAAGCGGTAATTCCAAAAATGTCCTAAAAGCTTATGAAAAAGCCAAAGATTTAGGGGTAAAAACGCTTAGTTTAGCGGGGCGTGATGGGGGGAAAATGAAGCCTTTAAGCGATATGGCTTTGATTGTCCCTAGCGATGATACCCCACGAATCCAAGAAATGCACATTCTTATGATCCACATTTTATGCGATTGCATTGAAAGGCATTTCGCTCATAAAAATTAGCCCTAATTTTGGATTTCTTTAGATTGCGTCCCCATTGAAAATTGAATTTTTCACAATCACGTAATCCACTTTTCGAATCGCTTCAAGGTCTCTCCCACCTGCATAGGAGATTGAAGATTGCAAATCTTGTTGCATTTCAACCAGTGTATCTTTTAACGAGCCTTTATGTTGGATCCAAATTTTCTTACCTTCAACATTTTTCCTTTCACCTTTTTGGAACTCTGAAGCTGAACCGAAATATTCTTTGTATGCGATACCATTTTCTATTTTTGTTTCTCCAGATGATTCTTCATGCCCTGCAAAAAGCGAGCCAATCATCACCATTGTCGCGCCAAAGCGTATGGATTTTGCAATATCCCCATGCGTGCGAATGCCGCCATCTGCAATAATGGGTTTTCT
>ASYU01000029.1:0-19616 GCA_000448465.1 Helicobacter pylori PZ5056 | reverse complement strand
CACGCCAATTTCTCTCAAAATCGCAAAGCTCGCATCGCGCATGCGTTGGTATTCTTTATCAGTTAAGGTTAGGCTTGGAGCGATGGTGATGCTATCACCGGTATGAACGCCCATGGGGTCAATGTTTTCAATGCAGCACACAATGATGCAATTATCCTTGCTGTCTCGTATGACCTCCATTTCGTATTCTTTCCACCCCAACAAGGACTCTTCAATCAAAATTTCATTAATGGGCGAAGCGTCTAGGGCGTTTTTAGCTAATTCTTGAAACTCTTCAATATTATAAGCGACCCCACTCCCTCCCCCAGCTAGCGTGAAACTCGCTCTAATAATGGCTGGAAAGCCAATTTCATTAATGGCTTCTAGGGCTTCTAACTCGCTATAAGCGTAACGCCCTTTAGGCAAATCCATCCCGATTTTTAACATCGCTTCTTTGAAAGCCTGCCTGTCTTCGCCTTTCTTAATCGCTTCAATCTTAGCCCCTAAAAGTTCCACGCCTTCTAACATGCCCTTTTGATGCATCTGCATGACCGCATTCAAAGCGGTTTGCCCGCCCATTGTGGGTAAAATAGCGTCAATCTTTTCTTTTTTGATGATAGCGGCGATATTTTCTGGGGTGATGGGTTGGATATAAGTTTGATGAGAAAATTCAGGATCAGTCATCACGGTGGCCGGGTTAGAATTGATTAAGATCACTCTATAACCTAAAGATTTTAAGGTTTTACAACTTTGAGTCCCTGAATAGTCAAACTCACAAGCTTGCCCGATCACAATAGGGCCTGAGCCTATCAGTAGAATGTTGGAAATGTCGGTGCGTTTAGGCATAACTCATCCTTAAAGAAAGAATATCAACGAAGCGTTATCAATATTTTAAAGTATTTTTTATTAGGTTTTTGCGTGGTATCCCCCCCTATTTTTTCAAACTATTTGTCTCTGTCTGAAAAAATACCAATGATTTGCAAGATAGAAATAAAGACATTCAAAAAGTCTAAATACAAGTCCACCGCCGCATCAATGGGGCTATCATACATGCCTTTAACGATGTTTTGGGTGTCATAAGCGATATAAAGACTAAATAATATCGTGCTCGCTCCCGCAATGACGACTTGGAACATAGGGCTACCCAAAAACAAGTTAATGAGCGAACACACCAACACCACAATCAAAGCGATAAAAAGCATTTTACCCATATTCGCTAGATCGTTTTTAGTTTTAAGGGCATACACGCTCATCAAACCAAAAACAATAGTCGTCATGCCCAAAGCCTGCCAAACCGCCCCTAAACCAGCTTTTGCAATCACCATACCCAACAAAGGCACCAAAGTAACCCCTGATAATGAAGTGAAAGCAAACAGCATGAATAAATTCAATCCGGGTTTAGATTTAGAAAACATCAAACCAAAAAACGCCGCAATTTCAGCGATAAAAAACACCCATTTATACTGCACTACGGCTTGAAAATTCATTAAACCTAGTAACGCCCCAATAGTCGCTAATAACAAACTGCCCGCAAAGAACTTGTAAGTCGTTTTAACAAAACTTACCAGCTCGCTTTCATGCAATAAAGAATTTTCTGCATACATGTTACGAGAATTCGCTCTGTCATACAATGCCATGTTTTACTCCTTGATTTCAACTCAATAAATAATTTTAATTAACCCTATAGCTAGGTTCAATATAATAGCGCAAAATGTAGTAAAATACCAAACAAAACCCCCTAAAATTGAAATTGAAGTCTGAAAATAGGATAATAGTTACGATGAAAATTTTTATCAATGGATTTGGCCGCATTGGGAGATGCGTTTTAAGAGCGATTTTAGAGCGCAATGATACAAACCCTCAACTAGAAGTGATAGGCATCAATGACCCTGCTAATTGGGAAATTCTCGCTTATCTTTTAGAGCATGACAGCGTGCATGGGCTGCTCAATAAGGAGGCGCGTTACTCTAATGGTAAGCTTATTATCGGCTCGTTAGAAATCCCTGTTTTTAATAGCATCAAAGACTTGAAAGGCGTGGATGTTATCATAGAGTGTTCAGGGAAGTTTTTAGAGCCTAAAACGCTAGAAAATTACCTTTTGCTTGGGGCTAAAAAGGTTCTGTTATCCGCTCCCTTCATAGGCGAATACGATGAAAAACAATACCCTACTTTGGTGTATGGGGTCAATCATTTTTGCTATCAAAACCAAGCCATTGTTTCTAACGCCTCTTGCACGACTAACGCTATCGCGCCCATTTGCGCGATCTTAGATAAAGCTTTTGGCATTAAAGAGGGCATGCTAACGACCATTCATAGCTATACAAGCGATCAAAAACTCATTGATTTGGCCCACCCTTTGGACAAACGGCGCTCCAGAGCGGCCGCAAGCAACATCATCCCTACCACCACTAAAGCCGCCCTAGCCTTGCATAAAGTGTTACCCAATCTCAAAAACAAAATGCATGGGCATAGCGTGAGGGTGCCTAGCCTTGATGTGTCCATGATAGATTTGAGTTTGTTTTTAGAAAAAAAGGCTCTCAAAGATCCGATCAATGATTTATTGATTGAAGCTTCCAAAGGGGTTTTAAAAGGCGTGTTAGAGATAGATTTGAAAGAAAGGGTGAGTTCTGATTTCATTTCTAATCCGCATAGCGTTATCATCGCGCCCGATTTGACTTTCACGCTAGAGAATATGGTCAAAATCATGGGGTGGTATGATAACGAATGGGGGTATTCTAATCGTTTGGTGGATATGGCGCAGTTTATGTATCATTATTGAGTCATTTTGCGAATCTTTTTGAGTTTGTTTAACATCAAATTGTATAATGTGGGATTTAATAAAAACGATTGGAGTTTTAAATGGCGTTTAAAAAGGCCAGATTGATTTCCAGGTTTGTTTCAAAGGGATCTTTCAAATTAAATAAGATCTCAAAGAAAATTTTCAAATTGAATCAAATCTTAAAGCGTGAAAAGCCCTTAAAATGCCATAAAAAAGCTTTAAAACCTATTAAAAAGCTCTCTAATCGCAACAAATCTTTTTTAAAAGCTTCGATTTTATTGATAGGAGCGTTTGGAGGATTATCCCACCTAAGGGCTAACGAATGCCGTTATTGGTCATGGTCGACTTGGAGTTATCAAGACAATATTGAAAGCGGTCCTAATTCGCCCACGCACAACTCTTATTGCCTTTTTAGTAGCGCTCAAGGCTCTGGGACTTATTATTTGAACACTCTTACCACTTATAGCGCTGGTGGGGCTAGTTTCACGCAAAAATTCAATGGTGGCACGCTTGATATAGGGGGGAATATCCGCTTTGGAGGCACAGGTATTAATGGGGGTGATGTCGGCTATATCACTGGAACTTATGACGCTCAAACGATTAATTTTAATTCTAGCCATTTAACAACCGGAAACTCATACGCTGATGGCGGTGGGGCCACGCTCAATTTTAATGCAACTAATAACCTCACTATCAATCAAGCGAGTTTGGATAACAGCGATGCAGGAACACAAAAATCTTACATGAATTTTAAAGGCTCTAATATCAAGGTCAGTGGCTCTAGCTTTACAGATGACACTGATGGGGGCTTTAATTTCAGCGGTAGTAACAATAATAGCGCTATCTCCTTCAATCAAACGAGCTTCAATCAAGGCGCTTATCACTTTAGTAACAGCGCAAGTTCAAGCTTTGATAATAGTAGTTTCAATCAGGGGACTTACAACTTTAATAGTGCTCAATCTGCTTTTAATAACAGCGCTTTCAATCAAGGGACTTATGATTTTAGTAACAATACTAGCTTTAATAACGACACCTTCAATCAAGGCACTTATAATTTTAATACCAGCAAGGTGAGTTTCTTAGGCATTAACACTTTAAATTCAAGTTCGCCTTTTGCCAGCCTTAAAGGCAGTGTGTCTTTTAATTCTGGTGCGGTTTTTAACCTCAATCAAACCCTTAATAATAATCAAACCTATGATATTCTCACTACAAACGGAGCGATCCAGTATGGGGTTTATCAAAGCTATTTGTGGGATCTAATCAACTATAAGGGCGATAAAGCCATTAGCCATGTTGAAGTGGGCAATAACACTTATGATGTAACCTTTGATATTAATGGGCAAGATGAAACCTTACAAGAAACCTTTAACAAACAATCCATCATTACCCAATTTTTAGGAGACGATTTACAACAACAAGCCCAACAAACCTATCAAGAGGATGTAGCTAATTCCCAAAACGCTTTGAATAATGTTACTAGCGACAACACGATCGCAAGCAATGATACAAGCTACACTCAAAGCAAAAATCCCACTATCCTTAAAGACGCTCAAGGTTTAGAAAACACCAACCAAAAAATCCAACAAGATGAGCAAGCCTTAGAAAAAGATTTAGCTCAAATCAAACAATTAGCCAACTCCACCACAGGCTTTAACGAGCAAGCCTTCAATCAAGCACAAAAACAAGAGCAACAAGATGAACAAACCTTACAGAATGAAGAAAAGACTTTTAATAGCGAGCAAGAGGGATTGAAACAAGCGATACAACAAGCGCAAGCCCAACAACAAAAACAAGAACAACAACAAGCCCAAAAAACCTACCAACAAGACTTGAGTGATTCACAGAGCGCTTTAAATAACGCTGCTAGTGATAATAAGATCGCAAATAGCGATATAGACTACACTAAAAGCAGTAATCCTACTATCAAAAAAGACGCTCAGAATTTAGAAAACACTAACCAACAAATCGCTCAAGACGAACAAGCGTTAGAAAAAGATTTAGCTCAAATCAAACAATTAGCCAACTCTAAAACAGGCTTTAATGAACAAGCTTTCAATCAAGCGCAAAGCACAGAACAACAAGATGAACAAACCTTACAGAATGATGAAAAGACTTTTAGTAACGAGCAAGAGGGATTAAAACAAGCGATAGCTAACGCTAATCCTACAAGCCCCACACCAAGCCCTACACCCACTCCTACAAAACACACCGCACAAAACACTCCCCCTAATAAAGTTTCACCCACACCCCCTACTCAAAATCCACCTGCAGAAAGCGTGTGGAGTGGGGTTTATTGGCTTCAAAATCAAACTTACTCAAACAAAGGGGTTTATTATATCGATCCTAACCTTTCAGGACAGAGCGGTCAAAGCGGCAACACGCTTAGCACTTATACAGCCAATTTGTTTGGAAGGAGTTTTGGCGTGAATATCCAAAATGGCACTTTGATCATAGGGAACAACACAGAGAGCGTGAATGATAATGGGTTGATTTGGATAGGGCATGGAGGCTTTGGCTATATCACGGGAACTTTTGATGCGGCTAACATCTATTTGACCAATAATTTTAAAACCGGTGAAGGCGTTTCAAATTCAGATGGTGGGGGAGCGAATATTACCTTTAAAGCAAGCGATAATATCACTATGGATGGCTTGAATTATAATGACGCTGAAACCGTTACTAAAATGATTCAAACAGGGGCCAGTCAGCATTCCTATACCACTTTTGACGCTACCAATAATATCAGCATAACCAATTCTAGTTTTAGCGATATGACTTGGGGGAAATTCAGTTTCACGGCTAAGAACATTTCGTTTTCTAACGCTTCGTTCAGCGGCTTTACAAACCCTGGAGGATCAAGCGTTATTAGCGCTAACGCTTCTAATTCTTTAAGCTTTATCAATTCTCGTTTGAATGGTGGGGCAGTTTATAATTTGCAGGCTAATAGCCTTATTTTCAATAACACGCAAGCGGTTTTCAATGTCTTGTATTCTAGGGGGACAAGCAATTTTAACGCTACGACACAGCTTTTAGGCAACACGAATTTTACGCTCAGTTCTCAAAGTTTGCTGAACTTTAATGGCGATACAACCTTGCAAAACAACGCTAATATCACGCTTGGCAATAAAAGTCAAGCCGCTTTTAAAAATTCTTTAACGCTTGATAATAATTCTAATTTGAGTTTAGACGATCAAAGCGTTTTGAATGCGAATAACACAAGCGCTTTTAACAATCAAGCGAGTCTCAATATTTATAACGGGAGTCAAGCGGCCTTTAATAGCCTCTTTTTTAATGGTGGGACACTCAGTCTTAACGCTAGTAGCAAGCTCAACGCTTCTAGCGCTAGTTTTTCAAACAACACCACTATTAATTTAGACGATAGCGTTTTGAATGCGAATAACACAAGCTCTTTAAACGCTAATATCAATTTTCAAGGCACAAGCCAGGCTGATTTTGGAGGCAACACGACTATTGATACAGCGAGCTTTAATTTTGACAGCGCAAGCTCATTGAGTTTTAATAATCTCACGGCTAATGGGGCGTTAAATTTTAATGGTTATGCGCCCTCTTTAACTAAGGCTTTAATGAACGTTAGCGGGCAGTTTGTTTTAGGGAGTAATGGGGATATTAATTTATCTGACATCAATATTTTTGACAATATCACAAAATCTGTAACTTACAACATCCTAAACGCTCAAAAAGGGATCACTGGCATTAGTGGGGCTAATGGCTATGAAAAAATCCTTTTTTATGGCATGAAAATCCAAAACGCTACCTATAGCGATAATAACAACATCCAAACTTGGTCGTTTATAAACCCTCTCAATTCTTCTCAAATCATTCAAGAGAGCATTAAAAATGGGGATTTAACCATAGAAGTTTTAAATAACCCCAACTCGGCTTCTAACACTATTTTCAATATCGCTCCTGAGCTTTATAATTACCAAGCTTCTAAGCAAAATCCTACCGGCTATAGCTATGATTATAGCGACAATCAAGTAGGCACTTATTACTTGACAAGCAACATTAAAGGTCTTTTTACCCCTAAAGGCTCTCAAACGCCTCAAGCCCCAGGCACTTATAGCCCGTTCAACCAGCCTTTGAGTAGTTTGAATATCTACAATAAGGGTTTTTCTAGCGAGAATTTAAAAACGCTTTTAGGGATCCTTTCTCAAAATTCCGCCACCTTAAAAGAAATGATTGAATCCAACCAACTAGACAATATCACTAACATTAATGAAGTGTTGCAACTCTTAGATAAGATTAAAATCACCCAAGCGCAAAAGCAAGCGCTCCTAGAAACGATCAACCATTTGACTGACAACATCAATCAAACCTTTAGTAACGGGAATCTCGTTATAGGCGCTACCCAAGATAATGTTACAAACCCTACCAGCTCTATATGGTTTGGGGGCAATGGCTATAGCAACCCTTGCGCGCTAGATAGCGCCACTTGTTCTTCTTTTAGGAACACTTACTTGGGGCAATTATTAGGCTCAACTTCCCCTTATTTAGGCTACATTAACGCTGATTTTAAAGCTAAAAGCATTTATATTACCGGAACAATTGGAAGTGGTAACGCCTTTGAAAGCGGAGGGAGCGCGGATGTAACCTTTCAAAGCGCTAATAACTTAGTGTTGAATAAAGCCAACATAGAAGCTCAAGCCACAGACAATATCTTTAATCTTTTGGGTCAAAAAGGGATTGATAAAATCTTTAATCAGGGGAATTTAGCGAATGTTCTTAGTCAAATGGCTATAGAAAAAATCAAGCAAGCCGGCGGTTTAGGGAACTTTATAGAAAACGCTCTAAGCCCTTTGAGTAAGGAATTACCCGCTAGCTTGCAAGATGAAACCTTAGGCCAACTTATAGGTCAAAATAACTTAGATGATTTATTGAATAATAGCGGAGTCATGAATGAAATCCAAAACATTATCAGTAAAAAACTAAGCATTTTTGGCAATTTTGTTACCCCATCCATCATAGAAAACTACCTTGCTAAGCAGTCTTTAAAAAGCATGCTAGACGATAAAGGGCTTTTGAATTTTATCGGTGGGTATATAGACGCTTCTGAATTAAGCTCTATTTTAAGCGTGATTTTAAAGGATATTACTAACCCCCCTACAAGCCTGCAAAAAGACATTGGTGTGGTGGCGAATGACTTGTTGAACGAGTTTTTAGGACAAGATGTCATTAAAAAGCTAGAAAGTCAAGGCTTAGTGAGTAATATCATCAATAATATCATTTCTCAAGGCGGGTTGAGCGGCGTTTATAATCAAGGTTTAGGGAGCGTGTTACCACCCTCTTTACAAAATGCGCTCAAAGAAAACGATTTAGGCGCTCTTTTATCGCCTAGAGGCTTGCATGATTTTTGGCAAAAAGGGTATTTTAACTTTTTAAGCAATGGTTATGTTTTTGTCAATAACAGCTCTTTTAGCAACGCTACAGGGGGCAGTTTGAATTTTGTCGCCAACAAGTCTATTATTTTTAATGGCGATAATACGATTGATTTTAGCAAGTATCAAGGCGCATTGATTTTTGCTTCTAATGGTGTTTCTAATATCAATATCACCACCCTAAACGCTACGAATGGCTTAAGCCTTAATGCGGGTTTGAATAACGTGAGCGTTCAAAAAGGGGAAATTTGCATCAATTTAGCCAATTGCCCTACAACCAAAAACGGCTCAACAAGCTCTGCAAATTCTAGCGTAACCCCCACCAATGAAACTTTGAGCGTGCGCGCTAATAACTTCACTTTCTTAGGCACAATCATCTCTAATGGGGCTATTGATTTGTCTCAAGTAACAAATAATAGCGTTATAGGCATGCTCAATCTCAATGAAAACGCGACCTTGCAAGCCAATAATTTAACGATCACTAACGCTTTTGACAACGCCTCTAACTCTACGGCTAATATTAATGGTAATTTCACTTTAAACCAACAAGCGACTTTAAGCACTAACGCCAATGGTTTGAATGTCATGGGGAATTTTAATAGCTATGGCGATTTGGTGTTTAACCTCAGTCATTCAGCTAGCCATGCTATTATCAACGCTCAAGGCGCAGCGACAATCATGGCTAATAGCAATAATCCTTTAATCCAGTTCAACGCTTCTTCAAAAGAAGTCGGCACTTACACGCTGATTGATAGCGCTAAAGCCATTTATTACGGGTATAACAACCAAATCACAGGAGGCAGTAGCCTGGATAATTACCTTAAGCTTTATGCGCTCATTGATATTAATGGCAAGCACATGGTGATGACTGACAACGGCTTAACCTATAACGGGCAAGCCGTGAATGTTAAAGATGGCGGTTTAGTTGTAGGCTTTAAGGATTCTCAAAACCAATACATTTACACTTCCATTCTTTATAATAAAGTGAAAATCGCTGTTTCTAATGATCCTATCAATAACCTACAAGCCCCCACTTTAAAACAATATATCGCTCAAATTCAGGGCGTTCAAAGCGTGGATAGCATCGATCAAGCTGGAGGCAATCAAGCGATTAATTGGCTCAATAAAATCTTTGAAACTAAAGGAAGCCCTTTATTCGCTCCCTATTATTTAGAGAGCCACTCCACAAAAGATTTAACCACGATCGCTGGAGATATTGCTAACACTTTAGAAGTCATCGCTAACCCTAATTTTAAAAATGACGCCACTAATATTTTACAGATCAACACCTACACGCAACAAATGAGCCGTTTAGCCAAGCTCTCTGACACTTCAACCTTTGCCAGTGCTGATTTTCACGAGCGCTTAGAAGCCCTTAAAAACAAGCGATTCGCTGATGCGATCCCTAATGCTATGGATGTGATTTTAAAATACTCTCAAAGGAACAGAGTTAAAAATAATGTGTGGGCGACAGGAGTTGGAGGGGCTAGTTTTATTAATGGAGGCACTGGGACTTTATATGGTATCAATGTAGGGTATGATAGGTTTATTAAGGGCGTGATTGTGGGAGGTTATGCCGCTTATGGGTATAGCGGGTTTCATGCAAACATCACTCAATCAGGCTCTAGCAATGTCAATATGGGTGTTTATAGCCGAGCGTTTATCAAAAGAAGCGAATTAACGATGAGCTTGAATGAGACTTGGGGATACAACAAGACTTTCATCAACTCTTATGACTCCTTGCTCTCAATCATCAATCAGTCTTACAAATACGACACCTGGACGACTGACGCTAAAATCAATTACGGCTATGATTTCATGTTTAAAGATAAAAGCGTTATTTTTAAACCTCAAATAGGCTTAGCCTATTATTACATTGGTTTGTCTGGTTTAAGGGGCATTATGGATGATCCTATTTATAATCAATTCAGAGCCAATGCTGACCCTAATAAAAAATCCGTTCTAACGATTAATTTTGCTCTAGAAAGTCGGCATTATTTCAATAAAAACTCTTATTATTTTGTGATTGCGGATGTGGGCAGAGACTTATTCATTAATTCTATGGGGGATAAAATGGTGCGTTTCATCGGTAATAACACCCTAAGCTATAGAGATGGCGGCAGATACAACACTTTTGCTAGCATTATCACAGGCGGGGAGATAAGGTTATTCAAAACCTTTTATGTGAATGCGGGCATTGGGGCTAGGTTTGGACTTGATTATAAAGATATTAATATCACCGGAAACATTGGTATGCGCTATGCTTTTTAATGGTATCATTAAACCTATTTTTAACAAGCCTAATTCATAGTAGGATCAACCATGCAATTTCCAAAAGCCTTATTTTCTTTACCCTTATTATTTTTATCTTTTTGTATCGCTGAAGAAAATGGGGCGTATGCGAGCGTGGGGTTTGAATATTCCATCAGTCATGCCGTTGAACACAATAACCCCTTTTTGAATCAAGAACGCATCCAAACGATTTCTAACGCTCAAAATAAAATCCATAAACTCAATCAAGTTAAAAATGAAATCAAAGGCATGCCCAACACCTTTAATTACATCAACAACGCTTTGAAAAACGATGCTAAATTAACCCCTACTGAAAAGCAAGCCGAAACTTATTACCTGCAATCTACCCTTCAAAACATTGAAAAAATAGTCATGCTTAGCGGTGGAATTGCATCTAACCCACAATTAGCCCAAGCGTTAGAAAAAATGCAAGAACCCATTACTAACCCTTTAGAATTTGAAGAAAACTTAAGAAATTTAGAAGTGCAATTTGCTCAATCTCAAAACCGCATGCTTTCTTCTTTATCTTCTCAGATCGCTCAAATTTCAAATTCTTTGAACGCGCTTGATCCTAGTTCTTATTCTAAAAACGTTTCAAGCATGTATGGGGTGAGTTTGAGCGTAGGGTATAAGCATTTCTTTACCAAGAAAAAAAATCAAGGGTTTCGCTATTATTTGTTCTATGACTATGGTTACACTAACTTTGGTTTTGTGGGTAACGGCTTTGATGGTTTAGGCAAAATGAATAACCATCTCTATGGGCTTGGCATAGACTACCTTTATAATTTCATTGATAATGAGCAAAAACATTCTAGCGTGGGTTTTTATTTAGGCTTTGCTTTAGCGGGGAGTTCGTGGGTAGGGAGTGGTTTGAGCATGTGGATAAGTCAAACGGATTTTATCAACAATTACTTGATTAATTATCAGGCTAAAATGCACACGAGTTTTTTCCAAATCCCTTTGAATTTTGGGGTTCGTGTGAATGTCAATAGGCATAATGGCTTTGAAATGGGCTTAAAGATCCCTTTAGCAGTCAATTCTTTTTATGAAACGCATGGCAAAGGGTTAAACACTTCCCTCTTTTTCAAACGCCTTGTGGTGTTTAATGTGAGTTATGTTTATAGTTTTTAGGGGGTTAGAAATAAGCACCCCCTAAAAGCGTATCGCAACCTTTGAATTTTAAAAACTAGATTTAGTTTTTTTGCCTCAAATGATGGACGCTCTCGCCCCCAAGACCATAATTATTAGAATCAACCTCATCTATAATGACCACAATAGAAGCCTTATTTTTGTTTAACACCTTAACCATCAAATCTGAAACCCCTTCAATCAATTGCTGTTTTTGCTCGTTTGTTGGCCCTCCATTTTCTGGCACAAGTTTGATATTGATAAACGGCATAGTATTCCTTTAATTTGAGATAACGCATTATAGCGTTTTTATTTAAACGCTTTATTAGCGCCTTTCATCATTAAACCCTCTTTTAAAAACAATAAAAGCCCTTTTAGTGGCTTTCAAGTCAAGTTAAGTTTGATATACTAACAGAATGAATACTTATAAAAACAGCTTGAATCACTTTTTAAATTTAGTGGATTGTTTAGAAAAAATCCCCAATGTGGGTAAAAAGTCCGCCTTTAAAATGGCGTATCATTTGGGTTTAGAAAACCCCTATCTGGCGCTCAAGATCACGCACGCTTTAGAAAACGCCCTAGAAAACCTTAAAACATGCGCATCTTGTAACGCGCTCAGCGAGAGTGAGGTTTGTGAGATTTGCTCTGATGAGAGCCGGCAAAATTCTCAGCTTTGCATGGTTTTACACCCAAGAGACGTGTTTATTTTAGAAGATTTAAAGGACTTTCTAGGGCGCTATTATGTGTTAAATTCTATAGAAGAAGTGGATTTTAACGCCCTAGAAAAACGCCTGGTTGGAGAAAACATTAAAGAAATCATTTTTGCTTTCCCCCCCACTTTGGCCAATGATTCTTTAATGCTCTACATTGAAGATAAATTACAACACCTCCACCTCACTTTCACTAAAATCGCTCAAGGCGTGCCTACTGGAGTGAATTTTGAAAACATTGACTCCGTTTCGCTCTCAAGGGCGTTTAATTCAAGGATCAAGGCATGAATTTAAATTTTATGCCCCTATTGCACGCCTATAACCATGCGAGCATTGATTTTCATTTCAATTCTAGCACTAGGGATTTCTGCGTGCATGAAGTGCCTTTGTATGAATTTAGCAACACAGGCGAACATGCCGTTATTCAAGTGAGAAAAAGCGGTTTAAGCACTTTAGAAATGCTTCAAATTTTTTCTCAAATTTTAGGGGTAAAAATCGCTGAATTGGGTTATGCGGGCTTGAAAGATAAAAACGCGCTGACGACTCAATTCATCTCACTCCCTAAAAAATACGCCCCTTTATTAGAAAAAAATACGAGCAACTTTCAAGAAAGAAACCTTAAAATCCTGTCTTTGAATTACCATCACAATAAAATCAAATTAGGGCATTTAAAGGGGAATCGCTTTTTTATGCGTTTTAAAAAAATGACCCCCCTAAACGCTCAAAAGATTGAGCAAGTTTTAGAACAAATCGCGCAATTTGGCATGCCTAATTATTTTGGTTCACAACGCTTCGGGAAGTTTAATGACAACCATAAAGAAGGGTTAAAAATCTTACAAAATGAAACGAAATTCGCTCATCAAAAATTAAACGCTTTTTTAATTTCAAGCTATCAAAGTTATTTGTTTAATTCGCTTTTAAGCAAACGATTAGAAATCAGTAAAATCATTAGCGCTTTTAGCGTCAAAGAAAATTTAGAATTTTTTAAACAAAAAAATTTAAGCGTCCATTCAAACGCCCTAAAAGCCCTTAAAAACCAAGTCCACCCCTTTAAAATCTTAGAAGGCGATGTGATGCGCCATTACCCTTATGGGAAGTTTTTTGACGCTTTGGAATTAGAAAAAGAAAGCGAAAGGTTTTTGAACAAAGAAGCTGTGCCTACGGGGTTACTGGACGGCAAAAAAGCTCTTTATGCAAAAAATTTGAGTTTTGAAATTGAAAAAGGATTCCAGCATAACCTTTTAAGTGGCCATGCTAAAACGCTAGGCTCTAGGCGGTTTTTTTGGGTGTTTGCAGAAAATATAACTTCTCAATACATCAAAGAAAAAGCGCAATTTGAATTGGGATTTTACTTGCCTAAAGGGAGTTATGCGAGCGCGCTGCTCAAAGAAATCAAGCATGAGAAAGGAGAAAATAATGACGAATTTTGAAAAGATTATCGCACAAAACAGGATCAAAACGAACGCGGTTTTAGCCACTTATTGCGCGATCTTTGCTTTTATCGGGTTGTTGGTGGATGCTATTAGAATCAACGCTAATGATTTAGGCATAGCCCTTTTTAAACTCATCACTTTTCAAATTTTTCCTACGATCACCATTATCATGTTTTTAGTGGCTTTTGTCGTTATTGTTATTTGTATCCAAAATTTTAGCTCTATCATGTTAAGCGGTGATGAATACAAGCTTATTGACCCAAGCAAGGTTTTAAGCTCTAAAGAAAATCAAATCCATCGCCTTTTATTAGAACTTTTAGAAGAGGCTAAGCTTCATTTTGAGCCTAAGCTTTATATCATTAACGCCCCTTACATGAACGCTTTTGCGAGCGGGTGGGATGAATCTAATTCTCTTATCGCTCTTACAAGCGCTTTAATAGAGAGGTTGGATAGAGATGAATTAAAAGCCGTGATCGCTCATGAGCTCAGCCACATACGGCACAACGACATCCGCTTGACCATGTGCGTGGGGATTTTGAGCAATATCATGCTGTTAGTGGCTAATTTTAGCGTGTATTTTTTCATGGGGAATCGCAAGAATAGTGGGGCGAATTTAGCCCGAATGATTTTATTGGTTTTACAGATCATCTTGCCTTTTTTAACGCTTATTTTACAAATGTATTTGAGCCGCACACGAGAATACATGGCCGATAGCGGGGCGGCGTTTTTAATGCATGACAATAAGCCCATGATTAGGGCCTTGCAAAAAATTTCTAACGATTACACCAACAACGATTATAAAGAAATAGATAAAAATAGCACCCGATCAGCGGCCTATCTTTTTAACGCTGAAATGTTTAGCACCCACCCTAGTATTAAAAATCGTATCCAATCCTTAAGAAAGCGTGTGATTTAAATGGAAAATTTTTTCAACCAATTTTTTGAAAATATCGGCGAAGATAAGAATAGAGAAGGCTTGAAAGAGACGCCTAAAAGGGTTCAAGAATTATGGAAATTCTTGTATAAAGGCTATAAAGAAGATCCTAGAGTGGCTTTAAAAAGCGCGTATTTTCAAGGCGTTTGCGATGAAATGATAGTGGCTCAAAACATTGAATTTTACTCCACTTGCGAGCACCATTTGCTCCCTTTTTTTGGGAATATTAGCGTGGGATATATCCCTAAGGAAAAGATTGTAGGCATTAGCGCGATCGCTAAACTCATTGAAATTTATAGCAAACGCCTACAAATCCAAGAAAGGCTGACCACTCAAATTGCAGAAACTTTTGATGAAATCATAGAGCCAAGGGGCGTGATCGTGGTTTGTGAAGCCAAGCATTTGTGCATGAGCATGCAAGGGGTGCAAAAGCAAAATGCGATCATTAAAACAAGTGTGTTAAGAGGCCTCTTCAAAAAAGACCCTAAAACCAGAGCTGAATTTATGCAACTCTTAAAATCTTAGGTTATAATTCTGTGCATGAATAACCCTAATTTGTCCTTTTATTATAATGAGTGCGAGCGTTTTGAAAGCTTTTTAAAAAACCATCATTTACACCTTGAAGGCTTCCACCCTTATTTGGAAAAAGCCTTTTTTGAAATGGTGCTTAATGGGGGCAAAAGGTTCCGCCCTAAGCTTTTTTTAGCCGTGCTTTGTGCGTTAGTGGGTAAAAAAGATTATTCTAACCAACAAACAGAATATTTTAAAATCGCTTTAAGCATTGAATGCTTGCACACTTATTCGCTCATCCATGACGATTTGCCTTGCATGGATAACGCCACTTTAAGGAGAAACCACCCCACTTTACACGCCAAATACGATGAAACCACAGCCGTTTTAATCGGCGATGCGCTCAACACTTACTCTTTTGAATTGCTTTCAAACGCTTTACTAGAAAGCCACATCATTGTGGAATTAGTCAAAATCTTAAGCGCTAATGGGGGGATTAAGGGCATGATTTTAGGGCAGGCTTTGGATTGCTATTTTGAAAACACCCCCTTAAATTTAGAACAGCTCACTTTCTTACACGAGCATAAAACCGCTAAATTGATTAGTGCAAGCCTGATTATGGGGCTTGTTGCAAGCGGCATTAACGATGAAGAGCTTTTAAAATGGCTTCAGGCTTTTGGGTTAAAAATGGGTCTTTGTTTTCAAGTGCTAGATGATATTATAGACGTTACACAAGATGAAAAAGAAAGCGGTAAAACCACTCATTTAGACGGCGCTAAAAACAGCTTTGTGAATTTATTAGGGCTAGAAAAGGCAAGCGGTTATGCTCAAACTTTAAAAACAGAGGTTTTAAACGATTTAAATCTACTAAAACCCGCTTATCCTTTATTGCAAGAAAATTTAAACGCATTATTGAACACTCTATTTAAAGGCAAGACATGAAAAAAATTTTACTCACCAACGATGATGGCTACCATGCAAAAGGCATTAAAGCTTTAGAACAAGCTTTAGAAGAAATGGCAGAAATTTATGTGGTCGCCCCCAAGCATGAAAAAAGCGCATGCTCGCAATGCATCACGATCACCGCGCCTTTAAGAGCGGAAAAAATTAAGGGCAAAGAAGGCCGGCATTACAGGATTGATGATGGCACGCCAAGCGATTGCGTGTATCTGGCTATTAATGAGCTGTTCAAGCATGTTTGTTTTGATTTAGTGATTTCAGGGATCAATCTTGGCTCTAACATGGGCGAAGACACGATTTATTCAGGAACGGTGGCCGGAGCGATTGAAGGCACGATTCAGGGTGTGCCTTCCATTGCGATTTCTCAAATCCTTTCTAACAGAAACAAAAACACCCCTCTAAGTTTTGATCTGGCTCAAAAGATCATCCAGGATTTAGTCCAAAATGTTTTCACCAAAGGCTACCCTTTAAAGGGGCGCAAACTCCTAAATGTGAATGTCCCTAATTGCTCCTTACAAGAATATAAGGGCGAATGCATCACCCCTAAGGGCTATAGGCTGTATAAAAAAGAAGTGCACAAACGCACAGACCCCAAAAATGAAAGCTATTTTTGGCTAGGGTTACACCCTTTAGAATGGCAAAAGCGCGAAAATGAAGACAGACTCTCTGATTTTGACGCTATTGCTTCAAACCATGTTTCTATCACGCCTTTAAATTTAGACTTAACCAGTTATGATGATTTGAAAAATTTGGAATCTTGGCATAAGGGAATGTTAAAGTGAGTAAAAATCACCGCTTGGCTTTTTTAGGGCTGATTGTTGGGGTTCTATTCTTCTTTAGCGCATGCCAACACCGCTTGCACATGGGGTATTATTCAGAAGTTACAGGGGATTATTTGTTCAACTACAATTCCACTATCGTGGTGGCTTATGACAGAAGCGATGCGATGACTTCTTATTATATCAATGTGATTGTTTATGAATTGCAAAAATTAGGCTTTTACAATGTCTTCACGCAAGCGGAATTCCCATTGGATAAAGCCAAAAATGTGATCTATGCACGCATTGTCCGCAATATCTCAGCTGTGCCGTTCTACCAATACAATTACCAACTGATTGATCAAGTCAATAAACCTTGTTATTTTCTTGGGGGGCAGTTTTATTGCTCTCAAACCCCTACCGATTACTACGCTATCAATGGCTTTAGCGAGCAAATTTTAATGAGCGCTAATTCGCATTTTATTTTGGATTGGTATGATGTGGTGCTGCAAAAACGGGTTTTATATGTGGATGGGAGCGTGAGCGGGAGGACTTGCGGCTATCAAATGCTCTATAGGGATTTGATTAAAAGCACGATCAAGCGCATTGATTTTAACCGCCCTGAACGCTACTATTATAATTTAAGACTACCCCTTTATCAGCCATGTTATAGGCAATGAGTAATGGTTATCAGGCGATTGTATAAATTTTGCGCTAGCCATGTGGTGCGCAATTGCTCTTCTGTAAAATGCGCTCAAAATATCCATGGGCATAATTATGAAGTGGAGGTTTTTATTGAAACCAACCACTTAGACAGCGCGAACATGGCGTTAGATTTTGGGTTGATGCAGCAAGAAATGCAAGTTTTCATTGAGTCGTTTGATCATGCCCATCATTTTTGGGACAAAGAAAGCGATGAGTTTCAGCGTTTTATAGAAAATCATTGCGTTCGTTATGTGAAATGCTCGTTCAATTTGAGCGCAGAGAGTTACGCTCTCATGTTTTTATACTACCTGACAAGAATTTTACAAAAAAGCGTTTTTTCCAATAACGAAGGGGAGTTAAAAATCTCTAGCGTGCGCGTGCATGAGACTAAAAACGGCTATGCGGAGAGCTTTTTAAAAGATTTAGAAAACCCACACTTTAAATCTTTAGTGCATCAAAATTGCGTTTCTTTCTCGCAAGGCATTCAAAATTTGTGGCATGATAAGGATTTTTTCCATAAAATCATTAGCGATGAAAAACAATGCTTTTTCCACGCTAAGCCCTTACACCAGATCCCATGAAACTCCCGGTCGTTGAGAGCTTTTTTTCCTTACAAGGTGAAGGCCAAAGGATAGGCAAACCCAGTCTTTTTTTACGCTTAGGGGGGTGTAACCTTTCATGCAAGGGCTTTAATTGTAAAACCTTATTGAATGATGAGATTCTAACAGGTTGCGATAGCTTGTATGCGGTGCATCCTAAATTCCAAACATCTTGGGATTATTACAATGAGCCTAAGCCCTTGATTGAGCGATTAGTTAATTTAGCCCCTAATTATAAGGATTTTGATTTCATTCTTACAGGTGGGGAGCCAAGCTTGTATTTTAATAACCCTATTTTATTGAGCGTTTTAGAGCATTTTTACCATAAAAAAATCCCTTTATTCGTAGAGAGCAATGGCTCTATTTTTTTTGAATTTAGCCCTATTTTAAAAGAATTGCATTTCACCCTAAGCGTCAAACTCTCTTTTTCTTTGGAGGAAGAAAGCAAACGGATCAACCTTAAAGCCTTGCAAAATATCTTAAATAACGCTAAAAGCGCGCATTTTAAATTCGTATTGGGTAGTCAAAACGCCACTCAATCTATCGCAGAAATTCAAAGCCTTTTGAAACAACTCTCCTTAAAAAATAATGAAATCTTTTTAATGCCCTTAGGCACAACCAACAACGAGCTAGACAAAAACCTAAAAACCCTAGCCCCCCTAGCCATAGAGCATGGTTTCAGGCTGAGCGATAGGCTTCATATCCGCTTGTGGGATAATCAAAAAGGGTTTTAAAAGACTCATAATAGCGTTATTATTTTAAGCTAAAAATTGTTATCATTACGCTCATTAAGGGATCATTTTATCTTTGGAAGTTAGGAAATCATGACCATCAAAATTTTTTCGCCCCAATACCCCACTGAATTAGAAGAGTTTTACGCTGAGCGCATCGCTGATAACCCTTTAGGGTTTATCCAACGCTTGGATCTTTTGCCCAGTATTAGCAGGTTCGTTCAAAAATTGCGCGAGCATGGCGGGGAATTTTTTGGAATGAGAAAGGGTGAAAAGCTCATTGGGATCTGCGGGCTTAATCATATCAATCAAACGGAAGCAGAGCTGTGTAAATTCCACATAAATACCGCTTATCAATCCCAAGGACTGGGTCAAAAACTCTATGAGAGCGTGGAGCGATACGCTTTAATTAAAGGCTATACTAAAATCTCTCTGCATGTGAGCAAGAGTCAAATCAAGGCATGCAACCTCTATCAAAAGCTAGGTTTTACGCGCATCAAAGAAGAGGATTGCGTGGTGGAGTTGGGCGAAGAGGCTTTGATTTTCCCTACTCTTTTTATGGAAAAGATCCTATCTTGATTGGCGCATCCATTTGACACACGCCCAAGCGATGATTTTACCTACCAAACTTTGATTAACACAGTCTAATTAATGATAAATTAACCCCAAAATAAACGCTTGTTTTTAAAAATTTGTTTCAAT
>ASYU01000028.1:0-9008 GCA_000448465.1 Helicobacter pylori PZ5056 | reverse complement strand
TCTAAATTTGATATTCCTGTGATTGCCGATGGAGGGATCCGCTATTCAGGCGATGTGGCTAAGGCTTTGGCTTTGGGGGCATCAAGCGTGATGATAGGCTCTTTACTCGCTGGCACAGAAGAATCTCCAGGGGATTTTATGATCTATCAAGGGAGGCAATATAAAAGCTATAGGGGTATGGGTAGCATTGGGGCTATGACTAAAGGGAGTTCTGATAGGTATTTTCAAGAGGGCGTGGCGAGTGAAAAGCTAGTCCCAGAAGGCATTGAAGGGCGTGTGCCTTATCGTGGTAGGGTTTCGGATATGATTTTCCAATTAGTAGGGGGCGTGCGCTCTTCTATGGGGTATCAGGGGGCGAAAAATATTTTGGAATTGTATCAAAACGCTGAATTTGTAGAAATCACTAGCGCGGGGTTAAAAGAAAGCCATGTGCATGGCGTGGATATTACTAAAGAAGCCCCTAATTATTATGGGTGAATTTTAAAAGAAAACAAGACAAATCGTTAAAAAACTCGTTAAAAAGCTTGGTTTAATGAGTTTTTAAAACTTACTTGCTACAATTAAAGAAATTTTCAACAAGGCTTAGAGAAACTTTTTCATGGAACACAGAGTATTTACTATTGCTAATTTTTTTAGCTCCAATCATGATTTTATCACCGGGTTTTTTGTCGTTTTGACAGCGGTTTTGATGTTTTTCATTTCGCTTGGCGCGTCGCGCAAAATGCAGATGGTGCCTATGGGTTTGCAGAATGTGTATGAGAGCATTATTAGCGCGATTTTGAGCGTGGCTAAGGATATTATAGGCGAAGAATTAGCCCGCAAATACTTCCCACTAGCAGGCACGATCGCTTTGTATGTCTTTTTTTCTAACATGATAGGCATCATTCCTGGTTTTGAATCCCCTACGGCTAGCTGGAGCTTTACGCTGGTTTTGGCGCTGATTGTGTTTTTTTATTACCATTTTGAAGGCATTAGAGTGCAGGGCTTTTTTAAGTATTTCGCTCATTTTGCAGGCCCTGTGAAGTGGCTCGCCCCTTTCATGTTCCCTATTGAGATTATCTCGCATTTTTCTAGGATCGTGTCCTTATCGTTTCGTTTGTTTGGGAATATCAAGGGCGATGACATGTTTTTGCTCATCATGCTTTTATTAGTGCCTTGGGCGGTTCCTGTAGCGCCTTTTATGGTATTGTTTTTTATGGGGATTTTACAAGCTTTTGTTTTTATGATCCTTACTTATGTGTATCTGGCAGGGGCTGTTTTAACCGATGAGGGGCATTAAGCGAAACATTCTTGTTTGGCTTTAATATTGTTTTTAAAACTTTGTTTTATGGTAAAGCTTAAAAGGATAGGGGGGGTGGTTTTGAAACCATGCTCCCCATATCCTTTAATAACGCTTTTTAAAATTACCGCTTGCTTGTGTAAGTTCTATTTTATTATCAATACCCAATTTTAATAGCTTTTATAATTTTTTAAGCAATCATTAGATAAAATCCACCATACTTCCGTTTTGGATGTGTTTGGGTTTTAGAAGTGTTACTTTTTTATAACTTTTTCATATTCTTATGGGTATGTTGTCATTTTTTTACCGGAGAATTTTATCTTGAAAAACATTTATGTAGGGAATTTGGTTTATAGCGCTACCAGTGAGCAAGTCAAGGAGCTTTTCAGTCAATTTGGTAAAGTTTTTAATGTCAAACTGATTTATGACAGAGAAACGAAGAAACCTAAAGGTTTTGGCTTTGTAGAAATGCAAGAAGAGGGCGTTAGCGAAGCGATTGCTAAATTGGATAATACGGATTTTATGGGCAGAACGATTAGGGTAACCGAAGCCAATCCTAAAAAGTCTTAATCTTAAAGCATTAGAAAATTAGAAAATAATTTTCTGATGCACTTCATTTTCTTAATGCGTCTTATTTAGATTGCTTATAGAAGCTAAAAGGGGTTAAAAACCCTTTTAAAATCCATTTAAAGATTGTAATCCATTCTTAAAAGCGATTAAAAACTGGTTTTGTTCTAATCAAACAAGGACAACTAAAATTTTAAAACGCTCTTTAGTATTTTTATTATTGACTATACAAACTGCCAATATTTCAAATATTTAAAATGGAGTTCTCTCATTAAGGCGATTTTAGGGCTATAGGGTTCTTCTTTTCGCGCTATCGTAGAGATCTGCTCATCATCAGCGATCACAAAAGGTTGTAACACCAGATTTTTCACGCCATGGATAAAAGTAGCGTCCATTATCGTATCCACAGGAACAACCCATTTTCGGCTGTGTTTCAAAAAAACTTTGGCAATCTTGGGCGTGATCACATAGCCTTGCGTCCCCACCCCATGACTATAAGCTTTAATGATTCCCACGTGCTCTTGTATCTCGTGGTTTTTATGGCTCAATGGCTCACTTTTCACACTAGCATCATACAATAAATGCATCAAGCGGATATAGCCTAACTCTTGGATGTATTTTTCTAAAAAATCCAAGCCCTCTTTAAAATCCTCTTTTAAGGTTATATCGTCTTCTAAAATACAGATCGCTTCATTGAGTTCTATGCATTTTTGCCACAAGGAATAATGGCTCGCATAGCACCCAAGCTCCCCCAAGCTCATAAACTTCGCATGGTATTTTAAAGCGTAATAAAACTTAGAAACCTCACTGATAGGATTGGTTGCAATCCCCATGTCTTTGATGTTTTGCGTGATGAAATAAGGGTGTAAATGCTTTTTCACTAAGGGGTGCAACCCGCCTTCAAAAGTTTTAGAATAAATCGCATCAAAAATTTGCACTTGGTGGCGGGTGGCATTGATGCTATTGAGTAAAGTCGTGGTGTCTCTAAAAACCAAACCAAATTTATCGCACACTTTTTGATTTAAAGAAATAATAAAAACACGCAAAGCTTAAACTCCCATAATTTTTAATAGAGTATATCGTTTTTAGGCTCTGTTTTACAATAAAACTCTTAAGAGAATAGGGGGTATTAAAATAGTTCTCCCCCCTACAACCCCCAACTAAATCCCCACAACCTCCTAAGGAGCGCTTTTTTGATCAAACAAGTTCTTTTATTATATTGATTGTAAAAAATGTTTTGAGCGTTTTTAAATTTTGTGATCAATATTTAATTAAAACAAAGCAAGAGAACGAAATCGCATTGCAACTAAACAAAAAACTAAAATACCTTACAAGTTTTGAAAATCCAATGAATGTTTGAAGCGAGAACTCATAACCCTAAAATCTAGGGCTATGAGCTTGATTTAATGGTGTTCTAAATAAGAAATCACGCTTAAAGCCGCCGTAGCGCCATCGCTTGCAGCACAAACCACTTGCTTAGGGGCAAAAATGCGAATATCTCCTGCCGCAAACAAGCCTTGAACATCCGTCTTCATGGAAAAATCCACGACTATAGAGCCGTATTCATCGCATTTGCATAGCATGGAGTTATCTTCTTGCTTCAACACGGCGTTATTCACATTATAACCCACAAAAATAAAAAGCCCTGGCACAACTAATTCTCTTCTTTCGTTAGTGGCTGTGTTTTTAATGCTTAAAGAAGACACGCCAAAAGCATCGCCCTTGATTTCTTCCACCACATAAGGGGTTAAAAACTCAATCTTATCATTGTTTTTAGCATGCTCTAAAGTGATAGGCGCACACCTAAAACCATCTCTTCTGTGAATGAGATAGACTTTTTTACAGATGTTAGCTAAATAAATCGCCTCTTCTACGGCGGTATCGCCTCCACCAAGCACCGCTACTTCCTTATTTTTGTAAAAGAAGCCATCGCATGTCGCACAAGTGCTAACGCCTTTACCCCAATATTCTGACTCGCCCTTGATGCCTGTGCGTTTAGGGCTACCACCGGTAGCGATGATCACGCTCTTAGCTTCAAAAGTCTTGCCATCTTCTGCCAAAATAACAAAATGAGAGTCTTTTTTAGAAACCCTTTGAATGGCGGTCATTTCATGCTTTAAGCCAAAGCGAAAGCATTGCTCCTGCCATGGTTGCATGAAATCCAACCCGCTCACCACTTCCTTAACGCCCGGATAATTTTCAATCTCACTACTGCCAGTGATTTGCCCCCCAGGCATTCCTTTTTCAAATAAAACGGCGTTTTTAACACCGCCTCTAGTGGCATAAAGCCCCGCACTCAAACCTGCAGGACCACCTCCAATAATCGCACAATCTATCATGGCTATTAGCCTAAAAGTTTGTTCAATTGCTCTTTTAAAGCAACTTTAGTTTGCACGCCCACCAACTGATGGACAACTTCGCCATTTTTTGTGAATAAAAGCGTAGGGATGCTCCTGATACCAAATTTCGCGCTCAATTCTTCTTGCTCATCGGTATTGACTTTACAAATCTTAGCCTTACCTTCATATTCGCTAGCTAATTCATCAATCACAGGGGATAGCATCTTACAAGGACCACACCATGGCGCCCAAAAATCCACTAACGCAACCCCTTTTTTAATGGTGCTTTCAAAATTTTCTTCAGTTAATTCAATATAGTGACTCATTAGTTACTCCTAAATATATGATTTCGATTAACGAGAATTATATTAGCTTAAGAATGTTAATGAAAACGCATGGGTTTTGGATAAAAATCTAAAAAGTGATATTTTCTAAAAGCTCAAATTTACCATTTTTCACAATAAGGGCGTCAATGCAAAAATCGCTATTGGGATCTTTTTGAGACAAATAACAGCGGATCGTTTTAATGATCTTTTTTAATTTAATCGGCGTGATCGCATAAATGGGATCAAAATTTTCCCCGCTTTTGACTTCAATAAAATGCAAAACCCCTTTTTTAAAAGCGATAATATCAATTTCACCAAATTGTGAAAAAAAGTTCCTCTCCACCATTTCAAAGCCCAGCGTTTTTAAAAATCCGCAAGCTTCTTCTTCAGCCTTCAAGCCCTTTGCCCTGTGTTTGTTATTCAAAAAGCGCATCAATTTTCCAAACGGATCATTTTAGGGGTATCCAACACGCTTTGTAGATTTTCAAGCTCTTTAAGGGCGTTCAGCATAGATTTTTCGTTGGTGGTGTGCGTGGAAAATAAGATTTTAGCCTTGTTGGATTGCGGGATTTCTTTTTGCAAAACATTGTTGAGTGAAATATCATTTTGTGCTAAAATCGCGCTGATTTGAGAAAAAACCCCTTTTTCATCGCTCACTAACAAGCGTGCATAATAGGCGCATTGGATTTCTTCTTTGGGTTTTAGGGGGAGTTTTTGAGGGGTTTCAAAGCCCAGCATTAGAGAGCTTTTTTTCCTTGCGATTTCTATAATATCGCTAATGACCGCGCTTGCGGTAGGCTCTCCCCCAGCCCCAGCCCCATAATACAAAGTTTCGCCCACCTTATCCCCTATAACGCTGATAGCGTTCATCACCCCATCCACTTTAGAAAGCATGCATTCGTTTTTAATCATGCTTGGATGCACTCTTAATTCAATGCAATCCTGGTGTTTTTTAGCGATGCCTAAAAGTTTGATGCTATAACCAAATTCTTTAGCAAACTCCATGTCGTCTGGCTCTATCTTTTCAATGCCTTCAATCAAGATTTCTTCTAATTTCGCATCAATGCCATACGCTAAAGACGCTAAAATCAACAATTTGTGCGCCGCATCAATACCCTTAATGTCAAATTCAGGGTTCAATTCCGCATAGCCTAAACGTTGTGCGTCTTTCAAAGCGTCCTTAAAGCTCGCTTGATTTTTAAACATCTGGCTTAAAATGTAATTGCTCGTGCCGTTTAAAATCCCTTTAAAAGAAAGGATGTGATTAGCGCTCAAGCCGTCTTTTAAAGCCTTGATAATAGGGATACCCCCACACACGCTCGCTTCAAAGCCTATGGGGGTGTTTTTAGCGATTTGTTCCAATTCATAGCGGTGATACGCTAACATGGCTTTATTGGCTGTAACGAAGGCTTTTTGTTTGGCTAAAGTTTTTTTAGCTAAAAGATAAGGCGCTTCCACCCCACCCATAAGCTCCACGATAATATCAATTTCTTCATCTTCTATCAAGCTCTCTAAATCATTACTGATTTCAAAAGCATAGCCTTTGTGCTTTTTCACGTCTCGCACCACCGCTTTTTTAATTTTAATTTCCACGCCGGCTCTGTCTTTGATGATTTCTTGATTTTCTTGTAAGATTTTAGCGACCGCGCTCCCCACACACCCTAAACCCACAAGCCCTATATTCAATCTTTTTTTCATGCCTTTTCCTTTATTTTCGTTTTTTCAAAACGGCGTTTTTTTCCTGATCGCTCGCTTTTTCTATCGCTTCAAAACTCCCAAAATAATCCAACAATTTTTTCACGCTAGCTTCTCCTATGCCCTTTTCTTTTAAAAGAGCGATTTGTTTCATGTTTTTAAGTTTAGTGGATCTGTGGAAGTTTATCGCATACCGGTGGCTTTCATCGCGCAATTTTTGCACCCACTGCAAACGCTTGTCGCTAGGGAGCAATTTAAAAGTATCGCTAGGCGTATGGATAATGTCTTTAGCGCCCCCTTTAGAACGATAAGCCTTAGAATCCCTTTTTTCTTTAGAAATAGCGATCACTTCTACAAAACTCCCGCTGCTTTTTAAAATTTCTAAAGCGATGTTTAATTGCGCCCTCCCTCCATCGATCACCCACAAATTAGGCGGTGGCTCTTTAGCAAAGTCTAAAGCCCTTCTGGTGAGCAATTCGCTCATTTGAGCGTATTCGTTAGAGCCTTTTAAATGGTAGCGCCGGTAAGAGTTTTTTTGGAATGCATTGTTTTCATACACGACCATTCCCCCCACGCATTGGCTGTTTGAATGGTGGCTTGTGTCAAAGATTTCCACCCTATAAGGCACGCACTCTAAATTGAAAAGCGATCGCGCTTCTTCTAAAATCAGATCTTCATTAGAGGTTTTTTCTTGGCTAAAAATCTCTTGAGCGTTTTTCATAGCGATTTCTATTAAAGCGAGCTTATCGCCCTTTTTAGGAATGCTAAGAGCGATTTTTTTAGAATATTGATGAGAGATAAACTCTTGCAATTCTTTAAGCGTTTCATTAGAGCAAGCGCTCAATAAGATCTGTTCAGGCATCAAAGGCAAATGCGATTGGTAATGATTGATAATGGCTTGCTTCATCGCTTCATCAGTGTCAAACCCATTGATGGAGTGGATTTTTTCAAACGCTGAAGAAATGATTTTACCCCCACGCATGAACATTTTCACTAACACCGCCTTATTGTTCCCGCCATAAAAAGCAAAAATATCCAGATCGTAGAGTTTGGCTAAATCCATGCAAGTGAAAGGGGCGATTTTTTGGATTTTTGCAATCCTATCCCTATAAATTAGGGCTTCTTCAAAACGCAAGTTACTAGAAAGGCGCTCCATTTTCAATTCAAGCTCTTTGATGAGCCTGTCTTTATTTTCAATCATTTCTAAACATTCTTTAGCGATTTTTAAATACTCTTCTTTGGTGATTTTATCCTCGCATGGGGCTTTACAACGCTCTATTTGATAAAACATGCATGCCTTTTTATCTTTGATGCAATTTTTCTTTTGAACTAACGGGAGCAATTCATACAAGCTGTCCAAAATGTCCTTAGCCCCACTCGTGAAAGGGCCAAAATATTTAACGCCAGGCTGTTTTAAGATTTTTCGTGTGATTAAAGGGATAGGGAAATCAGTGGAAAAATCCATGTAAATATAAGGGTAAGTTTTATCATCTCTTAAAAGAATATTGTATTTAGGCTTGAGCTGCTTGATTAAAGAATTTTCCAAAATCAAAGCGTCTTGCTCGTTTTCCACTAAAATGGTTTCTAAAAAAGCGATTTGTTTGACCATCATTTGGACGCGTAAGCTTGTGCGATGATTAGGCGTGATTTCATTATTACGGACAGAAAAATAGCTTTTGATGCGCTTTTTTAAATTTTTCGCCTTACCGATATAGAGTAATTGGCGGTTTTTATCAAAATATTGATACACGCCACTACTATTAGAAAGGTTTTTCAAACTGGACAATAAATCAGCCATTCATTCCTCAAAAAAACTTCGTTGGTAGTGGATCAAAGCGCGCGCTTTTTCAAAACATTCATGCAAACGAGCGTCTTTAATGGGGTTATGGAACAACCCTAAAGCGCTAGGGCGAAAAAAACGGGCTTGTTTTTTAATGGGGGCATAAAAATTGGCTTTTTCTAAGGAATCTTTAGGCACATAACCTAAAATTTCTAAGGCGCTAAACTCATCAAGCCCACAAGCATGCCCTTGCGTGTTCAAAAAATGGCTGATTTCTTTAGCGAATCGCTGGTTAAATTCCTTAGAAGCCCAAAGATCTTTAAACGCAAAAAGCAATTTAGAGTCTTTGATGAAGATAAAAAGCAAATTTTCTTGTAAACTTAAAGGCATAAAAACCTTAAGCTTTTTGAGTTTCAAAAGAGTTTCAAGCTTTTTATAAGACTTTTTTTGAATGAGTAAGGAGAAAATATTTTGTTCCATAAACCGATCTTAACATGCTTTTTAATACTTGTAGCGATAACGATTCAAGCTTGCGGCTATAAAGCCCCCCCATTCAATGAAAAACCCGCTAAAAAAACTTCAAACAGCTCTAATTCTTCTATGCAAACGCCCACCAACAACACCACACCAGAATTTTTAAACGAGCCTTAAAAATCACTGCTCTTGTTTAAGGGCTTTGATTTCTAGGGTTTTTGTGGCCAACTTTTGCGCCTCTTCCTCATCATGCGTTACCATAATGAAAGTAGCGCAAGAATTTTGGTGTATCTCTTTGATGAGATCCTGTAAATTCTTACGATTTAAACTATCTAAAGCGCTAAAAGGCTCATCTAATAAAATGAGTTCTGGCCTGTGGATAATCCCCCTAATAATGCCCACCCTTTGAGCTTGCCCCCCACTCAATTCATTAGGGAATTTATCCATAAGGCTCTCGTCTAACCGTTACTACAAACCTATAAAATCCTATAAAGAGCTATAAAATTCTCTCAATTTGGGATTTTTGTTGTATTCCTAGTTCAACCTTG
>ASYU01000027.1:0-7080 GCA_000448465.1 Helicobacter pylori PZ5056 | reverse complement strand
ATTCCTTTCCACGCTTGTCAATCCATAAGGCACGCACACCATGATGCGCGGGCGAATCCATGTTTTTCGTTTGTGCGCTTTTTCAATAAAGTAGCGGATCATTTTAGCGGTAATGTCATAATCGGCGATCACGCCATCTTTCATGGGGCGAATCGCTCTGATGCTGTTAGGGGTTTTGCCTAGCATTTCCTTAGCCTCGCTCCCCACTGCCAAAATATCATAAGCTTTAGAATCAAACAACCCCATGCGCACCGCCACAATAGAAGGCTCATTGATAATAATGCCCTGCCCTTTGACCAACACGATCGTGTTAGCCGTGCCTAAATCTATGGCAATATCATGCGAAAACAAACCGATTAATTTGCTAAAAATCATGCCCTTTGTGATCCTTTGTTGTTAAATTGAATTGAATTGATAAGCGTATTCCTTAAGGAAAGATTTTAGAATGCGTTTTAGCAATGATCAAAGGTTCAGCTTGTTTCAAAACACAATCTTTAGTGATACGCACTTCCGATCCCTTAAGCTTGGGTAAATCAAACATAATATCCAAACAAAAATCTTCAATGATCGCCCTTAGTCCCCTAGCCCCGGTTTTTCTTTCTAAAGCGAGTTTAGCGATTTCTTTAATGGCTTCTTCTTCAAAGATCAAATCCACCTCATCCATTTTGAAAAGCTGCTGGTATTGCTTGATGAGAGCGTTTTTAGGTTTTTGTAAAATATCCACCATCGCTTCCAAACTGATGCTATCTAGCGTGCTTAAAACCGGCAAACGGCCAATAAGCTCAGGGATAAGCCCATAAGTAACCAAGTCATGGGTTTGAACTAAATGCAAGATCGCTTCTTGCTCTTTTTTGCTCATCTTTTCTTGAGTGAAACCCAACACATTCTGCGTGGTGCGTTTTTTAATGATTTCAGCTAGCCCGTCAAACGCTCCGGCGCAAATGAATAAAATATCGCTCGTGTCAATTTGAATGAAATTGCCCTCAGGGTGCTTTCTGCCGCCTTTGGGGGGGATATTCACCAAAGAGCCTTCAACGATTTTTAACAACGCTTGCTGAACGCCCTCGCCAGAAACGTCTCTAGTGATGGAGCGGTTTTCTGACAAACGGCTGATTTTATCAATCTCATCAATAAACACAATGCCTTTTTGGGCTTTTTGAACATTCCAATCGCTCGCTTGCAACAATCTTGTGAGGATATTTTCCACGTCTTCGCCCACATAGCCCGCCTCAGTCAAGCTAGTCGCATCGCTAATAGCGATAGGAATATCCAAATGCTTGGCGAGAGTTTGCGCCATTAAAGTCTTGCCTGAGCCTGTAGGGCCGATCAATAAAATATTGGACTTGCTCAACTCTACTTCTTCTAAATGCTCCAACTCCACATTGCTGTCTTGGTTGTCTTGTTTTTTGAGTTTTTCTTTAAAAGATAAGCGTTTGTAATGGTTATACACGGCTACGGAAAAAACCTTTTTGGCCTGCTCTTGGCCTATCACATAATTGTCTAAAACCGCCTTAAGCTCTTTAGGGGCTGGAATGCGAGAGAGCAAAAACTCTTCTTCATAGGCACTAGATTCCATTCGCCTCAATCGGTCTCTTTTGAGCGCGAATAAAGAATCCATTCTGTCGTATTTGTGCAATTCCCCATGCATCACATCTATACAATATTCGCACACGCACACATCTTTATTCAGGTTGCTCGCAAAAATAATGCGGCGTTTTTTGGGATCTCTGGATTCTGGTTTTTTGCAAAAACTGCAATAAAGCGTTTCGTTCATGTTATTCCTCTTGTTTTTCTTCGCTAGAATATTCGCTTGACTTATACGCCACGCCCCTAGAACTCTCTAAAATAAAAGAGCAAATCTCTTTCACAAAAGGGTTATTGGCATGCTCTTCTAACTCCAATTTAGCGCTCTCTCTTAAAGAGGGGACAGGGCGGAACAACCTCTTATAAAGCGCATGGATAAAATCAATATCCTTACTCTCTAATAATTGGCGCATCCGGTGGCGGTTTAACCCCCTAATAAAAGCGCGATTGCCCTCTACGGTGCAATAAGGCGGCACGTCTTTGCCTAAAGCGCTCTTACCGGCTATCATGCAACCTTTAGCGATACGCACAAATTGATGGATCGCAGTAAGGCCGCCAATATTGACATAATCGCCTATTTCAATATGCCCTGCTAAAGTTACGCCATTAGCCAAAATGCAATGATTGCCGATCACGCAATCATGCGCGACATGCACGTAAGCCATGAGCAGGTTTTTATCCCCAATAAGGGTTTTTTTAATCCCCCCTTCAGTGCCGGGATTTATCATGCAAAATTCACGAATAAGGTTGTCTTCTCCAATAATCAGTTCGCTGTATTCGCCCTTGTATTTTAAATCTTGAGGCTGTGTGCCTAGCACGGCAAAAGGGAAAATTTCGGTGTTTTTCCCGATGAAAGTATGCCCTTGTAAGGTTACATTGTTATGGAGTTTCACGCCATCATTGAGCTTAATATGATCCCCAATAACGCAAAATTCCCCAATCTCTACGCCCTTGCCAATCTCTGCTTTAGGAGAGATGATGGCTGTTTTTGCAATCTTACTCATTTTTATTCTCTCTCTGCGATCATGGCTTTTAATTCGGCTTCAGCGACCACTTTGCCATCCACTTGAGCCGTGCCACCCACTTGCCAGATCATGCCCTTATGCTTTAAGACTTCTAAATGGTATTCTAATCTGTCGCCTGGGGTTACAGGAATACGGAATTTAACCTTATCAATCGTCATGAAATACACGATTTTTGTTTTGGCTATTTCAGGGTCAAACCCCCACAAGCTAGTGAAAGCCAAAAGCCCTCCGCTTTGCGCCATGCCCTCTACGATCAAAACGCCTGGGAAAATGGGCTTATTAGGGAAATGCCCGTTAAACACATCTTCATTAAAAGTGATATTCTTATAAGCGACAATTTTTTGATTGGCTTGTAACTCTGTAATTCTATCCACTAAGAGCATGGGATAGCGGTGCGGTAAAATCTGTAAGATATGCTCTATAAAAAATTGAGATTGCAAGTTTTGATGGCTTTGTTCCATAAAATAAACTCCTTGTTTTGGATTCAATTAAAGTGCCATTTTTAGCGTTGGTTATCCTAAAAAATAACCGCTATTATACCATAAGAAAACCGCTCGCTTGTATTTGTAAAAAACGCCAACGCATTGCGCCATAAGCTTAAAGAAATGCTTTATTCAAACACCACTCATACACCGCTCATGCGTCATTCATGCGTGTGGCTTAGAATATTCTCTCTTAAATGGTAGTGCGGGTATTTGTTAGAATCCAAAACCACTTGCCCCATGAGCTGCTTGTCCAAATTGAAAATTAAAGGGGCTAGATAATTCACAGTGGAAAGCTCAATGGGGGTTTGAACCACCATGATATTAGCGACCAGAACGCTCTTGGCTCCCTCTAATTCTAAAAGGATTTTTAAGGGGGTAGGCACTTCAAATTCGTATTTTCTTAAAGCAAAGGGATTGACCAGCGTGAAAGACACCACGGAATCATCTTCTGCGCTATTCAAACGCAAAAAGATTTCATCAACCTTTTGCAAGTGCATTTTATGAATGGTTTCAAACCCTAAGATAGGCGCTTTCACATCAAAAATCATAGGCGATTGCATTCCCTTTAAAAAAGCACAAGATCTTCTCCTTAAAGAATAAAAGACCGCCTTAAAACCAGCGCTCAATGATTTCTAAACTAAAAATCTGTATTATATCAAACAATTTTGGTAAAATCAATTTTTGCTAGTTTTGGGTATAATTCAATGACTGAATAACGATGAAAGTTTAACTGAATAATTATAAAATATAACCAAGGAGTGAGAGATGAGTAAAATAAAACCACAAATCAAGAAAAATAATCCTAGTAAATCTCATTTTAGCGATGGGTGGCATCTTTTTGGTGCGGTGTGTATGATTGGAGAAATGGTCTTTAAAATATACAACGGAATTAAGAAAGCGAAGAAAAAATAAATTTGAGCGTAATGAAAGTTATTTTTAAAAAATTTAATCTTTATAAGACAGGTGGCATGCGTTTAAAACATTTTAAGACATTCCTTTTTATCGCAATGGCGATGATTGTGATAGGTACTGGTTGCGCGAACAAAAAGAAAAAAAAAGATGAATACAACAAACCGGCGATCTTTTGGTATCAAGGGATTTTGAGAGAAATCCTTTTTGCTAATTTAGAGACAGCGGACAATTACTATTCTTCTTTACAGAGCGAACACATCAATTCCCCCCTTGTCCCAGAGGCGATGCTAGCCTTAGGGCAAGCGCACATGAAAAAGAAAGAGTATGTTTTAGCGTCTTTTTACTTTGATGAATACATCAAGCGCTTTGGGACTAAGGACAATGTGGATTATTTGACTTTTTTAAAACTGCAATCGCATTATTACGCTTTCAAAAACCATTCTAAAGACCAGGAATTCATCTCTAATTCCATTGTGAGTTTAGGCGAATTTATAGAAAAATACCCTAACAGCCGTTACCGCCCCTATGTGGAATACATGCAAATCAAATTCATTTTAGGGCAAAATGAGCTCAATCGCGCGATCGCAAATGTCTATAAAAAACGCCACAAGCCTGAGGGCGTGAAACGCTATTTAGAAAGGATAGATGAGACTTTAGAAAAAGAGACTAAACCCAAACCATCGCACATGCCTTGGTATGTGTTAATTTTTGATTGGTAGGATATTTCAAAACCATACAAATTTATAACAGAGAGATGAAAAATGACTGAAGATTTTCCTAAAATTCTGCCTTTATTGGTAGAAGAAGACACTTTTTTATACCCCTTTATGATAGCCCCTATTTTCTTACAAAATAACGCGAGCATCAAGGCGGTGGCTTACGCTAAAAACAACAAATCATTAGTCTTTATTGCATGCCAAAAAGACAAATTGAACGATAATGAAGCCCCTTATTATGATGTGGGAGTGATTGGATCTATTATGCGTGAAGCCAACATGCCTAATGGGCGCGTGAAATTGCTCTTTAATGGCATCGCTAAGGGGCGTATTTTAGAGCCTGCTAAAGAAAACGAGCAAGGCTTTTTAGAAGCTCAAATAAGCCCCATTGAATATTTAGAATACGATAAAGAAAACATTCAAGCGATCGTGGAAGTGTTAAAAGAAAAGGTGATCACTCTAGCCAATGTCAGCTCACTCTTCCCCCCAGATCTGATCAAAGCCTTAGAAGACAATGACGATCCTAACCGCATCGCTGATTTAATCGCAGCGGCCTTGCATTTGAAAAGAGATCAAGCGTATTCTCTTTTTGCCAACAACAACACCGAACAGCGCTTGTTGGATTTGATTGATATTGTGATAGAAGAGACTAAAACCCAAAAACTCCAAAAAGAAATCAAGTCCAAAGTCCATCAAAAAATGGAGCAAACCAATAAGGAATACTTCTTAAAAGAGCAGCTCAAACAAATCCAAAAAGAGCTTGGCACAGACAAACAGCGAGATGAAGATTTAAACCAATACTACCAAAAACTAGAAAGCATCAAGCCTTTTTTAAAAGAGGAAGCGTTTAAAGAAATCAAAAAGCAAATTGACCGATTAAGCCGAACCCATGCGGATAGTTCAGATAGCGCGACTTTACAAAATTACATTGAAACCATGCTAGATGTGCCTTTTGGGCAATACGGGAAAAAAGCGCTTGACATTAAGCATGTGAGAGAACAACTAGACAAGGATCATTATTCCTTAAAAAGACCTAAAGAGCGTATTGTAGAATACTTTGCCACCATGCAGCTTTTAGAAATGCGCCGCAAGAAAAAGCCAGAAAAAAAAGACAAAACTAAAGGCACGATTTTATGCTTTTATGGGCCTCCTGGCGTGGGTAAAACGAGTTTGGCTAATTCTATCGCTAAAGCGATAGAGCGCCCTTTAGTTCGGATCGCTTTGGGGGGCTTAGAAGATGTGAATGAATTAAGAGGGCACAGACGCACTTACATAGGCTCCATGCCCGGGCGCATTGTCCAAGGGCTTATTGAAGCTAAAAAGATGAATCCGGTCATGGTTTTAGATGAAATTGATAAGGTGGATAGGAGCGTTAGGGGCGATCCAGCGAGCGCTTTATTAGAGATTTTAGACCCTGAGCAAAATATCGCTTTTAGGGATCATTATGCGAATTTCAGCATTGATTTGTCGCAAGTGATTTTTATCGCTACCGCTAACAATATTGACAGGATCCCGGCTCCTTTAAGAGACAGAATGGAATTTATCAGCGTGTCCAGCTACACGCCTAATGAAAAAGAAGAAATCGCTAAAAATTATCTTATTCCCCAAGAATTAGAAAAGCACGCCTTAAAGCCTAGCGAAGTGGATATTAGCCATGAGTGTTTGAAACTCATTATTGAAAAATACACCAGAGAAGCGGGCGTTAGGGATTTACGAAGACAGATCGCAACGATTATGCGTAAAGCGGCTTTAAAATACCTAGAAGACAACCCATACAAAAAAGGGCGGACCAAAAAAGGCGAAAATGAAAAAAGCGAAGATCAAAAAAGCGAAAATCAAAAAGGCGAGAGTAAAGATTTCTGCGTCTCTATCACGCCTAACAACCTTAAAGAGTATTTAGAACGCATGGTGTTTGAAATTGACCCCATAGATGAAGAAAATAAAATCGGTATCGTCAATGGTTTGGCATGGACTCCAGTGGGCGGTGATGTGCTTAAAATTGAAGCGGTTAAGATTAGGGGCAAGGGGGAATTGAAACTCACCGGGAGTTTAGGCGATGTGATGAAAGAATCCGCCATTATTGCCTTTTCTGTTGTCAAAGTCTTGTTGGATAACGAAACCTTAAAAGCGCCCAAAATCCCTAGCGAAACCGATGCAGAGAATAAGAAAAAGAAAAAAGCGCTGAAAGTTTATAACGCTTACGATTTGCACTTGCATGTCCCTGAGGGGGCTACGCCAAAAGATGGCCCAAGCGCTGGGATCGCTATGGCGAGCGTGATGGCGAGCATTTTGTGCGATAGGGCTATAAGAAGCGAAGTGGCAATGACGGGCGAATTGACTTTGAGCGGGGAAGTTTTA
>ASYU01000026.1:0-4500 GCA_000448465.1 Helicobacter pylori PZ5056 | reverse complement strand
CTAAAGGGCGAAAGAGTAACGCTTTCCCCTTTTGAGAGCGGTAAGCCTTCAAGCCTTCAAAACAAGCCTGTCCGTAGTGCAAGACCGGCGAGCCTTCGCTGATCTGTAACACGTTTTCGCTCACCAATCCGCCTTGCGACCAAGAGCCGTTTTTATAAGTAGCGATGAAGCGAAAATCCGTTTTAATGTAGCTAAAGCCTAAATTTTTCCAGTCTAAATTTTCTAAATTTGCCATTTTCACACCTTTAAATGGATAGTTTCAGGCGTGATTGTATCTAAAAAGGGGTTAAAAATCCCTCAAATAACTGATTTGAAACGCATAGACTCTACGAACATCAGCTTGTAAGGTGTATCCCTTTTCGTTGGTGATGGAGAAAAGTCGGTGCGTGATCGTAGGCACTTTAATCCCTAATTCCAGGCTATTGTGTTTAGCGATATGGGTGCGGATCCCAAACTTCCATAAAAACTGGAAATTCGCCGGGCTATAGCTGGAATCGCTGTGGTGTTTTACATAACTAGCGATCTCTTTACTGATGCTCGTTGCCCAACTATCCCCCGCTAATTGGATCCCCACGACAAAACCAAAAACCATGTTTTCTTTATTCACAAAATTCCACAGCGTATCTAGCCCTGCACCATAAGTGAATAAATTGATATAGTATTGCCCTTGATAAGAATCCCTCTCTGTCAAGGTAGTCCCACCAAAACTAAAGCTATTGTAAATAAACCCGCTCTCGCCCACCGGAATACCCTTTTTCATCACGCCAAAACGGTTGTGCGCGTAGTCAAAAAACCCATAATAACGCATGCCAAACCATTTTTTCTTACCAAAAAATTGCTTATAGCCCGCTTCAAAACCCGCTCCTGCATAAGGCGGGAACTTTATCAAAGGTTTTTGCAAGCCGTTTTCATTCACCATTTTAGTCTGATTTTGTATCATGCTCACCTGGTAATTGACTCCCACAAAAGCCGCGCTCTCTTCAGCGTTCGCTAAAACACCCAAAGCCCCTAACAATATAATTCTTTTCAACATTCAGTCTCTTCCCTTTATTCTTTGATAATGACTTTATATTTAGCTTAAAATGGCTAAGTATTACTTATAAAGAAATAATAATATATTTTTTCTTAAACTCAATTAAAAACTAACCTTTTAATTCATTCCAACGCTTAGCGATAAACGCGCTTGTTTCTAATGGCACCCTCAAAGGATACACTTCATCATTAAGAATGCGTTGGATTTCTTGTTGCAACTCTGGGGCGTTTTTTTCTTCAATCTCAAAAATCAATTCGTCATGCACTTGCAAAAGCAGTCTCACTGAAGGGTTATTTTTGAAACGCTCGCTCACTTTAAGCATGCCCAATTTCAATAAATCGCTGGCACTCCCTTGAAAAATCGCATTCACGCCCTCTCGCAAATAATTGCCCTTAACATAGTCATTCACGCCGGTAAAATCAAACACCCGGTAACGCCCAAGCAAAGTAAAGGCTTTAGAAGTCTTTAAGATCTCTTCTTTCATGCGGTTTAAATAATCTTTGATGCTAGGGAATCGCTTGAAATACGCTTCTATGTAGCTTTTAGCCTCATTTAAAGGGATGTTTAAAGTTTCGCTCAATTTCTTACTCCCCATGCCATACACCAGCCCAAAATTAATGCTTTTAGCGATGGATCGTTTTTCTTTGGCTAAATCTCCACCAAACAACGCCTTAGAAGTTTCTAAATGGATGTCTCGCCCCTTTAAAAACGCCTCCATTAAATCCTTATCCTGGCTGAAATGGGCTAACAGGCGCAATTCAATCTGCGAATAATCCACCCCTAATAAGCAATATTCTTTAGAGCTAGCGATAAAGCCCTTACGAATGAGTAAGCCTTTAGGCGATCGCACCGGGATATTTTGCAAATTAGGCGAATGCGAGCTTAAACGCCCGGTAGCTGTGCCGGTTTGGATGAAAGTGGTATGGATTTTATCGTCTTTGTCTTTTAAGCGCAATAAAGGAGTGGTGTAAGTGTTAAAAAGCTTGTTCAATTCCCTGTATTCTAAAATCAAAGCGATGCTTGGGTGCTTGTCTAGGATTTTTAACAAATTTTTTTCATCGGTAGAATGGCTTTTATTTTTAGGAAGCCCTAATTTTTCATACAAGACTTCGCCGAGTTGCTTGGGCGAATTGAGGTTAAAATCCACGCCGATTAGATCCAAAATTTGGCGCTCTAAAACGTTTAATTCATCTTTAAACTCCTGCTCTAAGCGCTTGAAATAAGGCGCATCAATCTTAAAGCCTTGAAATTCCATACCCATTAAAACTTTCACAAACGGCGTTTCAATTTCTTTAGCCAAAGCAAGCAAGCCCTCTTCTAGCCCCCCTTTTTCAAAATATTCGCACAAACGCTTTAAAGCGTTTAATTCCACGCTTAAAAGTTCTAATTTCTCCGCTTTAGTCTTAAAATCTTTGATTTTTTCATGCGGAACTAATTCTTCTTTTAAATATTCCTTTAAAACTTCATCAAACCCCACTTTTTCCGGATTTTTTAAAAACGCTAAAATTTGAGTGTCCTGGATGCGGATGTTTTCCAAAGGCACCTGGTATTTGGCTTTTAAAAAGCTCAATAAGGGCTTTAAATCATGCCCAACGATACACGCATGCTGTAACATTTGAGAAAAAGCGTTTTCTAAAAACTCTAAAGAAAAGGGCGAAAATAACGCCTCTTCCAAAGGTAAAAAATAGCCTTGATCTTCATATAAAAACGCTAGGGCCAGAACTTTTTTTTCTTTATTTAGCACCAAGCGCATAAAAACCCTAGCGTTAGAATTTTTTAATTTTTCTAAAAACATGCTAAAAGGCTCAGCGCTTTCTAAAACGATTAAGCGCGATTTTGTAGGGGCGTTGTCTGATGTAGGGGCGTTGTCTGATGCGGGGGCGTCGTCTAAAATTAAAGGCTTAGGGGAATTTTCTAAATCCCTTAAAGTAGAAATAAAACCATATTCTTTCAATTCATCTTTAATTTTCAATAAAGGGTTTTCACTAGGAAAAGCGCAACTTAAAAAATCAAATTCCTTAATACACCCTCTTTCTAAAGTGGCCAATTCTTTGCTTAAAAACGCGCTTGCTTTGTCTTGTATAAGGGCTTGATACATTTTAGGGCTGAGTAAATTTTTCGCCAAGTCTAAATTTTCATAGATTTTTTCCAAGCTCCCTAATCGCTGTAACAATTCCTTAGCGTTCTTGCTCCCAATGCCTTTAACCCCCTTGTAATTATCGCTGCTATCCCCTACAATGCCCTGATAATCCGTGAATTGACTCGGCAAAATCCCGTATTTTTCCACGCAATCCTTCACCAAAAACTCCGTTTTGCCATCAAAAAGCGCGATTTTATCGCTCAAAAGTTGGTTAAAATCCTTATCTTTAGAATAAATACGCGTTTTATAAGGGCTTAGCGTGGCCAGAGTGGCGATCACATCATCGGCTTCAAACCCGCTTATTTCCACGCAAGTAAAACCCATTTTTTGCAACCATTCTAATGCGATAGGGATTTGTAAAAGCATCTCTTTAGGGGCGTCTTTACGATTTTGTTTGTATTCGCCTAATTTTTCGGCTCTTTTCGTTTTAGTCTGGCTTTCTAGGGCGAACACGATAAAAGGCATGTTTTTTCTGTCTTTATAAAATTTTTTAACCATGCCCACAAGCCCCGTTAAAAGCCCCGTAGGAAAGCCCTTATCGTTCGTTAAAGGCTTAGTTTTAGCGCTCATGTAATAGCTTCTAAACAAATACGCAAAAGTATCAATTAAAGCTAAAGTCCCCTCTTTAATGACTGGCTGCTCCATGACTCAATCCCTCTTCAATCAAGCGAATTTTAAATTTATTGTAACACAAGCTGGGTCTCATCTCTTTCAAAATAACGAGTCTTTTTGAATAGGCGTTTCTTGGCTGATAACTTCTTTTGTAGCCTGGATTTTAGCGTCGCTGTATTGAACCACGCCTTGAATGGTTTGTTTCATTAGAGCGTTGATAAGGGTGCGCATGAAATCAAAATCAATATCATCAAGGGTTTGAGTGTTAGCGGTGGGTTTTAGGGGTAGTTGGATTTTTTGCTCCCTAAAAGTTTTATCAATATCCCTAACTAATACACTCAATAAAGGGCGTTTTAAGGCGTTTAAAAGCGTTGTGAAATAATGGGCTGTGCGCGAATTAATTTTATTTTTGATTTCAGCTTTTGGCGTGATTTTTCGCATGAATTGTCCCGCATACCATGACTTTTTACGATAGAAAAAATCCATTTGCAAAAGCCCTAAACTCCAAGTAAATGGTGGGTTTAAATTTTCTGCATTGACAAATCCTGTGGTTTGCAAAACGCCTTGATTTTGAGAAGTCCTTGTAATATAATCATAATCTTCTCCTTGCGTTAAAGCGTCTTTATTAAAGCTTAAGGTTTTTTCAATTTCAAACAAATCCCCTAATCTAAAGCTTTGCCATGTCAAGCCGCATGGGGTATTACCCCCCCCCCCC
>ASYU01000025.1:0-5068 GCA_000448465.1 Helicobacter pylori PZ5056 | reverse complement strand
AGCGATAGGATTCGCTCTAGCGGTTGTCCATCCGGCAGCAGGCAATATTGGTGGTGGGGGTTTTGCGGTTATCCATTTAGCTAATGGTGAAAATGTTGCCTTAGATTTTAGAGAAAAAGCCCCCTTAAAAGCCACTAAAAACATGTTTTTAGACAAGCAAGGTAATGTAGTCCCTAAACTCAGCGAAGATGGCTATTTGGCGGCTGGGGTTCCTGGAACGGTGGCGGGCATGGAAGCGATGTTGAAAAAATACGGCACCAAAAAACTATCGCAACTCATTGATCCTGCCATTAAATTGGCTGAAAATGGTTATGCGATTTCACAAAGACAAGCAGAAACCCTAAAAGAAGCAAGGGAGCGGTTTTTAAAATACAGTTCTAGCAAAAAGTATTTTTTTAAAAAAGGACACCTTGATTATCAAGAAGGGGATTTGTTTGTCCAAAAAGATCTAGCCAAGACTTTGAATCAAATCAAAACGCTAGGCGCTAAAGGCTTTTATCAAGGGCAAGTCGCTGATCTTATTGAGAAAGATATGCAAAAAAATGGGGGGATTATCACTAAAGAAGATTTAGCCAGCTACAATGTGAAATGGCGCAAACCCGTGATAGGGAGTTATCGTGGGTATAAGATCATTTCTATGTCGCCACCAAGTTCGGGAGGTACGCATTTGATCCAGATTTTAAATGTCATGGAAAATGCGGATTTAAGCGCCCTTGGGTATGGGGCTTCTAAGAATATCCATATCGCTGCCGAAGCGATGCGCCAAGCTTATGCGGATCGATCGGTTTATATGGGAGACGCTGATTTTGTTTCGGTGCCGGTGGATAAATTGATTAATAAAGCGTATGCCAAAAAGATTTTTGACACTATCCAGCCAGATACGGTTACGCCAAGCTCTCAAATCAAACCAGGAATGGGGCAGTTGCATGAGGGGAGCAACACCACGCATTATTCTGTAGCGGACAGGTGGGGGAATGCAGTCAGCGTTACTTACACCATTAACGCTTCTTATGGAAGCGCTGCTAGTATTGATGGGGCAGGATTTTTATTGAACAATGAAATGGATGATTTTTCCATCAAGCCAGGGAATCCTAATCTCTATGGTTTAGTAGGGGGTGATGCGAATGCGATTGAAGCCAATAAGCGCCCTTTAAGCTCCATGTCGCCTACGATCGTGTTGAAAAACAATAAGGTTTTTTTGGTGGTGGGAAGCCCTGGAGGGTCTAGGATTATCACTACGGTGTTGCAAGTGATTTCTAATGTCATTGATTATAACATGAATATTTCTGAAGCGGTCTCAGCCCCAAGATTCCACATGCAATGGCTCCCTGATGAATTAAGGATTGAAAAGTTTGGCATGCCCGCTGATGTGAAAGACAATCTCACTAAAATGGGCTATCAAATCGTTACCAAGCCGGTCATGGGCGATGTGAATGCGATCCAAGTTTTACCTAAAACTAAGGGGAGCGTTTTCTATGGGGCAACGGATCCAAGGAAAGAATTTTAATCCTATTTAGCCTTATTTTTTGGGAGGGAGGGGGCTTTTTAGCGAGAAAATCTTAAATTTAGTTTTAAAATTCATAAAAATAGTGTAAAATTTCTCATTACAAGAGACGATTTTAGATCTAAAATGGTGTATGCAGAATGGAGTTTGAGAATGTTTGCTGGTTCTAGAACGCATGCAGTTTCTTTTTTAAGATTGGTAGCCATTGACATTATGTTTGATCTTAATTAAAGCAGAGGAGTAACAATGGGATACACAAGCAAATTAGCCTTGAAGATTTGTTTGGCAAGTTTATGTTTATTTAGCGCTCTTGGTGCAGAACACCTTGAACAAAAAAGGAATTTTATTTATAAAGGGGAGGAAGCCTATAATAATAAGGAATATGAGGGGGCGGCTTCTTTTTATAAGAGCGCTATTAAAAATGGCGAGCCGCTTGCTTATGTTCTTTTAGGGATCATGTATGAAAATGGTAGGGGTGTGCCTAAAGATTACAAGAAAGCGGCTGAATATTTCCAAAAAGCGGTTGATAACGATATACCTAGAGGGTATAACAATTTGGGCGTGATGTATAAAGAGGGTAAGGGAGTTCCTAAAGATGAAAAGAAAGCCGTGGAATATTTTAGAATAGCTACAGAGAAAGGCTATACTAACGCTTATATCAACTTAGGCATCATGTATATGGAGGGTAGGGGCGTTCCAAGCAACTATGTGAAAGCGACAGAGTGCTTTAGAAAAGCGATGCATAAGGGTAATGTAGAAGCTTATATCCTTTTAGGGGATATTTATTATAGCGGGAATGATCAATTGGGTATTGAACCAGACAAAGATAAGGCGATTGTCTATTATAAAATGGCGGCTGATATGAGTTCTTCTAGAGCTTATGAAGGGTTAGCAGAGTCTTATCAGTATGGGTTAGGCGTGGAAAAAGATAAAAAAAAGGCTGAAGAATACATGCAAAAAGCATGCGATTTTGACATTGATAAAAATTGTAAGAAAAAGAATACTTCAAGCCGATAACTCTCAAACTTGGGCTTGATTCAAGGATTTTTGTTTTTTATGCTAGGTGGCATGTTTTTTGAACAATTGATTTGAAGCGATAGATTAAAGATATTGCGTTTTTCATGGCTAAGTAGCCTTATAGCAAAAACTTTAGCCAAAATATTGTTTGCTATAACTTTGCTTTGTTTGTCTCGCCTAAATATTCTCTTAACAAATCTCTAAATTTACCAACTCCAAACAATAGCGAGCGGATTTCACAAGCTTTTTAAAAACGACGCTAAGATCGCCGAGAGCCTAAAGCCAGCCACAACGAAAAATTTAAGCCAAGGTTTAGCAACCACTTTAAGCGGAGCGTTAAAGTATCAATGGACTAAATTCACTTTAGGGACTTTATACCGCAACGCACCGGATCGCATTTTAGGCGTGAAATTACCCAAAGCCTTGAACGAAGCCACCGCAGGCGCGGCGTTAAAGTATCACTTAAAAAGAGCGTTAGAAAGAAGCCACAGTATAAGCGAATTTAGCAAGAATTTAGAATTAAGCGCACAAAATGCTAAATTTAGCAACAACACGCTTAAAATCATTGAAGAGCTTACTAACGGCGTCAAGCAAGCGAGTGAAGAACTAAGCAAGAAAGCGAGCGATTTACAACACGCTACAACCCCCCTCAAAGAGTTCGGAAAGAACTACCCAGAGTTTGCCCTAAAGCCTAAGGAAGCGTTAGAAAAGCTATTGCAAGAGAAAAACGGACAAGTTACAGGTGCAGCGTTTAGGGACGATTTAGGAGGGATTGATTTTGTTTGGGGAACGCCAAAGACTAAAGAGAGCGTAGGTTATGGGCTAGCGCACATAATAGAAAGCCGAGAAAACCAATACAAAAAGTTAGGGCTAACACCAGAACAAGCCAAAGAAAGGACCAATGAACTAATTAAAGAAATCCCTAATATCATACAAAAAGGCTTAAAAGAAGAAGACAGGCCAGGTTATGTGGCTATTATTCTAAACAATTCAAAAGTAATTTTAAGTAAGTTTAAGGGAGATAAAGAACTAAAAAATCATTATATGATTACAAGTTTTGAAGTGGATGAGAAAGTTTTAAGGGAGTTAGAAACCATTGCACCACTTCCTAACGATTACAGAGATGGCGGTAGCATCTCAAACCTTAATAGAGAGAATCCTACCACAAAACCGCTAATAGATCAAGAGGATTTATTAAAAAGAACAGAATTAAATAACGAAACCACCAAAGAAGCTAAAAATTTAAGCCCCTTAGAGCAAGCCAACGCCGAAAAGTTAGCGAAATTAGAAAGCGAGAAGTTACAAAGCGAACAAGAGTTTTTAAAAGCTAAAGAGCAAGAAACAAAACGCAAAGAAGCGTTAAAAAAGAAATTAGAACACGAGCGAGGGAATGCGGGCAACATTGAAAGCCAGACTAAAATAGAAGTTGGAGAAGATATCCCTACGCAAACGCAAGCGCAGATCCCAAAAAGCCGAGTAAGACTAAACGAACGAGAGATTTACGATCTAGACTATGCGATCGTCAAAGCTAAAGATCTAAAACCAAGCTTCACCACAGGCGGGACGCAAAAACGCACCGACATGAACGAAGAGCAGATCAAAAGCATTTCTGAAAATTTTGACCCTAAAAAGATATTTGGGAGCGGAGGGTTTGAAGACTTACCGATCATCTTACATGACGGGCAAGTGATCGCAGGGAACCACAGAATCCAAGGCATGCTAAACTTCACGCCTAAAAGCCGTTTTGCTTACGAGAAAGCGATCAAAGAATACTATCACATAGACTTAAAGCCGGACGAATTGTTAGTGCGAGTGCCACACAACCGATTAAATAATACCGAGATCAACAATTTAGCGGCTTCAATCAATCAAGGAAGATTTAACAGCGAGAGCGATCATGCGATAGCGGTTTTAAGCCATTACGAAGCGAAATTAAAAGAATTAGACAAAAAATTAGACGCTGATAGCATTTACTCATTAAAAAACATTGTGGCTAAAAATTTGAATTTTGATAAGGCCACTCATCCTAATGTAACTGATAGTAATTTAGCGTTGCTTATGTTCAACATGCCACGAACGAAAACGCAAGGGATAGAATTACTCAATCGTTGGCAGAAAGAATTTTCAAACGACATTAAAAGCTATGAAAAAGTTAAAAAAATGTTTGTAGATAACGCCGGCAGTTTTCACAATCTCATCCACGATATGAATTTTCCTAAGGTGAGTTTAAACGCTTATTTGAGCGACATAATGGATCGCAGTTTTGCCAATTTAAAGAATTATCAAAGCACGAGCGAGAGTTTGAAAGATTTGAGCGAGAAATTCTATAAAACGAGTTCTTTAGACATGTTTGAAAAGAGCGATCAAAGCACGAGCGATATAAGCGAGATTTTAGGAGGTGCGATCGCACGATTTGCGAGGTTTGATGATCCGAGCAAAGCGTTATTTGAAGCGTTAAAGAGCGATAACATTAAAAAAGGCTTGAAAGAATTTAAGATCGCAGACGTTACTAAGGACATGTTTAACCCTGATAGTAAAGAGTTCAAA
>ASYU01000024.1:0-7053 GCA_000448465.1 Helicobacter pylori PZ5056 | reverse complement strand
CTTAAATTGTCAATCGCACCCGTGATCGCGCTGGGCGTGCTGGCTAGATTGACTAAAGAGTTAAGGTAGTTGTATTGGTTTAAAAGGTTGCTCAAGTTATCGTATCTGTCCGCAAGATTTTGCAATGCTCCAGTGTTTTTCACTTTTTGAACCGCTTCACCGATTTGATAGCCCACACTCATGTAAAATCCGTCATCTTCAGCCCTTGATAAGGAAGCCATGAGAGAAAGAGAGAGTAAGAGAGATTTTTTCATGTTTTCTCCTTTTAATAGATTTTTCTTTGATACAAAGAAACTTCATATTATAAGCAATAAATGGAATTTTATGGCTAATTTTAGCTCTAAATTTTAGAGATTTTGTTTTTTTTTTTTTTGTAAATTGCGAAAAATAGGGGTTTTGGCCTAACTTTTAAGGCTTAAAAACCGCCCTTAAAAGAAAGACTAATCAGTCTTCTTTCAAGCTATAAGCGATAGGGATTTTTAGATGCACGGTTTCTTCTGGTTTAGGGAATAGATGCGCCGCGCTCTTAATGGCTTCTAAAGCCGCATGGTTTAAAATATCAGTCGTGTTGCTTTTGACGACTTTAATGTCTGTAACGCTCCCATCAGCATTGATCGTAAAGCTCACCAACACTTCGCCCTCAATGCCCCTAATTTGCGCCATTTTGGGATAGCGGTTCTTAGAAGAAATAGCGGTTTGGATCTTCATTAAAAATTCGTTGCTCACGCCCGGGTTATAGGCTTGGGCTTCGGAAGTGGCACCCTCAGAGGTTTTGTTAGACTCTTCTTGCTTGTCTTTTTCTTTGACTATATCTTTAGTCGTTACTTGTTTAGGAGCGCTCTTTTCTTTAGCTTCCTCTTTAGCTTCTTCTTTTTTGGGTTCTTCTTTAGGCTCTTCTTTCTTAGGTTCTTCAACTTTAGGTTCAGGTTTTGGTTCAGGTTTTGGCTCAGGTTTGGGTTTAGGCTTAGGTTTTGGCTTGGGTTTTGGCTTAGGTTTTGGCTTTGTAACCTCTTTTTTGGGTTCTTCTTTTTTTGGCTTTTCTTTCTTGGGTTTTTCTTTAGGCTCTTCTTTGGGTTTAGCGGATTCGGCATTCGTCTTCACTTTAGAATTGGTGTTAATGCTGGCTAAACTCATGGTAACCTTAGTGGTCCCAGCTTGCGCTAAAGGCGCTGGGGCGTCTTCGCGCAGTAAAAAATAGCCAAACCCTATAGCGTATAGGGCAAAAGAGATTAAAAAGCTAACACTCGTTGAAACTTTACTGAGCTTGCGTGGAGATGGAGAAATTTTCATGATTATGCTCTTTTAAAATATCCATAATGCTGATAAAAGTTTCAAAACGAGAGCTTTTGTCGCTTTTTAAGTCTATAAGGGTTTTAGGGTCTGTTTGCTTGACTACAGCGCTCAAAGCTTCTAAATTCATCGGTTTGTCATCTACGAAAATATTGTCATGCTCATCTACAGAGATGACCACCACTTTTTGATCGTTTGGCTGGGATTTTTCCGCATTTTTAGCGTTAGGGAGACTGACTTTAATCTTACCTTGCGCAATAAAAGTAGAAACGCTTAACACAATCGCTAGCAAAACGAGCATAATATCAATAAAAGGGACAACATTCAGCCCATCGCCTCTTCTGATGCTTCTCATTTTTTCATGATCCTAAATTTTTCACTCAAAACATCAGATTTTCTCAACAAGCTATTATAAGCGATCAAAGTGGGAATCGCCACAGCAAGCCCTAGAGCGGTCGCTTTTAAAGCCAAAGACAAACCTACCATGATCGTTTTAGCGTCCATCCCGCCACTCACGCCCATGTCATAGAAAATCACCATGATCCCTAAAACCGTCCCTAATAAGCCCACATAAGGCGCGTTAGAATAAATCACATAAAGAATGGTTAGATTTTTGGTTAAATCCAAATTCAGGGCATCTATATCATCATAAGCCTTCAAATTGACTTTAGAATAAAAAATAACCCTTTCAATCACAAACCACAAAGCTAAAAAACTGGCCACGCCAAGCACCGCAAAAACAAATATGTCCACATAATCTTTCAACATTCCCACTGAAAAACCGCCCATAAAAACTCCTTGTCTATGATAAAATAATTCCCTTAAGATTAAAGCCACATGCAACACAGCCACACTAAAGAGCATGCACTCTCATAAGAAGCATTCGTTCGCACAAACGCTCCAAAATGATAAAAGAATGTTAGTTTGTTGATCATATTGTTTTAATAATAACAAGTCAATAATGATTAAGCTAATAATTACAATCAAATTCAAACGCTCTTATGGCCAACCATTTAAATCCAATCTGTATTATAATTGTTCATTTTAAATTAATTCAATCATACTAGCATGACGGCTTTTAACGAACTCATGCCAAAAAAGGATTTTTCTCAAGTGGATACACCCAATAAAGACGATTCAATCATCCGCTTTTCGGTTTCTTTACAACAAAATTTATTAGACGAATTGGACAACCGCATCATTAAAAACGGCTATTCTTCTCGCTCAGAATTAGTGCGCGACATGATCAGAGAAAAATTAGTAGAAGACAATTGGGCCGAAGACAATCCTAATGATGAGGGTAAAATCGCCGTGCTTGTGGTGATTTATGATCACCACCAAAGGGAATTAAACCGACGCATGATAGACATTCAGCATGCCAGCGGGACGCATGTTTTATGCACCACGCACATTCACTTGGATGAGCATAATTGTTTAGAGACGATTATTTTACAAGGCAATTCGCTTGAAATCCAACGCTTGCAACTAGAAATCGGAGGGCTTAGGGGGGTTAAATTCGCTAAATTGACTAAGGCGTCTAGCTTTGAATACAATGAATAGCGTCTTAAAATACAAAGAATTAGCGCTCTATGGAGGGAGTTTTGACCCCTTGCACAAGGCTCATTTAGCCATTATTGAGCAAACTTTAGAATTATTGCCATTTGTTAAGCTCATTGTCTTACCCGCTTATCAAAACCCTTTCAAAAAGCCATGTTTTTTGGACGCGCAAACCCGTTTTAAGGAATTAGAAAGAGTTTTAAAGGGAATAGATAGGGTGCTATTGAGCGATTTTGAAATCAAGCAAGAAAGGGCTGTGCCTACGATAGAAAGCGTGATTCATTTTCAAAAACTCTACCGCCCTAAAACGCTTTATTTAGTCATAGGAGCGGATTGTTTGAGGCACCTTTCTTCTTGGACTAACGCTACAGAGCTTTTAAAAAGGGTGGAATTAGTGGTTTTTGAAAGGATTGGCTATGAAGAGATCCAATTTAAGGGGCGTTATTTCCCTTTAAAAGGCGTTGATGCGCCGATTTCTTCTAGTGCGATTAGGGCCAGTTTAGGGGTTTAAGCGTGTTTTTTAATGTGGCGGTAGGCTTCTTGAATGATAGCGAAGCGTTTGGCATAAAGAACCTTTTTTTCTTTAAGATCGCATAAATCAGGGTGGTAGGTTTTAGCCAATTCTAAATAGCGCTTTTTCACCTCGCTGAAATTTTCATGCTTGATAAAACCTAGTGTTTTATAGCATTCTTTTAATTTGCGTTCAGCCATAGTGGTGTAGCTGTCTTTACCAAAGCCATTAGGGTAGATGAAATCTAAGCATGCGTTATGGACGATTCTATTTTCATGGAGCGTTACAATGAGTTCCCAAAAACGCTCTGAATCGCCTCTTATATGCAATTCATCTTGGGTTTCTAAAAACACATAGCCACTAAATTTTTGGCGTAAAAACCGCTTGGCGATAGGGTGTTTGGTGATAAAAAGCGCGTATTCTGCCCCAAAGGTTAAAACTTTCACTTCTATTTTTTCTAAAAGCGTGTTTTGAGCTATGATTTTGATGCGTATGGGCAAGTGGCTTTTTTGTAAAATCTCTTCTAATGAATATTGGCTAATATCTTTTTCATGCGCGCATTCAAGGGCATGATAGACCCAATTAAGCAAGTAGTTTTTTTTAAAACATTCCGTGTCGTTTAAAATGAGTAGCGATGAAGAGAGCATGTGGCACTGACTGAAATGCTTTTTAGCGTAGTTTAAAACTTTTTTCAATAAAGGGTGGTTGTTAGGGAGCGCGATTTGCGTGAATTTGGCTAACAATTCAATTTTGGCCATTGCCCTTATTTTCTCCATGCGTTTTGATGCGATTTTTAAAAATCTTTGGGTATTTTAGCATGCCAATGGTTAAAAAAGGTGGTTATGAATGGTTTTTGCGCTAGACTACGAGCCATAACTCATAATGAAAGATTAAAAATGAAAATAGCGGTATTACTCAGTGGGGGGGTGGATAGCTCTTATAGCGCTTATAGCTTAAAAGAGCAAGGGCATGAATTAGTGGGGATTTATTTAAAACTCCATGCGAGTGAAAAAAAGCATGATTTATACATCAAAAACGCTCAAAAAGCGTGCGAGTTTTTAGGCATTCCTTTAGAGGTGTTGGATTTTCAAAAGGATTTTAAAAGTGCGGTTTATGATGAATTTATCAGCGCTTATGAAGAAGGGCAAACCCCTAACCCATGCGCGTTGTGCAACCCTTTAATGAAATTTGGGCTAGCTTTGGATCACGCTTTAAAATTAGGGTGTGAAAAGATCGCTACCGGGCATTATGCGAGGGTCAAAGAAATTGACAAAATAAGTTATATTCAAGAGGCTTTGGATAAAACTAAAGATCAGAGCTATTTTTTATACGCTTTAGAGCATGAAGTGATCGCTAAATTGGTGTTCCCTTTAGGGGATTTGTTAAAAAAGGATATTAAGCCTTTAGCCTTGAATGCGATGCCTTTTTTAGGCACTCTAGAAACTTATAAGGAATCTCAAGAAATCTGCTTTGTGGAAAAAAGCTACATTGACACTTTAAAAAAGCATGTTGAAGTGGAAAAAGAGGGCGTGGTGAAAAACCTACAAGGCGAAGTCATTGGCACGCATAAGGGCTATATGCAATACACGATTGGCAAACGCAAAGGCTTTAGTATTAAAGGCGCGTTAGAGCCGCATTTTGTGGTGGGGATTGACGCTAAAAAGAACGAGTTAATTGTGGGCAAAAAAGAAGATTTAGCCACGCATTTTCTTAAGGCTAAAAACAAATCTTTAACGAAAGATTTTAAAAATGGCGAATATTTTATCAAGGCCCGTTACAGGAGCGTGCCTACTAAAGCGTTTGTGAGCTTGAAAGATGAGGCGATTGAAGTGGAGTTTGAAGAGCCTTTTTATGGCGTGGCTAAAGGGCAAGCCTTAGTCGTTTATAAAGATGACATCTTGCTTGGCGGGGGCGTGATTGTTTAGGGTTTTTGCGCTTTATAGCCTGATTGGTTGCTTTTTTAAAAACTCACTCCCGCTTAAAATTTTCAAAGCTAGGGAATCCATGCGGATCTAAGCGGATATTTTTAATAAGGGCTTTCCCACCGCTCAAACCACCGCTCGCATTGAAGGGCTTTTTAGTCTGTTGTTGGGCTAAAAGGGCTAAAACTTGGGCGTTTAACGCCATGGTTTCATTTAAAAACGCCATTTGCTCACTCAATTCGCTTAAAAATTCTATATTCAAGGTTTTTAGCGTATGCTCGTAATTGGCTAGGATTAAAGCATGCTTTTCTTTGTTGTTTTTAGCGTTTTTTAATTCCTTGTCTCGCTCTATTAGGGCGTTTTGGTAGCGTTGGTGCAATTCTTTAGTGCATGATTTGAGGTTTTCTTTATCGCATAAAAAATGCGTTTTTAAAGTTTCTAGGCGTTTTTCTAAGGGTAAAAAGGTTTTTAGGGCGTCTTCTTTGGCTTGGATTTGGCTTTGAAGCTTGTTTTTAAATTTTTTCAAACGCATGGCTTTATAGGCTTGAAAATCATGGTTTTTAAGAGCGTTGTATTCTAGGGTTTTGTTATGGGATTGTTGATCCTGTATTTCATTTTCTAAAACCTGATCGCATAAGGCGTTTAAAGCGCTCATCAAATCCAATTGCGAGAGTAATTGGGCGAGTTTAGGCTCTTTGAGTAAGAAAAGGGCGTTGTTTTTTTCTTGGACTTCTAAAGCGTTTGACGCCTCTTCTAAATTCTTAACGCCGCTCAAATAAGGGCAATGCTCTTGCAAAAAAAGCGTTTGGGATTCTTTGATTAAGCGTTCTTGCTCCATGCTTTCTTTTAAGCGTTTTTCTAAAGCTTGTAATTTTTCTAATTCCAAAGCGCTTTGTTTCAATAACGCATCAGTGTCCATAAGGCGGATCTGACTAGCGTTAAAAAAACGCCTCTGGCTATTTAGGGTGCTGTTAGCCTTTTTGATTTCTTTAAGTTGATCCTGATTGTTGGAAAGCACGCTTTGATAGATCCTTAAACTTTCATTGAGTTTATAGAGCATGCCAGAAAGCTGTTCGTTGGAGCGCGAAAGTTTGGCATTAGTTTGGGAATCAAAGGTCATCATTATCTGCGCGTTTGAAAAGGTTAGAAAAAATAAGAAAAAGCAAAAAAATCTCATGGGGTTATCTTTATTACTATAGTTTCATCGTGTTATTTTATCTAAGTTTTGGCATGCGCAAAAACACGCAAACTCATCGCTTTTAAGATAAAATAAGCGTTTTGATGCCATTTTTGGAGCGATCGTGGAATTGAGTTATTATGAAATTTTAGAAGTGGAAAAACACAGCAACCAAGAGACCATTAAAAAGTCTTACAGAAAGCTGGCTTTAAAATACCACCCGGACCGAAACGCCGGCGATAAAGAAGCCGAAGAAAAATTCAAGCTTATCAATGAAGCCTATGGGGTGCTAAGCGATGAAAAGAAGCGGGCCTTATACGATAGGTATGGCAAAAAAGGCTTAAACCAAGCCGGCGCGAGCCAGAGCGATTTTTCTGATTTTTTTGAAGATTTAGGCTCGTTTTTTGAAGACGCTTTTGGGTTTGGCACTAGGGGGAGTAAAAGGCAAAAAAGCTCTATCGCGCCGGATTATTTGCAAACCATTGAATTGAGTTTTAAAGAGGCGGTTTTTGGCTGTAAAAAAACCATTAAAGCCCAATACCAAAGCGTTTGTGAAAGTTGCGATGGCACGGGCGCTCAAGACAAAGCCCTAGAGA
>ASYU01000023.1:0-2520 GCA_000448465.1 Helicobacter pylori PZ5056 | reverse complement strand
CAGACGGGATGAAAATATTGACAATCCCCGCGCTTAAAAAAGTCATGAGCGCGAAAGTTTTTTCATTAGCGATGTGCGTGAAGGCTAAAGAAAGCATTTGCGCTAAAGAATGACCCCCCACGCTATGGCTTGCCATCATCCCCATAATCCCAGCGTAAAAAGGGAATTGGAGTAAAATCCCAGCCACGCTCCTAGCGGAACGATCGATCGCTTTCACATAAGCCAAAGGGGTTTTATGGAGCAAAATCCCTAAAAAAAGGAAAATCGTATTGACAATGTTTAAACTAATCCCTCCCCCTTTAAAAAAATAAATACCCAGATACCCAAAACCCAAAAAAACCAAAAGATAAGAAAGCAAAGCGCTGTTTTCCAAAAAATGCGCGATCGTTTTATCTTGTTGGTGATCAATAAGTTCTGTTTCTTTGTATTCGTCTTTTAAAAGCTTTGAATCAATCTCAACGATTTCTTCTTTTTTAGGGTGGATCATTGCCATTAAAAAGGGTAACCCTATAAGAATGATCCCTATAATGATTAAATTATAAGAGGAAAAAATCGTCTGACTGATAGGGATAGCTTTTTCAATCACCCCAGCGCTTATTTTGGATAGACTTTCATTTTGGGTGGCAACGCTTAAAGGGATAGATCCTGATAAACCCCCATGCCAGATCACAAAACCCGAATAAGCACTAGCGATGAGTAGCCTATAATCCACCCCTTTAACATTTTTGGCGATCTCTTTTGCAAAAATCGCGCTGATCACTAAGCCAAACCCCCAATTGATCCAATTAGCGATTAACGATAAAAAAGTAACCAACCATAAAGCGGTATAATACCCCTTAGGCAAAGACGCCAAGTATTTTAAAAGTTTTTGGACTAATTTAGCGCTAGCCAAAGCCTGACCCAACACCAAAATAAGAGCCATTTGCATAGAAAAACCTAAAAGCGTCCAAGCACCATTCCCCCAACTAGAAATGACAGACGAAGCGTCTTGCCCTGTCAAGCAATAAACAAGAACAAACACGACAAACGATAAAAGAGTGACCAAGACAAAAGAGTCCGGCAAACATTTAGACGCTAAAAACACGCACGCTGAAGTCAAATGCCTTAATAAAAACATAAACACCCCCTTTTACAAGCTATAAGCGCACTTCAAATTCAGCTTCTGTCTTTTCTTTCACTTGATCAAGGCTAACCCCCTCTTGCAATTCCACTAATTTCATGGCGTTATTGGAAAACTCAAACACCGCTAAATCCGTTATCAATTGATGCACCACGCCTTTTCCCGTTAAGGGCAATGAGCATTCCTTTTTCACTTTAGACTCCCCGTATTTGTTGCAATGCTCCATGATGACAATCACTTTTTTAGCGCCATGCACCAAATCCATAGCCCCTCCCATGCCTTTTATGAGCTTTTTAGGGATCATCCAATTAGCCAAATCCCCATTTTGTGAAACTTCCATCCCCCCTAAAATCGCTAGATCAATATGCCCCCCACGAATCATCGCAAACGAATCCGCGCTATTAAAAAACGAAGCGCCCGGCACCACGGTTATGGTTTCCTTTCCTGCATTGATAAGATCCGCATCAACGCCCCCTTCTAAAGGGTAAGCGCCAATCCCTAATAGCCCGTTCTCGCTTTGGAAAACGATATTCATCCCGCTCACTTCATTAGCCACAAGCGTGGGCAAGCCTATCCCTAAATTCACATACATGCCCTCTTTTAATTCCTTTGCCGCTCTTTTAATGATAGCCTCTCTCATTTCGCACTCCTTGTGGTGGTTTTTTCTATCCGTTTTTCAAATTTCTCGCCCTTATAGATGTGCTGCACATAGATTCCTGGCAAGTGTATTTCATCTGGGTCTAATTCCCCAACTGGGACAATTTCTTCCACTTCAGCAACGCATATTTTTGCCGCCATCGCGCACAAGGGATTGAAATTTCTAGCCGTTTTTCTAAATACCAAATTCCCTAAAGTATCGCTTTTGTAGGCTTTAATAAGCCCATAATCGCCCGTTATCGCTCTTTCTAAAATATACTCTTTGCCGTTAAACTCCCTTGATTCCTTGCCTTGAGCGATTAAAGTCCCAACACCGGTTGGGGTGTAGTAAGCGGGTATCCCAGCCCCTCCAGCGCGCAAGTTTTCAGCCAAAGTGCCTTGCGGTGTCAAAACGACTTCAATTTCTCCGTTCAACATTTGCGATTCAAAAATCTTATTCTCTCCCACATACGAAGCGATAATCTTTTTAATCTGTTTTTTTTCTAAAAGAATGCCAAGCCCAAAGTCATCAACGCCGCAATTATTGCTCACGACAATCAAATCTTTGATGCCTTTCTTATAAATGTAATTAATGGCGTATTCGGGTATCCCGCACAGCCCAAAACCGCCCACTAAAATAGTATCCCCATCTTTTAACCCGCTCAACGCTTTGTCTAAATCGGTTATAACCTTGTTCATCTCATTCTCCTTATTTTTGTTCAACTACCACTGATAGCCCTTGACCGCCGCCCACGCACAATGAC
>ASYU01000022.1:0-7533 GCA_000448465.1 Helicobacter pylori PZ5056 | reverse complement strand
AGCGGGAATTTTAGCGTGGCTCAAGCGAGCGATTTAGCGATCGCTTTAAGGAGTGGGGCGATGAGCGCGCCCATTCAAGTTTTAGAAAAAAGGATTGTAGGCCCGAGTTTAGGGAAAGACAGCATTAAAACCTCCATTATCGCCCTTATTGGGGGCTTTATTTTGGTGATGGGCTTTATGGTGCTTTATTACTCCATGGCTGGGGTGATCGCTTGCATGGCGTTAGTGGTCAATCTTTTTTTGATCGTGGCGGTCATGGCGATTTTTGGAGCGACGCTGACTTTACCGGGAATGGCAGGGATTGTTTTAACCGTGGGGATTGCCGTGGATGCTAATATCATTATCAACGAGCGCATTAGAGAAGTCTTAAGAGAAGGAGAAGGTGTTGTTAAGGCGATCCATTTAGGCTATATCAATGCGAGTCGAGCGATTTTTGATTCCAATATCACTTCCTTGATCGCTTCGGTGTTGCTATACGCTTATGGCACAGGAGCGATTAAAGGCTTTGCCCTCACCACAGGCATTGGGATTTTAGCCTCTATCATCACCGCTATTATAGGCACGCAAGGGATTTATCAAGCCCTTTTACCTAAATTAGCCCAAACGAAAAGCCTTTACTTTTGGTTTGGCGTGAATAAAAGAGCTTAGGAGGTTTTATGGAATTATTCAAACAAGTTAGAATCTTAAGCTTCATGCGTTATTCCAATTATGGGGTGGTTGTTTCAGCGATCTTGGTGCTTCTAGCGTTAGGGCTTTTGTTTTTCAAAGGGTTTTCTTTAGGGATTGATTTTGCGGGGGGGAGTTTGGTGCAGGTGCGTTACACTCAAAACGCCCCCATTAAAGAAGTGCGCGATCTGTTTGAAAAAGAAGCTCGCTTTAAGGGCGTTCAAGTGAGCGAGTTTGGCTCTAAAGAAGAAATTTTAATCAAATTCCCTTTTGTAGAAACAGCCGAAAACGAAGACTTGAACGCTATCGTGGCCAATATTTTAAAACCCAGCGGCGATTTTGAAATCCGTAAATTTGACACTGTGGGCCCTAGAGTGGGGAGCGAATTGAAAGAAAAGGGCATTTTGTCGCTGATTTTAGCCTTAATAGCGATCATGGTTTATGTGAGTTTCCGCTATGAATGGCGTTTTGCTTTAGCGAGCGTTGTTGCGCTTGTGCATGATGTGATTTTAGTGGCAAGCTCGGTGATCGTTTTTAAGATTGATATGAATTTGGAAGTGATTGCGGCTTTGCTCACATTGATTGGGTATTCCATTAATGATACGATCATTATCTTTGATCGAATCAGAGAAGAAATGCTCTCTCAAAAAACCAAAAACGCCATTCAAGCCATTGATGAAGCCATTTCCAGCACGCTCACGCGCACGCTTTTAACTTCTTTAACCGTGTTTTTTGTGGTGTTGATTTTGTGCGTGTTTGGAAGTAAGATCATCATTGGCTTTTCATTGCCCATGCTAATAGGCACGATTGTAGGGACTTACAGCTCTATTTTCATCGCCCCTAAAGTAGCGTTATTGTTAGGTTTTGATATGCATAAATATTATGAGAATGAGGCTAGAAAAATCAAAAAAGCTCAAGAGAAGGAAAAAATGCGCCGTTTGTATGAGGGCGGTCAAGTTTAAGGAGTTTCTATGGATTGGGGTCGGGTCATTCATGTGTTATTCAGCCTTATTTCTTTAACGACCATTGCAGGGTTTTTGTATGAGCCTAATACGGTGGTGTTGTTTGTAGCGTTAGCTTTAAACCTTATTTCCGTTACGCTCAAAATTGGGGTGTGCAAGCGTTTCGCTTCAGAGCTATTGGCCAGCTCTTTAGCCACCGTGTTGCACCTCATACCGGCGTTTGTGTTTTTACAGATTTTAAACAATTTGGTTACAGCTTACATGCTCATGATTGGGGCTTTGATTAGCAACGCTTTTAGCCTCATCTTTTTGTTGATTGAAAGCGTTGTAACGAGCGAAACGGATTAAGGGGTAATTGATGGATTTTATCAATATAGAAAAAAAATGGCAAGAATTTTGGTGGAAAAATAAGAGTTTTGAACCTAAAGACGATTTTAACCTCCCTAAAAAATACATTCTAAGCATGCTACCCTATCCTAGTGGGGAAATCCACATGGGGCATGTGCGCAATTACACCATTGGCGACGCGTTGGCGCGTTATTATCGTTTGCACCATTACAATGTGTTACACCCTATGGGGTTTGATTCTTTTGGGATGCCTGCGGAAAATGCGGCCATTAAGCATGGTATCCACCCTAAAACCTGGACTTATGAAAACATTGAAGCCATGCAAAAAGAGTTTGAAGCTCTAGGGTTTTCTTTTTCTAAAAACAGGGAATTCGCCACTTCGGATCCGGATTACACGAAATTTGAACAGCAATTTTTCATTGACTTGTGGGAAAAAGGGCTGATCTATCGCAAGAAAGCCATGCTCAATTGGTGCCCTAACGACAAAACCGTTTTAGCTAATGAGCAAGTCATTGATGGGCGGTGTTGGCGTTGCGACACAGAAGTCATTCAAAAAGAACTCTATCAATATTATTTGAAGATCACAAACTACGCTGAAGAATTGTTAAAAGACTTAGAAACTTTAGAGAATCATTGGCCTTCTCAAGTCCTAACCATGCAAAAAAATTGGATAGGGAAATCTAGCGGGTTGCAGTTTGGTTTTAAAATCGCTGATGAGTGCTTGAAAGCTTGCAACGGCATTCAAGAAATTGAAGTTTTTACCACAAGAGCGGATACCATTTATGGCGTAACTTACATTGCGATCGCCCCAGAACACCCTTTAGTAGAGCATGCCATTAAGCGAGTGGGTCAAGAAGATTCAAAGGTTATTAAAGCGATTTTAAACACGACTCAAAGAGAAAGAGCTTTAGAGAAAAAAGGGGTGTTTTTAGGCGTTTATGCTATCCACCCTTTAACGAAGCAAAAAATCCCTATTTGGGTGGCTAATTTCGCCCTAGCTAATTATGGCTCTGGGGCGTTAATGGGCGTGCCAGCCTGCGATGAAAGGGATTTTGAATTCGCCAATCTTTATCATATTCCTATTAAAGTGATCACGCAAAGCCCTCAAAGTTTGCCCCACACTAAAGAAGAGATTTTAAAAAATAGCGGGGAGTGGAGCGATCTTTCTAGCTCAGTGGCCAGAGAGCAAATCATCGCTTATTTTGAAAAAGAAAACCTCGGTAAAAGGGTGATCAACTACCGCTTGCAAGATTGGGGAGTGAGCCGTCAAAGGTATTGGGGAGCGCCCATTCCTATGATTCATTGCAAACATTGCGGGATCGTGCCTGAAACCCAACTGCCGGTAACTTTACCCGAAGACATTGTGATTAATGGGGAGGGCAATCCGTTAGAAAAGCATGCGAGTTGGAAATTCGCTCAATGCCCTAAATGCCACAAAGACGCTTTAAGAGAAACAGACACCATGGACACTTTCATCCAATCCAGTTGGTATTTCTTGCGCTACACCACGCCCAAAAATCAGCGTGAAAATCAAGCGTTTGATCAAAATTACTTGAAGTATTTCATGCCAGTGGACACTTATGTTGGCGGCATTGAACATGCGATTTTGCACTTGTTATACGCGCGCTTTTTTACTAAGGCTTTAAGGGATTTGGGCTATCTCAATTTAGATGAGCCTTTCAAGCAGCTCATCACTCAAGGCATGGTCTTAAAAGATGGCGCTAAAATGAGCAAATCTAAAGGCAATGTCGTCAGCCCTAAAGAGATACTTAAAAAATACGGGGCCGATGCGGCAAGGCTCTTTATCCTTTTTGCTGCCCCACCGGCTAAAGAATTGGAATGGAATGACAGCGCTTTAGAAGGGGCGCACCGGTTTATCAAGCGCTTATACGATAAAGCGAACGCTATCAACCCTACTACTTCTAAGCCTGAATTTAAAGGAGTGGGCCTGAATGAAGCGCAAAAACTAGCCCGCAAAAAAGTCTATGAGGCGTTGAAAAAATCGCATGAGATTTTCAATAAGGCTGAAAGCGCTTACGCGTTTAACACTTTGATCGCAAGTTGCATGGAGGCTTTAAACGCTTTGAATGCGCAAACTGATGAGCGGATTTTATGCGAGGGTTATTTTGTGTTGTTGCAAATTTTAGAGCCTATTATCCCGCACACGGCATGGGAGTTGAGCGAGAGGCTTTTTAAAAGAGAGAATTTCAAGCCTATAGCGATCGATGAAAGCGCTTTGATAGAAGACTTTATGACTTTAGGGCTTACCATTAATGGCAAAAGGCGCGCGGAATTGAAAGTCAATATTAACGCCAGCAAAGAAGAGATTATTGTTTTGGCTAAAAAAGAATTGGAGAAATATTTAGAAAAGGCGAGCGTTAAAAAAGAAATTTATGTGCCTAATAAGCTTGTTAATTTTGTTATCGCATGAGGGCTTTACTTTTTTTTATTTTATTGCTTTTGTTCAAGGGCTGTGGGTATAAACCCATCGCCACTTACGCTCAAAACGCGCTTGGCGATAGCGTGTATGTAAAACTCATTGTGAATTTGCCTAACCCTGAAAACTCTGTGGAGTTTAAGGATTTGATGAATCGTTTAGTCGTGCAACGCTTCCAAAACCGCCTGGCGAGCGAAAAGGATTCAGATTCCATTATTATCATAGAAATCACGAATGTAACCGATACGAGCATCACGCAAAATAAAGAAGGTTTTACGACTTTCTATCGCGCGACCGTGTCTGTGAATTACACCTACGATAATAAAAGAGGCGTTAGAAAGACTTTTCAAAATAGCGGATACTACAATTACGCCGTGAATTTACAAGACCCCCTTAACACCTTCCAGAACCGCTATTACGCTATCAATCAGGCTGTGGAGCAGACTTTGACTAAATTTGTGGCTCAAATCGCTTATGAGGGGAAATTCAATAATGAAAAATAGTCATGGGTTGAGCATGTTTTTAGAAACAAAACCTAAGGAATACCATCAGTTTGATCCTAGCCGTTTCATTCAAATTTATAAGGATTTTAAAAACGCTTTTTTTGAGATTCAAGCCAAAGTCATTCATGTGGTAGGGACTAATGGCAAGGGTAGCACAGGGCGGTTTTTAACCCTTTTGTTAGCCGATCAAAATTTTAAGGTGTTGCATTTCACCTCCCCTCATGTTTTTGAATTTAGGGAGCGCTTTTATTTGAATGGTTCTGTTGTTAAAGAAAGCGTTTTAGAAAACGCCCACCAGCAATTACAATCGCACGCTTTCAGCAACGCTTGCTCGTATTTTGAATACGCTACCTTACTAGCCGTCATGCTCGCTAAAGATTGCGATTATTTGGTTTTAGAAGCAGGGCTTGGGGGGGAGTTTGACAGCACGAACGCTTTGGAAAAAACCCTAAGCGTTTTTACCCCCATTGATTATGATCATAAGGAATTTTTAGGGGATAGTTTAGAAAGCATTGCGACTACTAAATTAAAAGCGATGGGTTCTCTTAATATCATCGCTCCCCAACAAGAACTGGTTTTAAATGTGGCTCAAAAAATCGCTAAAGACAAACACGTGCAATTGATTGTGGTTCAAAATGAAATTTCAAAAGGAGTGAGCGATTATATTGAACGCCACCATTTAGCCCATTTTTTAGCGATGAATTTAGAAGTGGCTCTAAAAGCGTTTGAAACGCTATTGCCATGCAATAAACAAGAAGTTTTAAAAAACCTAAAGCCCCTGGATTTAATCGGCCGTTGCGAGCTTTTAAGCCCTAACATTTTAATAGACGTGGGGCATAACCCCCATAGCGCTAAAGCCTTAAAAGAAGAAATCAAACGCATCTTTAACGCTCCAATCGTTTTGATTTATAATTGCTATCAAGATAAAGACGCTTTTTTGGTGCTAGAAATTTTAAAGCCTGTGGTTAAAAAGGTTTTGATTTTAGAATTGCATAATGAAAGAATTATCCAATTAGAAAAACTTAAAGGGATTTTAGAAACTTTAGGATTAGAACACGCCTTGTTTGAAGAACTGAAAGAAAATGAAAATTATTTGGTGTATGGTTCATTTCTGGTAGCTAACGCTTTTTATGAACGCTATCTAAAGAAGAGGGATTGATGCCGCAAAACCAGCTTGTGATCACCATCATTGATGAATCAGGTTCTAAACAGCTCAAATTTTCTAAAAATTTAAAACGCAACCTCATCATTTCTGTTATCATTTTTTTGTTGATCGTGGGGCTTGGCGTGGGGTTTTTAAAATTTTTAATCGCTAAAATGGATACGATGACAAGCGAGAGGAATGCGGTTTTAAGGGATTTTAGGGATTTGTATCAAAAAAATTACACTTTGACAAAAGAGATTAAAAACAAGCGAGAAGAGCTCTTTATTGTGGGGCAGAAGATCCGTGGGTTGGAATCCTTGATTGAAATCAAAAAGGGGGCTAATGGGGGAGGGCATCTCTATGATGAAGTGGATTTAGAAAATTTGAGCTTAAATCAAAAACATTTAGCGCTCATGCTCATTCCTAATGGCATGCCCTTGAAAACTTATAGCGCTATCAAACCCACCAAAGAAAGGAACCACCCCATTAAAAAGATTAAGGGCGTTGAATCCGGGATTGATTTTATCGCGCCATTGAACACGCCTGTGTATGCGAGCGCTGACGGGATTGTGGATTTTGTGAAGACTCGTTCTAATGTGGGGTATGGGAACTTGGTGCGCATTGAACATGCGTTTGGTTTTAGCTCTATTTATACGCATTTAGATCATGTCAATGTGCAGCCTAAAAGCTTCATCCAAAAAGGGCAGTTGATTGGCTATAGCGGGAAGAGCGGTAATAGTGGTGGCGAAAAATTGCATTATGAAGTGCGGTTTTTGGGTAAAATTTTAGACGCAGAAAAATTCCTGGCATGGGATTTGGATCATTTCCAAAGCGCTTTAGAAGAAAATAAATTTATTGAATGGAAGAATCTGTTTTGGGTTTTAGAAGACATCGTCCAGCTCCAAGAGCATGTGGATAAAGACACCTTAAAAGGTCAGTAGGGGTTTTTGGTGTTTTTAGACAGGCGTTTGATTGTGATGGTTACGGACTCTAAAGGGAGCCGTTACATTAATGTGCATATCTTATTCCGTCAAATTGGCTTGTATGCGCTGTTGAGCGTTATAGTCTCTCTATTGTTTTTAGGCGTTTCATTACTGGTTTTAAATAAAGAAATTAAAAATATTGAAAAACAGCATGCTTTAATCACTAAGGAATTTGAGAAAAAAAGAGAGACTAATGAAAAGCTTTCCTTGCAAATGGATGAGTTTTTAGACGATTTGCAACTTTCAGGGGAGCGCATCAACGATTTAGAAGAAGTGGTGGGGGTGAATAGGCCTGAAGAAGAAAAAGAAGAGGGTAATTTTTCCAGCCGTTTGGATGTGGCTGGGATTACCGGGCTTCAAAAAAGCTTTATCATGCGCCTTATCCCTAATGACTACCCGCTAGAATCCTATCGGCGCGTTTCAGCCGCCTTTAATAAAAGAATGCACCCTATTTTGCATGTGTTGCACAACCATACCGGGCTTGATTTAA
>ASYU01000021.1:0-7200 GCA_000448465.1 Helicobacter pylori PZ5056 | reverse complement strand
CGGATCGTATTTCATCAACGGCTCGCTATCATCGCGCGCAATCTTATCCACCACCACGCTTGTAATGGGGATTAAGGGGTTATCATCGCCTTCATCTAAAGGGTCTTCATAGGGGGTGATTTGATTGTTTTGGGCGATTTTTTGGTTTAAAATCTCGTTGAAATCAAAAGCCCTAAACACCGCTTCTTGCCTCCTATAAGGGCCTCCTTCGCTCGTGCGCGTGGTGTTAGCGTTAGCGATATTAGAAGAAATCAAATTAGCCCTTAAGCGTTGGGCGGACAAGCCATAACCGCTAATATCAAAAGAAGATAAAAACATGCTTTCCCTTAACTATAAATTCTTACTAGAGTCAATGGCGTAATTGATCACGCCTCGATACTTTTTTAAGGCTGAACTCAAGGCTAAATACATGGTAGAGTTCTTGCCCATTTCGCTCGTTTCTATGTCTAAATCCACGCTGTTGCCATCATTTTTAGCCAAATGCCCGTCTCTAAAAAAAAGGCTCGCCCCATTTTTAGCACTATTTTCAAAGTCTAAATGCCTGGGGTTAGTGTGGGCTAAAGGCAAAACTTTACTGGTTTGGTTTTCAAAAATTTCTGCTTTTTTCTCCGCTAAAACGCTTTCAAAATCCAAATCCTTTGGCCTGTAAAAGGGGGTATCCACATTAGCGATGTTAGAAGCGATCATATCCTGCCTTAAAGCCCTATAATCTAACGCTTTATAAACCAATCCAAACGCTTTAGAAAAATCCATCAAAACCCCTTTTTAAACCCTTGCAAATTTTTAGCATGCAAAAAACATTCCAAAAATAGCTCATTCCCTCATCAAAGAATGCGATGAATTTCACAGCATGCTTAAAGTTGGAGCGATAAGCCAATTCAGAGCCATTATAGTGTAAAATACCCCTAAAATACCTTAAAATAACGCCTATTCAAAAAACCAAAATAAGGAAATCCTAATGACTACAGACAGAAACCTGTTTTTTTGCGCTTCGCTATTGATTTTTTTGGGGGTATTGATGAGCTATTCGCTCTCAACTTACACCACAGTGGTGCTGTATCATTATGGGGAATTCCATTTTTTCATACGCCAGCTTTTAAGCGCGATCATGGGGATTGTTATCATGTGGGGGTTGTCTAGGCTTGATCCCAAGGTGTGGTTTAGCCGTTTGGGGTTTTTTCTTCTTTTTGTCCCACCATTACTCATTATTGGCATGTTTTTTTTGCCAGAAAGCCTTTCCAGTAGCGCTGGGGGGGCGAAGCGCTGGATTCGTTTGGGGTTTTTCTCTCTAGCACCTTTGGAGTTTTTAAAGATTGGTTTCACCTTTTTTCTTGCGTGGAGTTTGTCTCGCACCTTTGTGGCAAAAGAAAAGGCTAATGTTAAAGAAGAACTCATCACTTTTGTGCCTTATTCGGTGGTGTTTGTAGCCTTAGCGATTGGGGTAGGGGTTTTGCAAAACGATTTGGGGCAGATTGTTCTTTTGGGAGCGGTTTTAGCGGTGTTGTTGGTCTTTTCTGGGGGGAGTGCACATTTGTTTGGCTTGATTATTTCAGGGGCGTTTGCGATCAGCGTTTTAGCGATTGTTACAAGCGAGCATAGGATTTTACGCCTGAAATTGTGGTGGTCTAATTTGCAAAACTCGCTTTTCACGCTCTTGCCGGATAGATTAGCGAACGCTCTTAGAATAAGCGACTTGCCCGAATCCTATCAAGTCTTTCATGCAGGCAATGCCATGCATAATGGGGGGTTATTAGGGCAAGGGCTTGGGCTTGGGCAAATCAAGCTTGGATTTTTGAGCGAAGTGCATACGGACATGGTCTTAGCTGGGATCGCCGAAGAATGGGGGTTTTTGGGGCTATGCGTTTGTTTTATTTTGTTTTCTGTTTTGATTGTTTTGATTTTTAGGATCGCTAACCGCTTGAAAGAGCCAAAATATTCGCTATTTTGCGTGGGCGTGGTGCTACTAATAGGGTTTTCTTTGGTGATCAACGCCTTTGGGGTGGGTGGGATTCTTCCGGTTAAAGGTCTAGCGGTGCCGTTTTTGAGCTATGGAGGGAGTTCGCTTCTAGCGAATTGCATCGCTATAGGGCTTGTTCTAAGCCTAGCGCGATACACGAAAGGCTAAAGAATACCAGCCCTTTTTTAAAATCAGTGCCATAAGAATGGCTCAATTTCCGCATCATTCAAATCAAAAACCACTTTATAATAATCTTTGACTATCGCATTAATATCCACGCCTTTAAAGGCTTCAGGGTGGGCTTTTAAAGCGATAAAAAGGCTAATGAGTGGGGCTCTAGGACCGCCAATATCCATTGTGGGGAGTTTATAAACTTGCTTGTTTTTAATGGCTTTAATAGTAGCAAATTTGGGGTTGTTTAACACGTCTTCAGGGCTAAGCGGGCTTATCCACCAAATAAAGATAATCTCAGGGTTTTCTTTAACGATTTTTTCCACGCTAATGTCAGCGCGCCCAAACTTAACGTATTTCAAGCCAAAATTGTCTATACCCCCTTTTTCTAAAATGTCTGAGCTAATGGCTTGATGGCCGCTGATCTTATTGGCTTTATGGAAAAGCTCCACCCCTTTTTTCTTTTTAACATTTTTCAAACGCTCAGCAATAAAATCCAAAGTTTCTTGCATTTTGGCGAATTTTTTAGAAGCGTCAATTTCTAAGGCTTTAGCTTGAGCTTGCATGGCCTGCATGGCCTCTGCGATCGTTGTCTCTTGGAAAGAAAGGAATGATATCCCAAATTTTTTCGCATGCTCTACCGCTTTAGGGTTGCCCACAAAGGTTACCACAAGATCAGGGCTAAGTTTTTTCAAAAGCTCTACATTTAGCGCGGCTGTATGATCAGTGCTCATGTGTTTGACTCGTTTAAGATCTTCGCCTTTGAGAGTGGCTTTAACAATGTCGTCTTTAAAAGCGTAATCCGAAACGCCTACAACCCTATTCCAAACATTAAGCATGGCAGGCACTTCTACATAACTCCCTATGTAGGCTATTTTGGAAACAGGAAGCTTTATGGTTTGCTCCCCAAAATAATCCTTGACTTTGACCTCTTGATTAGAAGCGTTAGCCACATTCAACCATAATGAAACAACAAGCACGCCTAAAGAATAAGAAATGAAGGCTTTTTTAAAACGAGTAACTAACATAACGATCCTTTTGTATGATTTATAAAGCGATTATAACACCATTAAGAAAATAACAATAGTAAAAATGAAACTTTTTTTCATAAAATCTTAAAAGATTAAATATAAATATTAAATATTAAAGACTAAAGATTAAAATATGGAAGAAAATTTTAGCTACAAGGCTTGTTTTAAGCCTAGCGCGATACACGAAGGGCTAAAAAGCTTATCCTTTTTTAAAAATTAATGCCATAAAAAGGGTTCAATTTCTGCATCATTCAAATCAAAAACCACTTTATAGTAGTCTTTGACTATCGCATTAATATCCACGCCCTTAAAGGCTTCAGGGTGGGCTTTTAAAGCAATATACAAGCTAATGAGTGGGGCTCTAGGACCGCCAATATCCATTGTGGGGAGTTTATAGACTTGCTTGTTTTTAATGGCTTTAATAGTAGCAAATTTGGGGTTGTTTAACACGTCTTCAGGGCTAAGCGGGCTTATCCACCAAATAAAGATAATCTCAGGGTTTTCTTTAACGATTTTTTCCACGCTAATGTCAGCGCGCCCAAACTTAACATATTTCAAGCCAAAATTGTCTATGCCCCCTTTTTCTAAAATATCTGAATCAAGGGCTTGATGGCCGCTAATCTTATTGGCTTTATGGAAAAGTTCCACGCCCTTTTTCTTTTTAACATTTTTCAAACGCTCAGCAATGAAGTCCAAAGTTTCTTGCATTTTGGCGAGTTTTTTAGAAGCGTCAATTTCTAAGGCTTTAGCTTGAGCGTCAATATCTTCCATGACTTCTGCAATGGTTTTTTCTTGGAAAGAAAGGAATAATATACCAAATTTTTTCGCATGCTCTACCGCTTTAGGGTTGCCCACAAAGGTTACCACAAGATCGGGGCCAAGCTTTTTCAAAAGCTCCACATTCAACGCCGCCACATGATCGCTGCTCATGGATTTAATGCGTTCAGGATCTTTGAGAGTGGCTTTAACAATATCAGATTTAAAAGCGTAATCCGAAATGCCCACGACCCTATCCCAAGTATGGAACATAGCAGGCACTTCTGCAAAGCTACCCAAGTAGATTATTTTAGAAACAGGAAGCTTTATATTTTGCTCCCCGAAATAATCCTTGACTTGGACTTCTTGCACTGAAGCGTTAGCCACGCCCAATAAAAATGAAACAATGAGCGCGCCTAAAGAACAAGAGATTAAAGCTTTTTTAAAGCGAGCGATTAGCATGACAATTCCTTTCGTATGATTTATGAAGCGATTATAACACTATTCAAGGAAATACAAGCAGTAAAAATGAAACTTTTTTTCACAAAATCTTAAAATTTAAAAGGAAATACCCTTTCATTAACTTTTTAAGAATATACTCCACCATGTTTCCGCTGATTGAGTGGAAAGCATAGTAAATTAAATCTATTTTAGGTTTAATTTTGATCCAACAAAATTTTAAAACACTTAAGGAGTTGTATATGTTAGTTACAAAACTTGCCCCCGATTTTAAAGCGCCTGCCGTTTTAGGAAACAATGAGGTTGATGAACACTTTGAGCTTTCTAAAAATTTAGGCAAAAATGGTGTGATCCTTTTCTTTTGGCCAAAAGATTTTACTTTTGTATGCCCTACAGAAATCATTGCGTTTGACAAAAGAGTGAAAGACTTCCACGAAAAAGGCTTTAATGTGATTGGCGTGTCTATTGACAGCGAACAAGTGCATTTCGCATGGAAAAACACCCCTGTAGAAAAAGGCGGTATCGGTCAAGTGTCTTTCCCTATGGTGGCTGATATTACTAAGAGCATTTCTAGAGATTATGATGTGCTGTTTGAAGAAGCGATCGCTTTGAGAGGTGCTTTTTTGATTGACAAAAACATGAAAGTAAGACATGCAGTGATCAATGACTTGCCATTGGGTAGGAATGCAGATGAAATGCTTCGCATGGTAGACGCTCTCTTGCACTTTGAAGAACATGGTGAAGTATGCCCAGCAGGTTGGAGAAAAGGCGATAAAGGCATGAAAGCAACTCACCAAGGCGTTGCAGAGTATCTTAAAGAAAATTCCATTAAGCTTTAATGGTTCAATTCGCTGTTTGATCAAGAGAAACTTCGTTTTTCTTGATTGAATCCTTTTCTTTCTATTCTTTGCCAGTTTCTAGAATTTTCGTATTGTTTTATCTTTTTATCATTTTTGAATTAATTTTTTTTAATAAAGGGGTTTTTATGAATGCATTCAAGCGTATTATTAGTGTGGGGGTAATTGCTTTAGGTTTGTTTAACCTTTTAGACGCCAAACACCACAAAGAAAAAAAAGAAAACCACAAAATCACTCGTGAGCTTAAAGTGGGCGCTAACCCTGTGCCGCATGCGCAAATCTTGCAATCAGTCGTGGACGATTTGAAGGAGAAAGGGATCAAATTAGTGATCGTGTCTTTTACGGATTATGTGTTGCCTAATTTAGCGCTCAATGACGGCTCTTTAGACGCAAATTACTTCCAGCACCGCCCTTATTTGGATCGGTTTAATTTGGACAGAAAAATGCACCTTGTTGGTTTGGCCAATATCCATGTGGAGCCTTTAAGATTTTATTCTCAAAAAATCACAGACATTAAAAACCTTAAAAAAGGCTCAGTGATTGCTGTACCAAATGATCCGGCCAATCAAGGCAGGGCGTTGATTTTACTGCATAAGCAAGGCCTTATCGCTCTCAAAGATCCAAGCAATCTATACGCTACGGAGTTTGATATTGTCAAAAATCCTTACAACATCAAAATCAAGCCTTTAGAAGCCGCGCTATTGCCTAAAGTTTTAGGGGATGTGGATGGGGCTATTGTAACAGGGAATTATGCCTTGCAAGCAAAACTCACCGGTGCGTTATTTTCAGAAGATAAGGACTCGCCTTATGCTAATCTTGTAGCCTCTCGTGAGGATAACGCGCAAGATGAAGCCATAAAAGCGCTGATTGAAGCCTTACAAAGTGAAAAGACCAGGAAATTTATTTTGGATACCTATAAAGGGGCGATTATCCCGGCTTTTTAAGCCATTTGGATAAAATCCATCTTTATGATGAAAGGGGGTTTTTTTAGGCACTAATAAAAAGCTCTTTTCTCATTGAGCATTCAAAACGCTAAAAGTCTTTTTAAAACAAAACGAAAAGAGCTTGTGCTAATCAAGCGATAATTTCTTAAAAAGCACTATTGGTTGAGGGGAGAAATGGCGCAAAATACCCCCCCCTATTAGAAAAATTGTTGCTATTAAAAAATCTTAAACAATGAAGCGATTGACTAAAACCCCATTTTTAAAAAGATTAAATAAGGCTTTAGCTGTCAATATGCGATTAGAACAAAGCCAAACATACAGCAAGCCTAAATCTCACTGAAGTTACGCTTTTAGATTTTCCTCTAATAAAGGAAACAATTATTAGGCTGAGTGAGTTATAGAGCGATAGAATCAGTTGGAAACAAGTTGGCTGATTGTCTTTAGCGTTTGGGTTAATGCGTTTTTGAAAAGATTTGGAGTTTATTAAAGATAGCCAAGCTCATAGAGTTTGTTGCTCATTTTCACTAACAACCCCCCCAGTTTTGACCCTCCCTCCCCATGTTCTACTAAAATAGTGATAGCGTATTTGGGTTTTTCATAGGGCAAGAATGCGGTAATCCACGCATGGGATCGATGGAAATATTCCATATCCTTTTCTTTCATGCGATTGACGATGTTTTGAGCGATTTCTACGACTTGCGCGGTGCCGGTTTTACACGCTAAGGTAACCTTAGAACCTCTTGTGGAATGATAAGCCGTGCCGTCTTTATGGTTGCACACTTCATACATGCCCACTCTCAAGGCTTGGAGCTTCTTTTTTTGAAAGCTATTCAGGGGATCTTTGAGCGGCTGTTGGTTATGGATAGCAAAATGAGGCGTCGCCAGTTTGCCTGTCGCAATGAGTCCTGTGTAGGCTAAAACTTGTAAGGGCGTGGCTAAAAAAGAGCCTTGCCCGATAGCGGTAATGAGCGTGTCCCCAACGCGCCAATCTTGATTGAAGCGTTTGAGCTTCCACAAATTATCCG
>ASYU01000020.1:0-7778 GCA_000448465.1 Helicobacter pylori PZ5056 | reverse complement strand
CCCCCCCCCCCCGAAAATTTGAGAGAGATGAGCGGAATGAAGGGAACAGAAAAAGCCAATTGTGGGGTTAAAGAAAAACAAAAAGAGAGAACATGTTCAAACGATTGAGAAGATTACGAAGCAGCGAAAATTTAAGAGCGATGCTAAGAGAAACGCGTTTAAATACCAATGATTTCATCGCTCCCTTATTTGTCATAGAAAGCGATAGTTATATTAAAAATGAAATCAGCTCCATGCCCGGCGTGTATCAAATGAGTATCGAGCCTCTTTTAAAAGAGTGCGAAGAATTAGTGAATCTTGGTATAAAAGCCGTTTTATTGTTTGGCATTCCTAAACATAAGGACGCTACAGGAAGCCATGCGTTAAATAAGGATCACATTGTCGCAAAAGCCACCAAAGAGGTTAAAAAACGATTCAAGGATTTGATCGTTATAGCGGATTTGTGTTTTTGCGAATACACCGACCATGGGCATTGCGGGATTTTAGAAAACGATTCTGTGTCTAACGATAAAACGCTAGAGATTTTAAACCTTCAAGGGCTTATTTTGGCTGAAAGCGGTGTGGATATTCTAGCCCCAAGCAACATGATGGATGGGAATGTTTTCAGCTTGAGAAAAACGCTAGATAACGCCGGCTATACCCACACGCCCATCATGAGTTATTCCACTAAATTTGCGAGCAGTTATTACGGGCCTTTTAGAGATGTAGCCAATTCTGCACCGAGTTTTGGCGATCGCAAAAGCTATCAAATGGATTACGCTAATAGAAAAGAAGCGCTTTTAGAAAGCTTGGAAGATGAAAAGCAGGGCGCGGATATTTTAATGGTAAAGCCGGCTTTGGCGTATTTGGATATTGTTAAAGAAATTAGAGATCACACTTTGCTCCCTTTAGCGCTCTATAATGTGAGTGGGGAATACGCCATGCTCAAACTCGCGCAAAAACACAACCTGATCAACTATGAAAGCGTTTTGTTAGAAACGATGACTTGTTTTAAAAGAGCGGGAGCGGATATGATTATCAGCTATCATGCTAAAGAAGTGGCTAACTTATTACAAAGGAATTGAATGGGACGAGCGTTTGAATACAGAAGAGCGGCCAAAGAAAAACGATGGGATAAGATGAGTAAGGTTTTCCCCAAGCTCGCCAAAGCGATCACTCTAGCGGCAAAAGATGGCGGGAGCGAGCCGGACACGAACGCCAAACTGCGAACAGCGATTTTAAACGCTAAAGCGCAAAACATGCCTAAAGACAATATTGATGCGGCGATTAAAAGAGCGAGCAGTAAAGAGGGGAATTTGAGCGAGATCACTTATGAGGGTAAGGCGAATTTTGGCGTGCTAATCATCATGGAATGCATGACTGATAACCCCACTAGAACGATCGCCAACCTTAAAAGCTATTTCAATAAAACGCAAGGGGCAAGCATCGTGCCTAATGGCTCTTTAGAGTTTATGTTTAACCGAAAAAGCGTGTTTGAATGCTTGAAAAATGAAGTGGAAAATTTAAAACTCAGTCTAGAAGATTTAGAATTCGCTCTCATTGATTATGGCTTGGAAGAATTAGAAGAAGTAGAAGACAAGATTATTATTAGGGGGGATTATAACAGCTTCAAACTCTTAAATGAGGGGTTTGAAAGCTTGAGATTGCCTATTTTAAAAGCGAGTTTGCAACGCATCGCCACAACGCCCATTGAATTGAATGACGAGCAAATGGAGCTTACCGAAAAATTATTGGATAGGATTGAAGACGATGATGATGTGGTCGCACTTTATACCAATATTGAGTGAAATGCAAAAAGGCTAAAAATATTTTTTAACAAAACCAACAAAAAATTTTGTTGCTATAAGCTTGTAAAATCCTATAAAGAGTTATAAAACTCCTTTTTGATTGGATTTTTAATTTTATTTTGATTGAATAAAGGTTTTTTGTTTTTGTCAAATAGGAAGCTTTATTCAATATTCTTTTTTAAAAAACTTGTTTTTTAAGCTTTTTTATAGTTAATTTTTGTTTTGTGGTAAAGTTATTTTTCAAAGCGGATAAGGGGGATTTAAAATAACGTCCCCTTTAACCCCATTAAATCCCCTAAAGAAGCACTTTAAAAAATTATCGCTTGTGTCTTGTGTGAGCTCTTTTATATTTATTTTAAAAGGCCTTTGAGTATTTTTATTATCAATATGAGAACAAATCCAAACCCTAGATTTGCAGATTTTTAGTCTCAAACCCCATCAATAGAGACGCTTCAATCCCTATTTGATAGCAAGAGAGAATACAGAAAGATTCTATAAGATGAGTTTTAAGGATTGTTTCTAGCCTTTAAGCTTTGGCTTATTGCACGCTATCTTGCGTGTCGTTTTGCACATCATCTTGCAAATTATCAGACTTCTTGCCAATCACTTCTTCTAACACTTTACAACTACCACTAAAGCCTAAAGTACACCCTTTCTTGTAATATGAAATGGCTTTATCTAAATCCTTTGGAGCGCCCTTACCCGTGTAATACATCACCGCCACATTATGACAACCGCTCCCCCTTTTTAAATAACAACCCTTTTTATAAAGATTCAAGGCTTGCTCTCCATTTTGTTTGACATCCATACCGACTTCATACATGTATCCCAAGCTCACACAGCTCGCTCCGTCTTTTAAATGGCACCCTCTTTTAAAATTCGCAAAGGCTTTTTTCAAATCCTTCTCCACGCCTTTGGCGCTCCTATAAATATACCCTACAAAGTTACAACTAATGCCATAATTCAAACTGCAAGCGTATTTAGAAAGAGAAAGGGCTTTGGCATAATTTTGTTTAACGCCCGTGCCATTAAAATACATAAAACCCAAACTACCGCAGCTCACCCCACCTTTTAAGTGGCACCCTCTCCTATAATAATAGATAGCCTTTGGAAGGTCTTTTTGAACGCCGTCGCCATCTTCATACATAGAGCCTAGACTCGCGCAAGCGAGATGATTCCTCAAATTGCACCCTCTTCTGTAATAAAAAACGGCTTTTGGAGTATTCTGATCCACGCCATCGCCATCTTCATACATAGAGCCTAAACTCGTGCAACCAACCCCCACCCTCAAATTACAGCTTCTCTTATAAAAAGCCACCGCTCTATGGTAATCCCCTCTCTTAAGGGCTTGATTGGCCATCTTAAAATATTTCTCACCGGTTGTAGCCACCAAATAACTGAAACAACTCGCCATTAAAAATAAAATCAAAAACCACTTTTTAGTCCAACTCTTTATCATCTCATTCCTTACAAAACTAAGCCAAAGCTCACACAAAGAAAAATCAGTAAAACCCCAATCTAATTGGTTATTATAGTATAATATTCAAAAAAATAGAATTCAACTTTTGGATTAAATTGATTTAAAAAACCTATTTTAGGAAAACCACTTAAAATGAGTATCATTATTCCTATTGTCATCGCTTTTGACAATCATTATGCCATTCCGGCTGGCGTGAGCTTGTATTCCATGCTGGCTTGCGCTAAAACAGAACACCCCCAATCACAAAATGATAGTGAAAAACTTTTTTATAAAATCCACTGCTTGGTGGATAACTTAAGCCTTGAAAACCAACAAAAATTAAAAGAGACTCTAGCCCCCTTTAGCGCTTTTATGAGTCTAGAATTTTTAGACATTTCAACCCCCAATCTTTACACCACTTCAATAGAACCTTTTGTGATTGATAAAATCAATGAAGCTTTTTTGCAACTCAATATTTACGCTAAGACTCGCTTTTCTAAAATGGTCATGTGCCGCTTGTTTTTGGCTTCTTTATTCTTGCAATACGACAAAATTATCATGTTTGATGCGGACACTTTGTTTTTGAATGATGTGAGCGAGAGTTTTTTTATCCCGCTAGATGGCTATTATTTTGGAGCGGCTAAAGATTTTTCTTCTCCTAAAAGCCCTAAACATTTTCAAATGGAAAGAGAGAGAGCCCCTCGTCAAGCCTTTTCCCTTTATGAGCATTACCTTAAAGAAAAAGACATAAAAATCCTTTATGAAAACCACTATAATGTTGGGTTTTTAATCGTGAATTTAAAGCTGTGGCGCGCTGATCGTTTAGAAGAGCGCTTACTCAATTTAACCCGTCAAAAAGGCCAGTGCGTGTTTTGCCCTGAACAGGATCTTTTAACTCTCGCATGCTATCAAAAAGTTTTACAATTACCTTATATTTATAACACCCACCCTTTCATGGCCAATCAAAAACGCTTCATCCCTGACAAAAAAGAAATCGTCATGCTGCATTTTTATTTTGTAGGCAAGCCTTGGGTTTTACCCACTTTTTTATATTCTAAAGAATGGCATGAGATTCTTTTAAAAACCCCTTTTTACGCTGAATATTCCGTGAAATTCCTTAAGCAAATGACAGAATGTTTAAGCCTTCAAGACAAACAAAAAACCTTTGAATTTCTTGCCCCCCTACTCAATCCAAAAACCCTTTTAGAATATGTTTTTTTTAGATTGAGTAAGATTTTCAAACGCTTAAAAGAAAAATTTTTAAACTCTTAGCGTTCTCGTTTGGGCAACACGCTATAAGCGAATTTAACATAAATCGCCAAACTGATCAAAAGCACCGCCACGCCGATAGCCAAATACACCGCATAAGTGATTTTATCCGGTTCGCTCACGCTGAATTTAAACACGAGCATTAACGCTTCAATGGCTAATGCGATAATGATAGAGCCTAAAAACCTGATCATCGTGCGATGGATCGCATGGTGGTTATCCCCGCTATTTTTACCCAACACTTCTTCTTCAAAAATCGCCTTGACTAGATCAAAGGTGGCTAAGGCTAGGGTTAAAAGCACAATGGGGTGGAACACTTCTTTAATGTCAAAACTGCTAAAATGCACGATCGCTGTCCAAAAGCTAGAAATGCATTTCACGAATAAAAGCAGCGACACTAAAGTGAGCATGATAGAAATCATAAAATACATGACCATGCTCCCTTCGCTAAAGGTTTTAAAATACTTTGAAGGCGAGCTGATTTCAATCGCCACCCTCAAAGGGATTTGCAAGCACACCACAAACGCTAGATCGTTATTTTGATCATACACCGGGTAAGACGCGCTCACTACCAAATGGTTCCCTTTTTTAGAAGGATAGGGGTCGGTTAAAATGCAACGCTTTTCATTCACGGCTTGATAAAAATAATACTTATCGCTAAAACTGGCATGCGATTCTAATTCAATCCCTTCTGTTAAATCATGCTCTAATAGCCCTTCCTTATGCCCATGCTCTTTAAATTGGCTTGGTTTAAGCATGAGCATGCCCTTAGCGTCTAAAACAAAAAAACTTTTTGCCATTTTGATTTCAGCTTGCATCTTACTGATTTGCCTGTTTAAATAATCCAAAGTGATTTCAGGAAGGTGGTTGCGGATATTGTGCGAAAACAAATAAGTGAGATAAGCGTATAACTCGGTGCGGATCTTGGAATATTGGACAATGTCTCTACTTAACATCACAAGGCCTTTAAAAAAAATTTATGCGATGAATTGTAGCACTTGTTTTAAAGAATTATTTAAACCACCCCTTGCGTCAATGATAAAGGAAGCGTTTTTTTCATAGAGGGCTTGGCGTTTTTCAAAAAGCTCTTTGGCTTGAGTGAGGTTATTCAAAAGGGGGCGTTTTTCCCTTTCTTTTTGATTCAAACGCTTAATCAAGGTCTCAAAATCCATTTTGAGGTAAAAAGTTGTGCCTAAACCCTTAAGATTTTCATGCATCACAATGCCCCCACCGGTAGAAATGATATGGGGGGTTTTGAGCGTTTTTAATTCATCAATCAAATTTTTTTCAAACATCCTGAAATTGTCTTCGCCAAGCTCTTCAAAAATCCCTCTCACGCTCAAGCCCACCCTTTCGCTAATGATCATATCCGTATCCAGCACTTCTAATTTCAAAGCCAGCCCCAATTCTTGCGCTAAAGAGCTTTTACCGCTCCCCATAAAACCGATTAAGACTAAATGCTGCATGCTTTTATTTCAATTGTAATTCATACGCCCCGTTTTTTTCTTCCAAAAGATAGCGGTATTTCCCGTCTAAAATGAGCGTGATGCGGTAATAATCTTTGTGCGTGCCGACTTTAATGTGAGAAAAAAACTTCTGGTTTAAATCCATGTTTTGATAAATATCCAAAGGGCCTTTTTGCGTGTCTAACACGATTCTATAAGGATTGACTAGCACAAAAGAACGCAAAATTTTATAAGGGGAGTGCAAAATCATCGTGTTGTTTGCCATTAAAAAATCAAAATCTTGGATCTGATAGCGTTTTTCAAAGGCGTCTTGATTAAGGGTGTGTTGGGAAAGTTTTAAGGGGTAGTGCCAATCAATGCTTTTATCAATACCCACGACTTTAGAATGGATAGAGCCATCAATATCCTGGTAAGTGAGCGTGATTTTTTTTAAGATTCTAGCACTCGTGGGCAAATCCACATGGATTTCTTTGAGGTAGTCATCATAGATCCCGCTAAAGCCCCCTTGCAAATTCTTGGAATTGATTTCAGGCTCAAAAGGGTTATCTCTGGCTAATAAGACGCTTAAAACCACCACCAAACCTATCATCTTTTTTAACACTACCATTTCCTTAAATCTAATCTCTAGGCCGTAATTCTCTCAATTCAAACAAACGCTTTTGCAAACGCACATTCTTGCTTTGCAATTCGGTGATTTCTTGTTGCAATCGTTCATGCTTGTCTCTTAAATCCAAATAAACCTCTAAAGAAGAACCCCCAAAAAGCAACTTTCCTAAATAATACCCAAACCCAAGCAGTAAAAGAAAAAAGACAATAAGGGAGCTATGGCTATAGAAAAAGTCTCGCGCTTTATTGTTTTTGATTTCATCGTTTTCAAAAAGGCTTTCAGCCATGCTTAAACAACTCTTTGCCGATATAAATCCCCCCTTTTAATTCATGCTCAATCTCTAAAAGGCGGTTGTATTTAGCGATCCTTTCACTCCTTGCGGTGGATCCGGTTTTGATTTCCCCAGTATTGAGCGCAACGGCAAAATCAGCAATAAAGCTGTCTTCACTCTCCCCGCTTCTATGGCTCATCACGCATTGATAGGCATGGTGTTTGGCCAATCTTATGGTTTCTAAAGTTTCACTAATGGTGCCGATTTGATTGGGTTTGATCAAAATGGCGTTCGCAACGTTTTTTTCAATGCCTTTTTGCAAGATGCTCGCATTCGTTACAAACAAATCATCGCCCACTAATTGGATTTGACGCCCTAATTCCTTGCTTAAAAACGCCCAACCCTCCCAATCGTCTTCGCTCAAACCATCTTCAATGGACACGATCGGGTATTTTGCCACCAACTCTTTATAATAAGCCACTAATTCATGCGAATCTAAAATCTTATTTTCGCCCTTTAAATGGTAATTGAAATGTTCATCCACTAACTCACTGCTCGCCACGTCTAAAGCGAGCGCTATTTCTTCGCCTAATTTATAGCCGGCTTTTTCAATGGCTTGAGAAATGATTTCAAGAGGTTCTACATTGTTGTTAAAATTAGGCGCAAAACCCCCCTCATCGCCCACGCTTGTGAGTTGATTCTTTTCATCTAAAAGTTTTTTAAGCGTGTGATAGACTTCTGCGCTCGCTCTTAAGGCTTCTTTAAAACTCTCAAACCCTAAAGGCATGATCATGTATTCTTGAAAGTCTATGGAATTGTTCGCATGCGTTCCGCCGTTGATGATATTGAGCATCGGCACCGGCAAAGTCAGAGCGTTAGCCCCCCCTAAATAGCGGTATAATGGCAGATTTAAAGCCTT
>ASYU01000019.1:0-2716 GCA_000448465.1 Helicobacter pylori PZ5056 | reverse complement strand
ATGCGACCTGGTGGATCAAGCAAGCCATCAGCAGAGCCATAGCTGATCAAGCCCGCACTATCCGCATCCCCATTCACATGATTGACACGATTAATCGCATCAATAAAGTCATGCGCAAACACATTCAAGAAACCGGCAAAGAGCCTGATTTAGAAGTGGTGGCTGAAGAAGTGGGGCTTTCGTTAGATAAAGTGAAGAATGTGATTAAGGTTACTAAAGAGCCTATCAGTTTGGAAACCCCAGTCGGCAATGATGATGACGGCAAATTTGGGGATTTCGTGGAAGATAAAAATATCGTTAGCTCCATTGATAACATCATGCGAGAAGATTTAAAAGCCCAGATTGAAAGCGTTTTGGATCAGTTGAATGAGCGAGAAAAAGCGGTGATCCGCATGCGTTTTGGGCTTTTAGACGATGAAAGCGATCGAACTTTAGAAGAAATCGGCAAGGAATTGAATGTTACTAGAGAAAGGGTGCGCCAGATTGAAAGCTCTGCGATCAAAAAATTGAGAAGCCCGCAATACGGGCGCATTTTAAGAAACTATTTGCGTATTTGATGTTAAGGTTTCTCTAAAGCATGCGTTATTTTCTTGTAGTTTTCTTGTTTTTGTTTGTGGGTTGCATGAAAAAGGATTTCACGCTCAAAGATTTATCCTTGCCTCAAGAGGCTTCAAGCTATCTTGCAAGCTCTCAAAATGACAGTAACAACATTGACCCCCAAGCGTTAAGAGAAAATCTAAAAGAGAGCTATCTCAAAGCGTGGTATTCCCCATGGCTAGACATGAAAGTCAAAAGCAATAAAAAAGAAGTGTTTTGGATCCTTAAGGAGATGAATAAATCCACCGGTTATGGCGAAGATCTAAAACCCAACGCAAAAGCCTTCAATGATGAGCTTATTAAGAGCATGGATATTGAGCATTACCCTAGCGTTAAGATTAGGGCTGTTGTAGCGCGAGATAGCGATGTTAGGGCTGTACCCACTAACAAGCCTTTTTACCTCTCTCAAAAAGGCTACCCTTTTGACAGGTATCAAAATTCATTGATTTTTCAAGGCACGCCGGTTTTAATCACGCATTTCAACACGGATAAAACTTACGCCCACATTCAAAGCAGTTTTGTTTATGGTTGGATCAAAGTTAGCGATTTAGCTTACATGCATGATAAAGACATAGAGCTTTTAATCCATCTTAAAGATTATGTCATGCCTATAAAGGATAAAATCCCCCTTTATACAGACTATGGGGATTTTTACACCAATGCCAGAGTGGGCGAATTGTTCGCTCTCATCCCCCAAAGTCAAAAAACGCCTGAAAAACCCCCAAAAAAGGAATTGAAAGCCTATGGTTTTTTGAGGGACGCTAAGGGCTATGCAACTTTACAAAGCGTGATCTTAGAAGAAAAGGATTTTTTTGTTTTCCCTAAAGCTTTTACTAGCGAGAACATGGCGTATTTTATAGACACCATGGTAGGGCAAAAATACGGCTGGGGTGGGCTATTAGGTAATAGGGATTGCTCGGCTTTCACTAGGGATAGTTTTGCTAATTTTGGTATTTTGCTCCCCAGAAATTCCTATGCGCAAAGCCGTTATGCGAACAATTATGTGGATTTAAGCTCTATGAAAGCCAAAGAAAAAGAAGACTACATCCTTAAAAACGCCACGCCTTTTGGAACGCTCATCTATTTAAAAGGGCATATCATGCTCTATTTAGGCGCACACAACCATCAAGCGATAGTCGCTCACAGCATTTGGTCGGTGCAAACCCAAAAGCATTTTAAAACCTTGAGCCATAAAATAGGAGGCGTGGTGATCACTTCATTATGGTTAGCAGAAGAACATAATGGGGCGTTTTCTAAAAAGAAATTATTGATTGATAGGGTGCTTGGAATGAGCGATTTGAAAGATTTTGTCAATAAAACTTCAAGCCCTTTGAATGCGAATTGATTTTCTTATACTATGATTACGATTTATCAATTTAAAACATTTGGAGAAAGACAATGAGTATGGAATTTGATGCCGTGATTATTGGAGGTGGGGTTTCAGGGTGTGCGACCTTTTATACCCTAAGCGAATACAGCTCTTTAAAGCGCGTGGCTATTGTGGAAAAATGCTCTAAATTAGCTCAAATCAGCTCCAGCGCTAAGGCTAATTCGCAAACCATTCATGATGGCTCTATTGAAACGAATTACACTCCAGAAAAAGCTAAAAAAGTGCGTTTGAGCGCTTATAAAACCAGACAATACGCGCTCAATAAAGGCTTGCAAAATGAAGTGATTTTTGAAACCCAGAAAATGGCCATAGGCGTGGGCGATGAAGAATGCGAGTTCATGAAAAAACGCTACGAATCCTTTAAAGAAATCTTTGTGGGGTTGGAAGAATTTGACAAGCAAAAGATTAAAGAATTAGAGCCTAATGTGATTTTAGGGGCTAATGGCATAGACAGGCATGAAAACATTATCGGGCATGGGTATAGAAAGGATTGGAGCACCATGAATTTTGCGAAGTTGAGTGAAAACTTCGTTGAAGAAGCCCTAAAATTAAGGCCTAACAACCAGGTGTTTTTGAATTTCAAAGTGAAAAAGATTGAAAAACGCAACGACACTTACGCCGTAATTTCAGAAGACGCTGAAGAAGTGTATGCTAAATTCGTGCTAGTCAATGCCGGCTCTTACGCTTTGCCTTTGGCTCAGAGCATGGGCTATGGCCTAGATTTAGGGT
>ASYU01000018.1:0-7777 GCA_000448465.1 Helicobacter pylori PZ5056 | reverse complement strand
GTCAAGGTTTTATGAGTTTTGCGCAAACTTGCGGGGCGTGTCAAGGCAAGGGCAAGATCATTAAAACCCCATGCCAAGCGTGTAAGGGCAAAACCTACATTCTTAAAGATGAAGAAATTGATGCGATAATCCCTGAGGGCATTGATGATCAAAACCGCATGGTGTTTAAAAATAAAGGCAATGAATACGAGAAGGGGAAAAGAGGGGATTTGTATTTAGAGGCGCGAGTCAAAGAAGATGAGCATTTCAAGCGCGAAGGCTGTGATTTGTTCATTGAAGCGCCGGTGTTTTTCACCACTATCGCTTTAGGGCATACGATTAAAGTGCCGTCTTTAAGAGGAGGCGAATTGGAATTAAAAATCCCTAGAAACGCCAAAGACAGGCAAACTTTTGCGTTTAGAAACGAGGGCGTGAAGCACCCCGAAAGCTCTTATAGGGGGAGTTTGATTGTGGTGTTGCAAGTGATTTATCCTAAAAGTTTGAATAAAGAGCAGCAAGGGTTATTGGAAAAATTGCATGCGAGTTTTGGCTATGAGGGCGAACCGCATAAAGGCGTTTTAGAAACTTGCGTTTCTAAAATTAAAGACTGGTTTAAATAAAAGGTTATTGGTGCGCGAGTTTCTAAAAGCCTTTAAAGACGCTTTCCCTCATACCATTTCTATCTTTTTAGGGTATTTGCTTATGGGAATGACTTTTGGAATGCTTTTAGTCCAGCAAGGGTATGATTATAAAGTCGCTTTGTTCATGTCGTTATTCATTTATGCTGGGGCGGTGCAATTCGTGGCGATCACGCTTTTAAGCGCGCAAGCGAGTTTGATGAATGTCGTTATTGTGAGCTTGTTAGTGAATGCGAGGCAGACTTGTTATGCGCTTTCCATGCTAGATCGATTCAAAAACACCCAATGGCGTTTGCCCTATTTAGCGCATGCGCTCACGGATGAAACCTTTGCACTATTAAATTTATACGCTCCTAAAGAGGGGGTGAGTGAAAAAGACTTCATTTTTAGTATTTCCTTACTCAACCACTCTTATTGGATTTTTGGCTCGTTAGTGGGTTCGTTAGTGGGTTCGCGTTTTTCTTTTGACACTCAAGGCATGGAATTTGTGATGACAGCGATTTTTATCGTGCTGTTCATGGAGCAATACAAACGCACCACGAATCATAAAAACGCATGGCTTGGGATTATTATTGCGGTCGTTTGTTTAGCGCTCTTTGGGACTGAATACTTTTTGCTCATCGCTTTAGTTTTAATGGTGCTTGCCCTCATTGTGTTTAGAAAGCAGTTAGAATGTTAACGCATTCTATACTCATTCTTTTAGTCATCATATTAACGACTTATTTCACGCGCATTTGGCCTTTTATGGTGTTTAACGCTAAAAACCCACCCAACGACTTTGTGCGTTATTTGGGTAGGGCTTTATCATGTTCAGTGATAGGCATGCTCGTGGTTTATTGTTTTAAAGACATTCACATTTTAAAACCCCCATACGGGATCAATGAAATCACCGCTTTTTTGTCCGTTATCCTTTTACACCGCATTTTTAAGGTGTTTGTTTTAAGCATCACGCTCCCTACCATTCTTTATATGGTTTTAGTCCAAAGCCATGCGTTAGAAAAGGCTTTTTTTAATTCTTAAAATGATATTTGATTGCTTTTAATTCCCGCATTCTTGATCACAAAATACGCCGTAGGGATAATGAAAAGCGTTAAAACAACGCTGCTTATCATGCCCCCTAGCATGGGCGCGGCAATGGATTTCATGATCTCACTACCTGTGCCATGGCTATACATGATCGGAATGAGTGAAGCTAAAATGCTAAAAAAGGTCATCAGCTTGGGTCTTACCCTAAGCACCGCCCCATGCATGATAGCTTCTTTTAAGGCGGTAGTCGTTCGCTCTTTTAAAGGGGTTTTGATGAATTTTTGAAACGCATCCTCTAAATAAATGATCATCACAATAGCCGTTTCGCTCGCTACCCCTAAAAGGGCTAAAAAGCCCACTAATGCTGCCACGCTCATGTTAAAACCCATGAGATTCATAAAAATTAACCCCCCCAAAAACGCAAAAGGCAGAGTGAAAAAGCATAATAAGGAATTAGTGAAATTCTTTAACGCAAAGACAATCAAAATAAAAATGATAAACACGCTCACCGGCACGATGTATTGTAAGGTTTTAAACGCTTCTTCTAAATACTGGCTTTCGCCGCTGAATTCATAATAATACCCGCTAGGCAATTGGATTTTTTCTAGCGTTTTTATCGCTAGTTGCCTGTAAGTATCAGAGCTGATACCATTTTGCGGCACAATATAAATAAAATTCACGTTCAAGCCCTTTTCGCTTTTTAATACCGCCGGCGAATTGTCGTAATACACATGGGCTAACTCCCTTAAGGGCATGTAATTGTAAGCGGTTTTGATGTAGAGGTTTTTTAATTTTTCAATGGTGTTTCTTTCGGTGCCTTCTAATCGTAAAGAAATAGGGTAACTTTCTACGCCTTTAATCATGGTAGTGAGCGTGGCTCCGCCCAGAGCGAATTTAATCGCATCCAACACGGCGTTTTTGTTGATACCGTAACGAGCCAGATTTTCATCGTTCAAATCCAGCGTGATGTAGTAGCCGTTATTGGATCGCTCGGCAAAGACGGATAAACTCTCTTTTAGGGTTTTGAGCTGTTGCTCCATAAGGATCGCCAATTCTTGTAATTTGTCCGTGTCATTGCCATAGAGTTTGATGCCTAGGGGCGTTCTAATGCCGGTTAAGAGCATGTCTGTTCTGCCACGAATGGGGTAAGTCCATGAATTAGTCAGGCCTTTTAATTGTAAGGTTTTTTCCAATTTGTCCCTAACTTCTTTATAGCTGAGCTTTTCTTTCCATTCGTTTTGCGGCTTTAATTCAATGTAGGTTTCTATCATTCCTAAACCGGCGGCATCGGTGCTAGTGTTAGCGCGCCCCACTTTACCAAAAACCTGTTTGACAAAATCCAGTTGCTTGATAGTGGCATTACTTTTTTTCAAGTATTCTAAAGCGGTATCAATGCCCACGCCATTAATGGTTACAGGCATATACATGATTACCCCTTCATTGATTTGGGGGATAAATTCCCAATTGAGTTTTTTGTATGATATATACAAGCCCCCTAAACCCACAACGCTCGCTATTAAAAAAGCGTATCTGAACTTAAGCACAAAATCCAAACTCGTGCCATAAATTTTCATGAAAAAAGCGTTAATGGGGTTTTTGGACTCTTCTAAAATCCGCCCTTTAATGAGCCATACCATTAAAATAGGGACTATCGTAATAGAAAGCATTGCTCCCACTAGCATGGCAAAGGTTTTGGTGTAAGCTAAAGGGGCAAAAAGCTTTTCTTCTTGGCCGGTGAGCGCGAAAATAGGCAAGAAAGAAACCACAATGATCATCAAAGCAAAAAATATCGCGCCCCCCACATGCTTAACCCCTTGCATGATGGCATTAACCCTTTGAGTGTTGTCTTTCGTATCAATGCGTTGCAAATGCTTGTGAGCGTTCTCTACCATCACAATAGCCGCATCCACCATCGCCCCTATAGCGATCGCAATGCCCCCTAAGCTCATGATGCTCGCTTCAATGTTGAAATAACGCATGAGCAAGAAGCTGATGCACACGCTTAAAGGCAGAGTGATGATCACCACTAAAGCGCTCCTGAAATGCAGTAAGAAAATCGCAATAATGACTAACACAATGACGCTTTCTTCTATGAGCGTGTGGATCAAATTGTCAATGCCTTTTTCAATCAATTCGCTCCTGTCATACACGCTTGTGATTTTCACATCAGGGTTACTCGCTTGTAGGGTGGCGATTTTTTCTTTAATGGCTTTAAGCACCTTGTAAGTGTCAGCGTGATAGCGCACCATCACAATCCCGCCTACCACTTCCTTATCGCCGTTGAGATTAGCTGCCCCTCTGCGCGGTTTTGGGACTAGCCTAACGCTGGCTATATCTTTAATCTTTAAAGGGATAGCCCCTTCTTTCTTAATCACAATTTCTTCTAAATCCTTCAAAGATTGGATATACCCATGCGATCTTATAATTTTTTCAAACCCGTTTTCTAAAATAACGCCCCCACCGGTATCGTTATTGGAATTTTTAATCGCGTTAGCGACTTGCTCCAAACTCAAGTTATAGCGGATCAAAGAATCGTTTTGAAGCGTTACTTCATAATCCTTCACAAAGCCCCCCACGCTTGCGACCTCACTCACCCCATCAACCCCTAAAAGCGCATAGCGGTAATAAAAATCCTGCAAGACTTTCAAATCGCTTAAATTCTTGCTATCGCTAGATAAGGCGTATTGATACGCCCAGCCAATAGAGGTGGAATCGCTCCCTACTTCCACTTTAGCGTCCTTAGGCAAATTGCTCACTCGGTTTAGTTGCTCTAAAACCCTATCTCTAGCCCAATACAAATTGACGCCGTCTTTAAAAATGATGTAAATCAAGCCGCTTTCATAGCTAGAAATCCCCCTAACCGTGTCAATGTTAGCGATACTCATGAAAGTAGAAACTAGCGGGTAAGTAACCTGCTCTTGCACGATTTTAGGGCTTTGATTGGGGTAAGTGATTTGCACGACCACTTGAGCGGGGCTTAAATCCGGCAAAGCGTCTAAACGAACGCTTTTTATCGCCCACAAAGAGGCTAAAAAAATGAGTAGAGTGACTAAAGTGGTAAGGAGTTTGTTTTTAACGCTTAAATCAATGATTTTTTCTATCATTCAATAATCCCCATTGTTTTGAGCGTCAGCGTCTAGCACGAATAGAGCGTTATTAGCGACTTCTTCGCCCGCTTCTAAACCCTCTAAAATTTCATAACTCCCATCGCTCAAGCGGACGGCTTTAATTTCTAACGGGCTTAAGCCAAAATCGTCTTTTTTAAACACGATAGCTTTCCCCCCCTTAATCAAAACCGCTTCTTTAGGCAAAATCTTCATTTTTTTTGGTTTTTGAAAGATTTCTACTTGAGCGAACATGTTAGGGTAATAAAGCTGTTGAGCGTTAGGCACATTGAAGCGCGCTTCTAGCATTTTATCTTGCGCATTTATGATGGGGTTGATGTTTTCAAGCGTGATTTCTTGCTTGCCTTTAATCCCTTCTACGAATAAAATCGCTTGATGCGTGTTTTTTAAAAACTCTAAATCCTCTTGATTGACTTTAACAAGCGCCCACAATCGGCTTAAATCTATGATCTGAAACAGCTCCTGCCCTTTTTTAATGAAACTCCCTTCATTTAAATCCGGGCTTTTTTTAAAAATAACGCCGTTGAAACGAGAGTAAATAGTGATTTCATTTTGAACCTTGTGGCTGCTGATGATTTTTTCAATGCTAAAGTTTTCTAGCCCTAGTAGTTTTAATTTTTCTTTAATCGCTCCCACTTGTTGGTTGAATTTCAATGATGATAACAACTCGCTTTGAACGCCTGCTAATTCAGGGGAATACACGCTCAATAACCTATCGCCCTTTTTAATGGGGGTATAGGTTTTATTCGCATAAAGCTTTTCCACATAGCCATCAAAACGCAGGGTTTGAGAAAAAATCAGCGCTTCATTAGGCTCTAAAATCGCATAATAGCGCCGGCTTTGGGCGAATTCTTTTTCTATAACCTTAGTGGTGGAAATATTGAAATGAGTTTGGCTTTTAGCTTCTTTAGTTTCTTGAGCGTTAGCGCATGAGAGGCTAAAAAATAGGGCTAACAATAAAAGCCGTTTCATTCTAATCCTTTGAGGTTTTGTAAGGACAAATAAGCGCTATTTAGAGCACTCAAGGTTTCAAGCTGGGTGATTTGCATAGTGATTTTGTCATTAAAAGCGTTGTAATAAGCGTTGTAATCGCCATTAGTTTTCAAATCAAGCGCATAAATTTGCGCGATTTTTTCATTCTGTTTGATGATTTTATTGATCGCTTCCAGGTTTTTTTGCAAGGTTTCTAATTTTTTAAGGAGTTTTAGGGCCAGGTGGTGGGTTTTGTTTTTGGTGTTTTCCACTTCGCTTTTAAACACCAAGCTTTCTTTTTTCTTTTGCTCCACTAATTTAGCTTGCTTGCCATAAAGGGGCAAAGGGATAGACAAAGCGACGCTAAACATGTCGTAGTTATAGTATTGTTTGGAGCGGAAATAATACACCCCGGTAACATTCACGTCTTCTAAAAAGCTTTTTTTAGCCAAAGTGATGTCTTTTTGCGCTTTTTCTTCATCAAGCCTGGCGATCGCAATATCGTAATTAGTGGCGCTAATGTTATATAACTCTTGCTCCTTATTGAATTCAAAATTTTTAGGGGCAATGCTTAAAAGCTCGTTTTCTTTAAAAGTCAATTCACCCATGGAATAATGGCTACTAGAGAGCGCTTCTTCTAAATTGTTTTTTTTGATTTCTAATTGCGATTTTAAAATTTCTAACTTGGCGATCGCTATTAAATCGGGCGAACTGGAATGGTTGGCTTGATAAAGGGTGTTTTCTAAATTTTTAATCGCTGTGTTTAAAAGCTCTATTTCTTGTTGGTTTTTATAATTTTCAATGCCATTTATCATTAAATTAATCACCAATTGTTGCTTGGTTTTTTTAAGCTCTAATATCTTTTTTTGTTTTTCTAAGTTAATCATTTGAGATTGCGTGAGTTTTTTACCATTTAAATCCACTTTTTGAGACAAACCCAAGCTCATGTTTTGCATTAAGGTGCTATCCAGCCTGAAAAAATCGCTCACGTTAGCGTTGTTATAGCCTAAATACAAAATAGGGTTATCCCACTTGCTAACGGCTTTTTCTTGAGAATTTAAAGCGTCAATTTGTTCTTGTAAGGCTTGTATTTTTTGATTTTTAGAAAGGTATTTAGCCACAAAAGATTGGATCTCTAAATCTTTAGCCAAACCCAAACTAAAAAGCAGTAACAAGGCTGTTAAAAGGCGTATTGAAACGCCCCTTTTATCAAACGCGCTTATAAAAGACAGCATGCGCTTATAAATCCAGGCTTGTTTTAGCGCGATAAACTTGGCCTTCTTTAGATTTAATATCCACCCTAACCTGCCATGTCCCGTTCATGGAAAGATTGGTTTTGGCTTCATAAAGGCCGTTTTTTTCACTCACTTGTGCCATTTCTTTCATCGCTGGCATGCCGGGCATTTCAGGCATCATAAACTGCACCCTAACGATAGCTTTTTCTAAAGCCTTACCTTTTAAAGTGGGGCTAAGCACAAAAGTGTTATCGCCTTTAATGGGGTTACCCACGGATTTGATTTTCACTTCCAAGTCATTGGCTTTTAGGGTTTGCTCCCATGCGTTTAAGCTCATAACCCCCAACACGCTTACTAAAAATAAAGCGGCTAACTTTTTCATCGTTTTGACCTTTACATTAATATAACAAGAAAATTCTTGTTGCGGACGAATGATAACCCTCTTTTGTGTAAAAATTGTGGAAATGGTTTTTAAAAAAAAGGGGGTTTTAAGTAGAAGGTATAAAAGTTTATGCTATTTTTTTAAGGTTTTAAAATCAAATTTCAAAGGATTAGCATGCAATTTAGAATTGAACATGACACGATGGGCGAAATCAAAGTAGATGATAGCCAATACTGGGGGGCTCAAACGCAACGCAGTCTTGAAAACTTTAAGATCGGCACTGAAAAAATGCCTAAAGAACTCATTGGCGCGTTTGCCAAACTCAAAAGGAGTCTGGCGGTAGTTAACCACCAGTTAGGGAAATTGAGCCTAGAAAAATCGCAAGCCATTATCAAGGCGTGCGATTGCATTTTAAAAGGC
>ASYU01000017.1:0-3597 GCA_000448465.1 Helicobacter pylori PZ5056 | reverse complement strand
CACGCCATAAAATTCTTGCGAACCGCTCAAACTCGCTCTAAACCCGCTCATCACTTCATCTAAAATCAGCACCGCTTGGTATTTTTCACACAAAGCCTTTAAGCCTAGTAAAAACTCTTTTTGAGCCGGCACTAACCCCATATTCCCGGCAATGGGTTCAATGATGACGCAACCCACATCGCCTTTTTTAAAGCATTCTTCTGTGGAGTTCAAGTCGTTATAACGAGCTACTAGAGTGTGTTTGCTAAAATCGTTCGGCACGCCTAAAGAAGAAGGCGATCCAAAAGTAGCGCACCCGCTACCCGCTTTCACCAACAAAGAGTCACTATGCCCATGATAGCACCCCTCAAACTTGATCAAATCGTCTTTTTGGCTATAAGCTCTAGCGAGTCGTATCGCGCTCATGGTCGCTTCCGTGCCGCTACTGACTAAACGCACCTTATCTAAGCCTTCATAACAAGAAATGATTTCCTTAGCTAAAGTGGTTTCTAATTCCGTGGGAGCGCCAAAAGAAGTGCCTTTTTTTAATGTATTAATAATATTTTCTTCAATTTCTTCATCAGCATGCCCAAAAATCAAAGGCCCCCAGCTTTGCACAAAATCTATATAATGGTTGTTATCCACATCATAAAGATACGCCCCCTTACCTTTTAAAATAAAGGGGGGAGTGCCTTTAACGCTCTTAAACGCTCTCACAGGCGAATTGACCCCCCCAGCGATCACCTGCTTGGCTTCATTAAAATCATTAATGCTGTGCAACAACTCCATGATTTTAAATTATCCCTTAATCATGCTTTCAAATTGGATTTCCACTTGCGACCAAGTCAAGCCCTCATGAAAACTCTCGCATCGTTTGGCCAAGCTCGCTAATTCGTTTTTCAAGCCAAAACTCAACAAATCCAAAACCCCTTTAACCACGAGCTTATCCTCAGCAATCGTGTATTGCATAGGCACTTTCACCAGCTTTTCATTCATCCTCACATAAGCCGTAAGAGAACCTTCATGATCGCCTTCTATCACATTTCTAAAGGTTACTTTGATGTTAGTGTTTTTAAAAAGAGCGAAAAAAGCTTCTTTAACATTTTTATTTTTCAATTCATCGCCTAAATTGACTTTCAAGCTGTCCATGCTCGCGCTCGCTCCCTCTAAAAGGGTTTTTAAACTATCTTGAGATTTACCCAATTTATAAGTGATGCTTTCAAAACTCCCATTTACTGGTGTTTTAGCCTTAGTTTTAAAGGCTGTCCATGTTAGCTTAGCCGAAGATAAATCCAAATTCACCGCTTGCAAAAACCCTGCTAGTAAAACCGATACCAAAACCATTTTTTTCATTCATTATCCTTTAATGTGGTCTTATCAATAACGCTTATTGTTTTAGTGTAAACAAGCACGCTTACAACTAAAACGATTCATTTTGATAATCATTTGCACTCTAAAGACGACTCAAGAGATACAATTGCGTTTATTTTAAACTCTTTTTGTAAATAATGCTAACTGAACCAAACATTCTCAATCAATAAAAAAAAATATTTTTATTGGAGCACATGACTTAAGAAAAGGGAACAACCTCTACGCTATGATCTTGAATACAGAACCAATTCATGGCGATCGGAGTTTCAGCCTGAAACCATCTTCGTGTAAATCGCCTTGCTTTAAAAGTTCATCCGCACTAGGGCTAGAATAATGCTTGGCTAAAATAATGAAATAGGCGTTGTTATGCACCCCAATGAGGTTAGGCTGGAAATAGGGGAAAGTTTCAGGGTTTAAAATCCATGTTGCAACTTTATTATACGCTACAGAGAGCCTTTTCCCAGCTCCACTACCCCACAAATCATACCCGTTCTCAAAAAGCAATTCGCCTGATATAGTTAGCGCAAGAAGCGCGAAATTGGTATAAGCTATCCCCTTAATGCCCTTTGTAGGGCCGCCATGATAATCGCTCGTATCGCTCCTAGTGATCGCGCTAGCAATAACCCCATTCTCATCTATGGCTTTAAATATCCAATCCTGCCACCGATTAGCGCTGTTTTGCAAAAGGGCATGATCGTCTAGCGCTAACGCAGAGCTCACATCAAAGAGAATCCCCCACGCCCCATGGTTAGTGTTAAGAGCTGATTGAGAATACTGACGCATTCGCCTAATGAAATCTTCATATTCTGGGCTAGGAAATTCTTTTTTGACAAACCAATAAGCCATGTTCATATAAGGCATGTAAAAATTGATATTGTCCTCGCTTTGATAAGTATCCACGCTTTGAAGCTCATTAGCCCAAGCGTTTAAAATCTCTATAGCTTTTAAGCCGTATGGTTTGTTTTGGCTCACTAAATAGCCTAGCGCTAAATCATAGGAAACCATAGTGGATTTTTTAAAACTCTTGGTGCAGGCATCAGGCTCTCTAACCCCAGTAGCAGTGTAGTGTTTTGATGCGTTAAGTTGCACGCATGGCTGTATTGTTTGGGAGAGCTTTTTATCAAGGTGGAGTTTTTTGGGCAAATCTATAGATTTAAAATCCCTAAAAAAGTAATCTTGCTCAGCGTAAGCTTGAACGCAAACGCAAACACATATGAACAACAAGAATAAAACAAATCTTTTCATCTCTCACCTTTGCTTGAATTGATTAAAAAATAGCGTTTTATGGCAACGCTTTCAACAACAGAAATTTCACGCCATTATACTATGCGTGTGTCTTTGTGCATCTTATGAAACACCCTCTATAATCCCCACTCCACACGCTATAACTTAGTGGAGTGTATCTGGCTTGATTAAACTATTTTCAAATACAACATGGCTTCATTGTAACGCTTTCAACAACACAAATTTAAGCGCATGCGTATTAAGAGCGCTAACTGCTGAAAGGGGTAAGACAAAGAGCGTTGATTGTTCATTAGGGCTATTTTCAAAATCGCTGGTTAAATTGGGGTGTAAAAACCCTAAATACGGCTCTAAATCAAACGCATTTAATTTTTGCGCTCCTAAGTTTAAAAAGGCGCAAAAATCCTTAGTCATCTCATCAATGTTTTCTACAACATCGCATTTATTGAGCAACACCCCAAAAGGCTTATTGGCTAAAGCGGGTGAAAATTTCTCTAACTCCAATCTCAAGCGTTTGTATTGCTCTTTAATGCCCAAATCCAGCCTAGAAGCGTCTAAAACAAAGGCTAAAACTTTGGTGCGTTCAATGTGCTTTAAAAAGCTAATCCCTAAGCCTTTTCCCTCACTAGCCCCTTCAATAATGCCAGGAATATCCGCCATTAAAAATCCGCTTTTTTCATCTACGCTCACAACCCCTAAATTAGGCACTAGAGTCGTAAATTCATAGTTAGCGATTTTAGGCTTAGCGTTAGAGATGGTGGAAATGAGCGTGGATTTACCCGCATTAGGGAAGCCCACTAACCCTATATCAGCGATGAGTTTTAATTCCAAACGCACACATTTTTCAACCCCCTCTAAGCCTTTTTGCGCGTAAGTGGGTTGCTGTTTAGTCGCGCTTTTAAAATGCGCATTCCCTAACCCCCCCTTGCCTCCTTTTAAGGCTAACACCCTTTCTTTAGGTTCTACCAAATCAAGCCACAACTCATCGCCTACAAAAACTTGCGT
>ASYU01000016.1:0-1023 GCA_000448465.1 Helicobacter pylori PZ5056 | reverse complement strand
AGCCAACGCTACACAATCACCCTCCACCAAAACCCCAACGAACCCTCCGATCTCGTCTTTGGCAGTCCTATTGGATCAGCCAGAAAAATCTTATCCTATCAAAACACTAAAAGGGTGTTTTACACCGGTGAAAACGAAGTCCCTAATTTCAACCTCTTTGATTACGCCATAGGCTTTGATGAATTGGACTTTAGAGATCGTTATTTGAGAATGCCTTTATATTACGCTAGCTTGCATTACAAAGCCGAGAGCGTGAATGACACCACCGCACCCTACAAGATTAAATCTGACAGCCTTTATGCTTTAAAAAAGCCCTCCCATCATTTTAAAGAAAAACACCCCCATTTATGTGCAGTAGTGAATAACAAGAGCGATCCTTTGAAAAGAGGGTTTGCGAGTTTTGTCGCAAGCAACCCTAACGCCCCTATAAGGAACGCTTTCTATGACGCTCTAAATTCCATAGAGCCAGTTACTGGGGGAGGGAGCGTGAAAAACACTTTAGGCTATAACGTCAAAAACAAAAACGAATTTTTAAGCCAATACAAATTCAACCTGTGTTTTGAAAACACTCAAGGCTATGGCTATGTTACTGAAAAAATCATTGACGCTTATTTTAGCCATACCATTCCCATTTATTGGGGGAGTCCCAGCGTGGCGAAAGATTTTAACCCTAAGAGTTTTGTGAATGTGCATGATTTTAAAGATTTTGATGAAGCGATTGATTATATTAGATACTTGCACACGCACCCAAACGCTTATTTAGACATGCTCTGTGAAAACCCTTTAAACACCCTTGATGGGAAAGCTTACTTTTACCAAAATTTGAGTTTTAAAAAAATCCTTGATTTTTTTAAAACGATTTTAGAAAACGACACGATTTATCACGATAATCCTTTCATTTTCTATCGTGATTTGAATGAGCCTTTAATATCTATTGATGATTTGAGGGTTAATTATGATGATTTGAGGGTTAATTATGATGATTTGAGGGTTAATTATGATGATTTGAGGGTTAATTATGAT
>ASYU01000015.1:0-22003 GCA_000448465.1 Helicobacter pylori PZ5056 | reverse complement strand
GCGTTTCAAGAGCTAGGAATGAAAAAGAGAAACAAGAATGCGAGAAATTACTCACGCCTGAAGCAAGGAAATTTTTAGAGAAGCAAGCATTAAGTTGTTTGGAAAAAGCTAGAAATGAAGAAGAAAGAAAAGCATGTTTTAAAAATCTTCCTAAAGATTTACAGAAAAATGTTTTAGCTAAAGAGAGCCTTAAAGCTTATAAGGACTGCCTCTCTCAAGCTAGAAGTGAAACTGAAAGGAGAGCCTGCGAGAAATTACTCACGCCTGAAGCGAGGAAACTATTAGAGCAAGAAGTTAAAAAGAGCGTTAAGGCTTATTTGGACTGCGTTTCAAGAGCTAGGAATGAAAAAGAGAAACAAGAATGCGAGAAATTGCTCACCCCTGAAGCGAGAAAATTTTTAGCGAAAGAGCTCCAACAAAAAGATAAAGCGATCAAAGATTGCTTGAAAAACGCCGATCCTAACGACAGAGCAGCTATTATGAAGTGTTTGGATGGTTTGAGCGATGAAGAGAAGCTCAAATACCTGCAAGAAGCTAGAGAAAAGGCTGTCTTGGATTGTTTGAAAACGGCTAGGACCGATGAAGAAAAAAGGAAATGTCAAAACCTTTATAGCGATTTGATCCAAGAAATCCAAAATAAAAGGACACAAAGCAAACAAAATCAATTGAGTAAAACAGAGAGATTGCATCAAGCAAGCGAGTGCTTGGATAACTTAGATGACCCTACTGATCAAGAAGCCATAGAGCAATGTTTAGAAGGCTTGAGCGATAGTGAAAGGGCACTAATTCTAGGAATTAAACGACAAGCTGATGAAGTGGATCTGATTTATAGCGATCTAAGAAACCGCAAAACCTTTGATAACATGGCGGCTAAAGGTTATCCATTGTTGCCAATGGATTTCAAAAATGGTGGCGATATTGCCACTATTAACGCCACTAATGTTGATGCGGACAAAATAGCTAGCGATAATCCTATTTATGCTTCCATAGAGCCTGATATTACTAAGCAATACGAAACAGAGAAAACCATTAAGGATAAGAGTTTAGAAGCTAAATTAGCTAAGGCTTTAGGTGGCGATAAAAAAGATGACGATAAAGAAAAAAGTAAAAAACCCACAGCAGAAGCTAAAGCAGAAAGCAATAAGATAGACAAAGATGTCGCAGAAACTGCCAAGAATATCAGTGAAATCGCTCTTAAGAACAAAAAAGAAAAGAGTGGGGACTTTGTAGATGAAAATGGTAATCCCATTGACGATAAAAAGAAAGAAGAAAAACAAGATGAAACAAGCCCTGTCAAACAGGCCTTTATAGGCAAGAGTGATCCCACATTTGTTTTAGCGCAATACACCCCCATTGAAATCACTCTGACCTCTAAAGTAGATGCCACTCTCACGGGTATAGTGAGTGGGGTTGTAGCCAAAGACGTATGGAACATGAACGGCACTATGATCTTATTAGACAAAGGCACTAAGGTGTATGGGAATTATCAAAGCGTGAAAGGTGGCACACCCATTATGACACGCTTAATGATAGTCTTTACTAAAGCCATTACGCCTGATGGGGTGATTATACCTCTAGCAAACGCTCAAGCAGCAGGCATGCTGGGTGAAGCAGGGGTAGATGGCTATGTGAATAATCACTTCATGAAGCGCATAGGCTTTGCTGTGATAGCAAGCGTGGTTAATAGCTTCTTGCAAACTGCGCCTATCATAGCCCTAGATAAACTCATAGGCCTTGGCAAAGGTAGAAGTGAAAGGACACCTGAATTTAATTACGCTTTGGGTCAAGCTATCAATGGTAGTATGCAAAGTTCAGCTCAGATGTCTAATCAAATTCTAGGGCAACTGATGAATATCCCCCCAAGTTTTTACAAAAACGAGGGCGATAGTATTAAGATTCTCACAATGGACGATATTGATTTTAGTGGCGTGTATGATGTTAAAATTACCAACAAATCTGTGGTAGATGAAATTATCAAACAAAGCACCAAAACTTTGTCTAGAGAACATGAAGAAATCACCACAAGCCCCAAAGGTGGCAATTGATTCAAGAGAAAGGATAAAATATATTCATGTTATTAAACTCGGTTCTTTACAAAATAAAAGACAAAACCAACTAGGCTCTTCTAGAGGATATAGTGGCGGAAAAAACCAAGCAAAAACAATGAAAGGAAACAGCAATGGAACTCGGTTTCAATGAAGCAGAAAGACAAAAGATCTTAGATAGCAACAGCTCTCTTATGGGAAATGCAAATGAAGTAAGGGATAAGTTTATTCAAAATTACGCCTCTTCTTTAAAAGATAGCAACGATCCGCAAGATTTTTTGAGAAGAGTTCAAGAGTTAAGAATCAATATGCAAAAGAATTTTATTAGTTTTGATGTTTATTACAACTATTTGAACAACCTTGTGTTAGCCAGTTACAATCGTTGCAAACAAGAAAAGACTTTTGCAGAAAGCACGATCAAAAATGAACTAACGCTTGGGGAGTTTGTTGCAGAAATTTCTGACAACTTCAATAATTTCATGTGTGATGAAGTGGCAAGAATTTCAGACCTAGTGGCTTCTTATCTGCCAAGAGAGTATTTACCGCCATTCATAGATGGCAATATGATGGGCGTGGCGTTTCAGATTCTAGGGATAGATGATTTTGGGAGGAAGCTCAATGAGATTGTCCAAGATATAGGGACTAAATATATCATTTTGAGCAAAAATAAGACTTATCTCACTTCTTTAGAAAGAGCTAAATTGATAACCCAGTTAAAATTAAATTTGGAATAAGAACATGACTGAAGACAGATTGAGTGCAGAAGATAAAAAATTTCTAGAAGTAGAAAGAGCTTTAAAAGAAGCGGCATTAAATCCTCTAAGGCATGCTACTGAAGAACTTTTTGGTGATTTTTTAAAAATGGAAAATATCACTGAGATTTGTTACAATGGGGACAAGGTTGTATGGGTTTTAAAAAATAATGGCGAATGGCAACCATTTGACGTGAGAGACAGGAAAGCCTTTAGTCTGTCTCGTTTAATGCATTTTGCTCGGTGTTGTGCAAGTTTTAAGAAAAAAACAATAGACAACTATGAAAATCCTATTTTGAGTAGCAATTTAGCGAATGGTGAAAGGGTGCAGATTGTCCTTTCCCCTGTTACAGTTAATGATGAAACCATTTCCATATCCATAAGGATACCTAGCAAAACAACCTACCCTCATAGCTTTTTTGAAGAACAAGGTTTTTATAATCTACTAGACAACAAAGAACAAGCGATCAGCGCAATTAAAGATGGTATTGCTATTGGCAAGAATGTGATTGTTTGTGGTGGCACAGGAAGCGGTAAAACGACTTATATCAAAAGCATCATGGAGTTTATCCCCAAAGAAGAAAGGATCATATCCATTGAAGACACCGAAGAGATCGTATTCAAACACCACAAGAACTACACACAGCTTTTTTTTGGTGGGAATATCACCTCCGCTGATTGCTTAAAGTCATGTTTGAGAATGCGGCCTGATAGAATCATTTTAGGGGAACTCAGAAGCAGTGAGGCATACGATTTTTATAATGTGCTTTGTAGCGGTCATAAAGGCACGCTAACCACTCTACATGCAGGGAGCAGTGAAGAAGCGTTTATTCGTTTAGCTAACATGAGTTCATCTAATAGTGCAGCAAGGAATATCAAGTTTGAAAGTCTCATTGAAGGCTTTAAAGATTTGATTGATATAATCGTTCATATCAACCACCACAAACAGTGTGATGAGTTTTATATCAAACATAGGTAGTAGGAACAATGGAAGACTTTTTGTATAACACCTTATACTTCATAGAGGATTATAAGTTGGTTGTTATTTTTAGTTTCATAGGGTTAATAGCGTTGTTTTTCCTCTACAAATTCATAAAAACTCAAAAAAAGGCTCTTAAAGATAAAGCCAACCAGCCTCAAAAGAAAAAAAGCTTTAAAGAAATCATTATAGATGGGCTGAAAGAAAGGGTTAAAACCTTTGGCTTTTGGTTGCAAGCGATACTATTACTATCCTATTCTTTTATCACATCAGGGTTATTTTTCTTGATTCTCTTAGGTAATTTTTATGATGATAATAAATTGCCTGAGAGCGATGATGATCTTTTTGATATATGGGTCTATGCGATACAAGATTTTTCTGCATACTATTTTAAGGCGCTCACTTTTAGCTCGCTCAAGATTTATGGGTTCAATATATCCTTAGTCGTATATAGTTCTATTTTATGCTCTTATCTATTCATTACCTTTTTTGTGTGGTTCTTAAAATACTTAACTCGGACTAGAGACATAGGAGCGAATAAAAAAGTTGATGATCTCTTTGGTAGCGCGAGTTGGGAAACTGAAGAGAAAATGATCAAAGCCAAGCTTATCACACCCAACAATAAAAAACGCGCCTTTGACAAACGAGAGGTTATTGTAGGCAGGCGTGGCTTAGGGGATTTTATCGCTTACGCAGGACAGGCGTTTATTGGACTCATTGCCCCTACTAGGAGCGGTAAGGGTGTGGGTTTCATCATGCCCAATATGATCAATTATCCTCAAAATATCGTTGTGTTTGATCCTAAGGCTGACACTATGGAAACTTGCGGGAAAATCAGAGAGAAACGCTTCAACCAAAAAGTGTTCATCTATGAACCTTTCTCCTTAAAAACACACCGATTTAATCCTTTTGCGTATGTGGATTTTGGTAATGATGTGGTTTTGACTGAAGACATACTCTCTCAAATTGACACACGCTTAAAAGGGCATGGCATGGTGGCTAGTGGAGGGGATTTTTCCACTCAAATCTTTGGATTGGCAAAGCTCGTGTTCCCTGAAAGACCTAATGAAAAAGATCCTTTTTTTAGCAATCAGGCGCGAAACCTCTTTGTCATCAATTGCAATATTTATAGGGATCTCATGTGGACTAAAAAGGGGCTTGAGTTTGTCAAAAGAAAAAAAATCATCATGCCTGAAACCCCTACGATGTTTTTCATAGGTTCTATGGCAAGCGGGATCAACTTGATTGATGAAGACACAAACATGGAAAAAGTCGTGTCTTTAATGGAATTTTTTGGAGGTGAAGAAGATAAGAGTGGCGACAATCTAAGAGCGCTTAGTCCTGCCACTAGAAACATGTGGAATAACTTCAAGACAATGGGTGGCGCTAGAGAAACTTATAGCTCGGTTCAAGGGGTATACACTTCAGCCTTTGCTCCTTATAATAACGCAATGATCAGGAATTTCACGAGCGCTAATGATTTTGATTTTAGGCGTTTAAGGATCGATGAGGTCAGTATTGGCGTGATCGCTAACCCCAAAGAAAGCACTATTGTTGGACCGATATTAGAGCTGTTTTTCAACGTGATGATTTATAGCAACCTGATTCTGCCAATCCATGATCCACAATGCAAAAGAAGTTGCTTGATGCTTATGGACGAATTCACTTTGTGTGGCTATTTAGAGACCTTTGTTAAAGCGGTAGGGATCATGGCAGAATACAACATGCGCCCTGCTTTTGTGTTTCAAAGTAAGGCGCAATTAGAAAATGATCCCCCACTTGGTTATGGCAGGAATGGCGCTAAGACTATTTTAGACAACCTTTCTTTGAATATGTATTATGGGATCAACAACGATAACTACTATGAACATTTTGAAAAGCTTTCTAAAGTGTTAGGGAAATACACAAGGCAAGATGTGAGCCGAAGCATTGATGACAATACGGGTAAGACCAACACTTCTATCAGCAACAAGGAGCGGTTTTTGATGACCCCTGATGAATTGATGACTATGGGCGATGAGCTTATCATTTTAGAAAACACGCTCAAACCCATCAAATGCCACAAGGCGCTTTACTATGATGATCCCTTCTTCACCGATGAGCTCATTAAGGTGAGTCCAAGCTTGAGCAAGAAATACAAATTAGGGAAAGTGCCAAATCAAGCAACTTTTTACGATGATTTGCAAGCCGCTAAAACTAGAGGTGAATTGAGCTATGACAAGTCTTTAGTGCCTGTGGGTTCAAGCGAACTGTGATTTTAATTTCTAATCATTGATTTCGTTCTGGAAATCCTTCAAAATCAGATCAAACGCTTCTTTGCTAAAAAAATAATCTTTGTCTTGCATGAAGCGTTTGAGTTTTCCTATATCTTTAGTGAAATTTTCACTCATCAAAAGCTTGTGTGTTCTTTGATTTGCTAGCCATCGCTTTTATTGGATTGCTGCATGCGCTAGATTAAAATTCATCAATCCATTTTTACAGCACCTATGCCCAGAGAAAATGGCATGAATTGGAAGAATTCTTACGCTATATGTCTTTATAAGGAAAGCAAAAGCCTATTCCAAAAAATAAAAAGACAAAATATCTTAATAAAAAGAATCAAAATATATTTTAAAAAGATTAAAAGATAATGATGCAAATAATATTATTATAAATTTGTAAGATAGTAGGAGCATATCACCAAGATTGCTTATAAAAATTATAAAGATTCAAAATAAGTTAGTTCTAGCATGCTTTATTCGTTGTATCGCACTTGAGAATAAATGCAACGAAACTTCTTCACATAAGCGCCATTAGGGTTGTGTTTCATTCCCCCATTGTAAGCGCCTATGGCCATTTCTACTAATTGATACACGCTTTTGTTGGGGTGTTTTTGGTGGTAATAATCAAAATTTTCTTTTAAAATTTGTTTGGCTAATTGGATCGCAAAACCCACATCGTTTAGCAATTTGGTTTTGAGGAGCGTTTTAGAGTAGGTAGGATAGAATTTTTTAGCGGTGTTCAAAGTGATATGAAACATGGAATAAGAAGTGTCTTTAAGGGATTTTTCTCGCTTGTTGTTCAACCCTAGAGAGCTTTCTAATAAAGCGATAGAGATGAGCGTTCTGCACACCACTTCATTGTTGCAACCTTTTTGATGGATATGGATAAGATTTTCATACTGCTTGAAACTAATGGTTACCTTTTGGCATGGATAGGCTAAGGAATTAAGAAGCAAAGTCAGACCAATCCATTTCTCAAACAAAACTTTAACTTACTTTGAATCTTTCAGTAACGCTTTTTGTAACTTTTGCTTGTCGTATTTGAGCTTGTCCTTTAGAGGTGAGAGCAGATTTTGAACACTCTCATAACCACACAGCATTCCCTCTTTATAGGGGTCGTTTTTGATTTTTGCATAGAGGCTAATGCCATTAGCGTAACACAAGCCGTTAGACTTGATGTAGTAGCTTTTGATTTCTTCTTCTAAGTTCCTCAAGTCATTAGGGTTGAGAGGCGTTTTTTTGCTGTAAGAATTTTCACTGATCAAAGTCCCCTCATAGCTTCTTTTGATCGTGGTCTCCTTATCCACTAATAACCCATTATAGTTCTCTTTTTCTTTGACAACTCTCATTGTTTCATCAGAATTACTTGTTTGAGGAGAAACAGGCACTTCCACTACTCTAGGTTTCTTAGCGTTTTTCTTTTTCAACTCTGCTTCTAAAGCTTTTAGTTTCTTTTGATTTTCTAAGTCTTTGAGCTTGTATTTAGCCAATTCAGCCTCTTGTTTTTCTTTTTCTGCTAAGAGTTTCTTTTCCCTCTCTTCCTCATTGGCTATGAGTTGGGAGTTGGCGATTAGCTCTTCTATGAGCTTCTCTTTGCTGTTTTCAGGAGCGGTTTGAGTGGCATAAGGTGATGGTTGGGCTTCATTGGCGTTATTTGCATCTTTTAGTCTATATAAGCTATAAGGAGCAATGATATTGGGTTTTTGAGTAACGCTATCGTTAGTGGGCATAGCTACCATTTCATCTCTTAGGGGCGAACACACTTCATCGTTGGGTCTGCAGATCACATCATTAGCGTAGTTGAAATACATTTTCTTTTGTTGTTCAAAAAGCTTGCTTTCATCAATTGACGCTCCCTTATCAAGCGTGTGGGCGTTGGGATCGCTTCTTTTTGGCACTCTCAAAAAAGTCGCTTGAGCATAAGGTATCTTATCGTTAATCTTTAAGACAAACTTAGCGTTGCGTTTGTTGAGCGCTTTTAGAATATTGTAATACCCATTGACTTGTTCTAACGAACCTGTGATGATAATGAGATCCGCATAAGTCCCCATCGCTCTTGTTTTGATAATAGGGTTTTCTATGGATAAGTAGTTGTTATAATCCAATAGATCCATAGCGTAGAGATAAGTTTTGTCTTTCAAAGCACTATTACCAAACCAATCCCCAAAGCTTTTGTCATTCACGTTCAAGGTGTCGTATATATCAAAAAGCGCTTGAGTTTTTGTGTCATCAACAGAGACATATTGAGGTTTCTTATTATCAGGGATCTGTTGGCGCTGTTTAGCTTCTTTTTTGAGGCGTTTAGCCTCTTTCTTGGTCTCTTTAGTTTCTTTAGTGGCCTTAATGACCTTATCGGCTTCACTTATTTCTTTAGCATAAAGAGCGTTGGAGATTAGTAAGCCCATGAGCGATACAGAGGTTGCTAGTTTTCTAAACATTGGTTTCCTTTTTTTTCAGATTGATATAGAGACAAAATTCTATTGCATTTAAGGTAAGCGATGTAGCTGTAAAAAACTCATTGTTTTTGAAATTCTTTTTTCTTTTCATTAATCTGTTGCATTTGGGACATTTAAGATCTTGTGAATCCATACTAGCAGTCCATTCGCACTTAGGATAATTTTTACATTCTAAGAAAAAAGAATTTTCTTTAATATTAGCTTTTACACCAGCCAAAATGAAACGCTCAAGGCGTTTGATTTTTTGCTTTTCAGTCTTATTAAGCAATTCTTTTTTTTCTTTTTCTAAACCTTTTTTTCGTTCGTTTTGTTTTGCAAGATCGATAAAGTAAAACTTCCTATTGCAATTCTTACAAGCGTAAGCTCCTCCCCTACCACTTTCTACTTTTTCCATTATGGGCGTGTTTTCACAATGCAAGCAGACCATTTTCATTGAGCCATTTATTTCTCGTAAAACGCCCTTACAGTCGCCTTTATTTACATAATCAGAGCAACCATAAAATGAGACACCATTCAATCCTCTTTGTATCATTTTAGGTGTGTTACAAACAAGACAAATCAAATATCCTCTGACTCTCTTAATATTAAACTTAGAAAAATTATTACTCACATTGTAACTCGTAGCTAGACTCATATCGCAAATAACTACTCTTAAATCTAAAAAAAGAATTTATAGGTCGCTTGTGTGGGTCATGCAGTGAGTAATAAACCACTAGAACACCTAAATTTTTGAAATTTTCTCTCATTCTTTCTTCAGTCAAAATCGTTGTTTTGCCTCAATCTTTAGTCTCTTTAGCTTCAGTTGGTCCGTTAGTAACGCTTGTTGCTTGAGATTTTTGGGTTTCGTTATTGACAGTTGTTGCCGCTTTAGGTTGTTTTTTGGACAATTTTTCAACTAATTTCACTAAGTTGATATTAGAAAAAGACAAAAAGATTCCTATTGCGACAAAAATTATCCCAACAATCCCCATAGCACCGCTCAAGACACAACATAAAACCCCTGCTCCAATGAGACCTAATGAATCATAACGCTTATCAGTCAAATTGTTTTTGAAAAAATTTACAAAAGCGTTTGGTTTTTTTGTTTCATGAGTTGCTTCAGTTGTATTGATTGTGTCAGCCATAGCATTACCTCCATAATGGTATATTTTCAATTTGTTACTACTATGAAACAAATCCATGTCATTATAGCAAAAAATATAAAACCATCTCCATGTTGTCATTATGCTGTTGTTTGTAATTTAAAAAAGATGATAAAACAAGCTAAAGAATGGCTCAAATTGTAAAAGGATCTGACATGTTTAAAGATTTTTATCGCACCACTCTCTCTTTTTTAAAGCCTTTATTGCTTTTATTGGGTTTATTGTTGCCGTTTTCACTTTGTATAGCTGATGAATATATTAGCATCAGTGATGATTGGGATGAAAGGGCGCGAAATCAATGGGATGAAATTGCGCGAAATCATAAGACATATTATTTTGAAAATGGTTTAGACCATTTTAATCAAGGCCAATACAAGCAAGCCTTTAAAGATTTTAGATTGGCGCAAGAATACAGCATTGGGCTTGGCAGCGTTTATTTAGCCAAAATGTATTTGGAGGGAAAGGGCGTGAAAGTGGATTACAAAAAAGCGCAATTCTATGCACAAAACGCTATCAAAGGGTATGGGAGCGGGTTGTTAGGGGGCGCTTTAATTTTAGGACGCATGCAAGCGCAAGGCTTAGGGATGAAAAAGGATTTGAAACAAGCGCTCAAGACTTACAGGCATGTGGTTCGCATGTTTTCTAATAAAAGCACAAATTATTTTGCTAACAATTTTAGATTACCAAACCTTGCGTTCACTAGTATGCTTATTGGATCGCGATTCATTGATCTTTCAGGTTTGAGCGCAAATCCTATAAAATTTGGAAAGAAGTTTGGAATACTTGTTAAGAAATCCACTCAAATCAAAGATAAGACACTTCTTTGGGAAGACATTGCTGAAATTTCAAGCAATATTATTTTACTCAAACAACAAATGGGGGAGATCCTTTATAGAATTGGAATCGCTTATAAAGAAGGGCTTGGCGTTAGAAAACAAAAAAATAGGGGTAAAAAATTCCTACAAAAATCCGCAGAATTTGGCTATGAAAAAGCCATGGAAGCTCTGTAATTTGTAATCAAACTTTGTATTAGGCTTGACTGAATGGGTTAAAAAATCCGTTTAGACTGCTCCCATTAAAACAAAGCCCTATTTTTCCATTATAATAGACACTTGATTGTTTTCAATCTCTATATAGAGTTCTTTTTGAGAATTGGAGCTATAAGAGAGCTTGTTTTGCTGGTAGGCTTTGTAATCTTGGTCAAACACCACATAAAACAAGCGTTTGTTTTGAGAGTTGGGGTAAGGGATCACATTGATAGAAGAAAAAGCGATATTCTTTTTTTCGTTTTTTGCAAACACCCTTTTTTTATACTCTTTAAAAGCGTTGAATTTCATGCCGTCATAGCGAGTGAAATCGGGGTTATAAAAACGCATGTAGCGTTCAAAATCGCCCCTAGCCCAGGCTTCTTTCCATTGGAAAAGGGAGCTTAAAATCATGCTCAATTCTTCTTTGGTGCTGGGGAAAAACTTGTCTTCATAGGTGATGAGGAACGCTTTTTCGCCTTTTAATACCTTATCATAAGAGCTTAAAATAGGATTTTCAATCGCAATACAGCCCTTGGTGTTCAATTCATTCCTATCGCCATTTAAAGGCATTCCATGCACCCAAATGCCATGCCCGGTGCGTTTTTTCAAGGTGTCATACAAATTAGGGTAATTCGTTACAAAAGCCAAAACGCCATAATATTGATCCAAACGCTCTAATTTCTGCGTGATGCGATACACTCCAATGGGCGTGGCCAAATCGCCCTCTAAAGTTTTATCGCCCTTTTTAGAGCCTACAAGGGCTTTAGAGCTGTTGATTTTTTTAAGCATGTTGTTGTCTATTTCATAAAACTCCAAACTGGGCTTGGATTTATCCGCCACAAATAAAAACTGCTTGTTTTGATAATAGCCAAAATCCGTGTCCTTATTTTGAAGCTCTTCTGCCCAAAAAGACTTATCCGCTAAATAAGAATCCAGTTTTTGACCCACCATTTCCAAGCCTTGTTTTTGATAAAGGCGCATGATTTCTAGCAAACGATCACTAGCATTCAAGCCCACAAACCCCATTAACAAAGCCGGTAATATTTTTTTCAATCCCTTTTCCTTTGATAGATATAACCCAGTTTTTGCAAGCTCTTTTCTTCCTTGCTCCATGATCTTTGAGCGATCACTTGCAAGTTTAAAAAAACCTTTTTTTCGCCCACTTCTTGCATTTTTAATCGCGCACTAGTCCCGATGCGTTTGATATTCACCCCGTTTTTGCCTATCACGATTTTTTTTTGACTTTCTTTTTCTACTATAATATGCGCATACACCTTGTCTATGCATTCTTCTTCTATAAATTTATCAATCATCACATCGCTTTCATAAGGGATTTCATCGCTCAAAAAATCAAACAAACTCTCCCTAATAATTTCCTTATAAATATCGCGCATTTTCTCATCGCTCATCAAATCCTTTTCAAAAAGCCATGCGCTAGGGCTTAAATGCTTACTGATGCATTCTAAAAGCGCGTTTAAATTTTGAGATTTTTTCGTGCTCAAAGGCACTAAGGCTAAAAATTGCGAAGCGTATTGTTGATACTCTTGTAATTTTTGTAAAACTTGCTTATGCGTGGCGGTGTCAATCTTACTCAAAGCCAAGATATGGGGTTTTTGGCACAAACTCAAAAACTCTTCATAGCCTTTTAAATCATCATGCACAGAAGCTAAAAAAACGCGCAATTCAGCATCGCCCATCGCTTTTAAAGCCTGTGAGAGCATGCACTGGTTGAGTAATTTTTCTTGATGATGGAGCCCTGGTGTGTCTAAAAAAATGATTTGGCTCTCATACCCTTCTTTATCTTTAAAAGGCACGATGCATTTCATCAATTTTCTGGTCGCGTTAGCCTTATGCGAAACAAGGGCTAAATGAGCGTTTAATAAAGTGTTTAAAAGAGTGCTTTTTCCAGCGTTTGGTTTGCCTATAAGAGCTACAAAGCCCGCCTTAGTTTTCATCATAAAATATACTTCACCAAATTTTCATCAGCCACTAAATCCTCTAGCTTGGATTGAACCAATTCTTTAGTGATAGTAACGCTTTGCCCCGAATAATCCTCCGCTTCAAAACTAATGTCTTCTAGCACTTTTTCAATGGTGGTGTGCAACCTTCTAGCACCTATGTCTTCGCTTTTTTGATTGGCGTTATAAGAAAGTTTGACTAACTCTTTGATCGCATCGTCTTCAAACGCAATTTCTACGCCTTCCACTTTTAAAAGGGCTTGGTATTGCTTGATGATAGAGGTTTTAGTTTGGGTTAAAATCATATACATGATTTCTTCGGTTAAATTTTCTAACTCCACCCTTAAAGGGAAACGCCCCTGCAATTCAGGGATCAAATCGCTTGGTTTAGAAAGATGAAACGCCCCGGCTGCAATGAATAAAATATGCTCTGTTTTAATAGAACCATACTTCGTATTCACCACACTCCCCTCTACAATCGGCAACAAATCCCTTTGAACCCCCTCTTTACTGGGATCTTGACGGCTTCCTTCTTTAGAGCTGACAGCGATCTTATCAATTTCATCAATAAAAATCACTCCTGAACTTTCCGCGCGCTTCAAACCCTCCATTTTAATGGCTTCGCCATCTAAAAGCGTGTCGCTGATTTCTGCTTTTAGGGCTTCTTTAGCCTCTTTAACGCTTAAAATTTTTTTGACTTTATCCTGTTCTTTATGGAAAACCTTAATCAAATTTTCTTGAACCCTTAAAATTTCAGGCGGCACATTGGAATCAATCTCTATGCTTTTTTTACGCACTTCAATTTCAATTTCTCTACTATCCAACTCGCCTTGTGCGATCCTTTGTTGCATTTTTAAAAGGCTGTTAGCGTATTCTTGTTTTTTTTCTTCGCTCACACCACTAGGCAAAGGGGGCAGGAGTTTTTTAGCGATTTTTTCTATAACCGCCTCTTCAATCTTGTCTTTTAATTTTTCTTTATGCTCATTTTCCACTAAAAGCACGCTGTTATTGACTAAATCCCTCACCATAGACTCCACATCGCGCCCCACAAAACCCACTTCTGTGTATTTGCTCGCTTCCACTTTCACAAAGGGGAGTTTCATGATTTTTGCCATTCTTCTTGCGATTTCAGTTTTACCCACGCCAGTAGAGCCAATCATTAAAATGTTTTTAGGCGTGATTTCTTCTTGTAAGGATTTTTCCAGTTGCAAACGCCTGTAACGATTCCTTAAAGCGATAGCGATAAACTTTTTAGCCTCCTTTTGCTCAATGATGTATTCATCTAAATAAGCGACAATTTCTCTTGGGGTCATATTCAGTTTAGACATTAAAGCTCCAAAATTTTAATATTCGTGTTGGTGTAAATGCAAAGATCCCCTGCGATTTTTAAGGACTCTTCTACGAGTTTTCTAGGCTCTAAATGAGCGAAATGATCCAAAGCCCTAGCCGCGCTTAAGGCGTAATTCCCCCCACTCCCAATAGCAGCGATCTTATTGTCTTCAGCTTCTAAAACATCGCCCGTGCCGCTCAAAATAAAAATGTGATCGAAGTTTAAAACGATCATCATCGCTTCTAATCGGCGTAAATACTTATCTTTGCGCCATTCTTTGCTGAAATCCACCACGCTTTTAAACAAATCCCCCTTTTTGCTCTCTAAAATGCGTTCAAACATATCAAACAAACTAAAAGCGTCCGCAGTGCTTCCGGCAAACCCGCTTAAAACCTGGTTGTGATACAAGCTCCTGATTTTTGTCGCATTGGCTTTGACTACGCAATTACCCAAAGTTACCTGCCCATCGCCTCCAATGAGCGCAAATTTCTTATTGTCAAATTCCCCTCTATAGCCCAAAATCGTCGTCGCTTCAAACATTTTCTACTCAGCCACCACATCAATTTTAAACACGCCCACAACCCCCGATCCAAGCTTGACTTCAATCTCATAAATCCCTGTGCTTTTAATCGGGTGTTTGAGCTCAATGTCTTTTTTATCTAAATTTAAACTCGCATGCTGTTCTTTCAAACGCTCCGTGATTTCTTCCTTAGTGATCGCTCCAAATAAAGAGCCGTTCGCGCCAACTTTTTTGTGGATAGTCAGCGTGATGGTTTGTAAGGTTTCTACCATTTGCAATTTTTGCGCTTTTTCTAAGGCTTCTTTTTCCGCTTTCTTTTTAACTTCGGCTTTGTATTTATTGATCACTTCGTTAGTGGCGAGTTTGGCTTTTTGGTTAGCGATTAAAAAGTTATTCCCATAACCATCTTTAACCTCACACACTTCACCTGCTTTGCCTAAATTTTTCACATCTTCTAATAATAGAACTTTCATCATATCCCCTTTAAGCTTTAAGTAATTTGTAATTATACTCTTTATTTTAATAAGTTGGGTTTTTATTGCCTGTTCTACCACCCATCTGTTTTTCTAAAGCCTGTTTGATCAACCCCAAACAATAAGGGATATTCTCTTTTGTTTTCAACTTTACTTCCACATCTCCAACACCTAAATGACCGGTTTTGGAAACATTTCTGATCTTTAGTTTTTCCTCTATTTCATCTTGTAACTCAGAAAAATCCATATTTAAAATCAGATTTAATTCATATTTTAAAGGAGCAATACTCGCAAAAATAGTGTCATGCTTATAGGTTATGTAATGTTTCATAAAATTTTCGGTTATCCTTTCATCAAGAGCTTTAATCTCTTTTCTTAAAATATCAAATAATTCCCTTGAATGAGAGCTAAACTTATAAGAGCTTAAATCATAAGTCTTTTTTTCTTTCTTGGGTTTATACTTCTCTAATGTTTCTGCCTCTAGCTTGGGGTAAGTCCAAATCTTTAAAGCCCAATCCGCTAAATCATTAGCTCTTTTTTCAATCTGTTCTTCGCCAAAAGATTCCAAATCTTTTAAACTTTGATTGAGTCTCAATGGGCTTTGTTTGAAGCCCTTCTCCATATCTCTTTTTTCTTGGAAAGAATTGTTACTATACTCTTTGTTATAACCGGTTAAAGTGAGATTCCCTATTGTGTGGAGGTATTTATCGTGTATCGCTTGAAAATTTTCACCCAAATCCCTTTCCCATTCTAAATTAAGGGTTTGAGGCATGATGTGTTCTATAGTGCATTCTTGAGTATTGACCGGCTCTTCTGTGCCAAAATTTTCTAACCTTTCAAAAAAATATTTCTTTTTTTGAAAATTATAAAAATCTATCGTAATAAAAAGCTTTTTAAACTCGTCATTGTTTGGAAATCTTTGTTTTTCTGTCAGATAGCCAAAATGCGCCTTTAGGCTTTTAAAATATTCATCTTTTTGGATGTGCTTTGTAAAAGAGGGAAAGACTTTATTGAGACTATTTGTGCCAAGCCCGCACACCGCCCTTCTGCAAATATAGCTCTCTATCAGAGCGATAATAGGGATAAAATCAGCCTTGGATAAAACGCCATCGCTATAATCGCTATAAAGCTCCAATAATAGCGGATACACCACATCCCTTTCCAAATCTACAAGAAAACTTAAAGCCTTGTTTAAATCTTTATCGGCTTCTTTTTTGAATGCAATTTGGCAAAAATACCCGCAATATTTTTGTAAATCTTTCAATAAATCCTCTATTTCTATCCCTTCTTTTTGCTGGTAATCCTTGAAAGCTTTATAAACTTTTTTAATATTTGGAATCTTTCCTGTTTTGATCGTGAGATAATGCCGAACAAATTGATTAAACAATGTTTCATTTTGTTTAAAATCCTCCTCCATAGCCCTCCAATACCTCTTATAAAAAATCTTTTGTTTTTCGGGCTCTAATCCCATTAAAATGTAGTTTTTGATCAAATCCGTTTGCGTGAGATCCTTGCCCGTTGAGTTCATGCTCTCAAAGATGAGCTGGGGGTTGTCCTTACCTCTCTCTAAAGAGATTTCAACCACCATGAGTTTGTCTAATCCTTTAAAAATGGTTTTTAATTTGTCGGTGTTTTTACGGATCCATTCTTCAAACAATTTAAAATTTTCCACTATTTTTAACGAAGGCTCGCTCGGTTTTCTTTTGTTTTCATCAATCAAAGATAACAAGGTGTCTCTATCAGGCTCTGAGAGGATGAGTTTGAATTTTTTATCGCCTTTCTCATCGCTGTTAATGAGGTAGCGATTCTGGATTTTTTGGCGCGAAAATTTTTCTAAAAATTCATATTCATCGTTTAAATGATCCCTCAAAGCGATGAATAAAAGCGTGATAGTGGTGAGCCTTTGTTGGCCGTCAATAATGAGAAGCTCGTTGTAATTAGTGGTGTATATGCCATCATGCACAAACACAATAGAGCCAATAAAATGCCCTTCTATTTGATCGTTTCCACCCGTTTTGATAATATCATCCCACAACTGCTTGCATTGCTCCTTTTCCCAACTATACACCCTCTGATAGATGGGAATGACAAATTGTTTTTCTTGACTCTTACCGATAAAGTCTAGCAGTTTTATAGCGTCTGCTTTCATAAATAATACTCCTTGATTTAGCGGATTTTACCGCATGCATCTTAATCAAACTTGATACAGATTTTACTTTTTTACCCCATAAATGCTATAATCACCCCTATCAATCAAACTCAATTCATAACAATTAAAGGTGGTTAATGATAGTAAGAACTCAAAATAGTGAAAGCAAGATCAAAGAGTTTTTTGAATTTTGCAAAGAAAATGAAGTGGAATTTGTGGATTTTAGATTCAGCGATATTAAAGGCACTTGGAATCACATCGCTTATTCTTTTGGGGCTTTAACGCATGGCATGTTTAAAGAGGGGATTCCTTTTGATGCGAGTTGTTTTAAAGGCTGGCAAGGCATTGAACACTCCGATATGATTTTAACCCCCGACTTGGTGCGTTATTTCATTGACCCTTTTAGCGCGGATGTGAGCGCGGTCGTGTTTTGCGATGTGTATGATGTGTATAAAAACCAGCCTTATGAAAAATGCCCTAGAAGTATCGCTAAAAAAGCCCTAAAACATTTAAGAGATTTAGGCCTAGGCGATGTGGCTTATTTTGGTGCAGAGAGCGAATTTTTCATCTTTGATTCCATTAAGATTAAAGACGCTTCCAATTCCCAATACTATGAAGTGGATAGCGAAGAGGGCGAATGGAATCGGGATAAGAGCTTTGAAAATGGCGTCAATTTTGGGCATAGACCGGGCAAGCAAGGGGGCTATTTGCCTGTGCCGCCAACGGATACGATGATGGATATTCGCACTGAAATTGTGAAAGTCTTAAACCAAGTGGGGTTAGAAACTTTTGTCGTTCATCATGAAGTCGCGCAAGCGCAAGGCGAAGTGGGCGTGAAATTTGGGGATTTAGTGGAAGCGGCTGACAATGTCCAAAAACTCAAATATGTGGTTAAAATGGTCGCTCATTTAAACGGCAAAACCGCCACTTTCATGCCAAAACCTTTATATGGAGATAATGGGAGCGGGATGCACACCCATGTGAGCGTTTGGAAAAACAACGAAAACCTTTTTAGCGGTGAAACTTACAAGGGCTTGAGTGAGTTGGCGTTGTATTTTTTAGGGGGCGTGTTGCACCACGCTAGAGGGTTAGCCGCTTTCACTAACGCTTCCACTAATTCTTATAAACGCCTGATTCCTGGCTATGAAGCCCCATCTATTTTGACTTATTCAGCTAATAACAGGAGCGCGAGCGTGCGCATCCCTTATGGGATTTCTAAAAATAGTGCTAGGTTTGAATTCAGGTTTCCTGACAGCTCATCAAACCCTTACTTGGCTTTTGCAGCGATTTTAATGGCGGGCATTGATGGCATTAAAAATAAAATGGATCCCGGCGAAGCGATGGACATTAACCTTTTCAAGCTAACTTTGGACGAAATCAGAGAAAAGGGTATCAAACAAATGCCCCATACTTTAAGGCGATCGTTAGAAGAAATGCTGGCCGATAAGCAATATTTAAAAGAGGGTCAGGTCTTTAGCGAAGAATTTATTCAAGCCTATCAGTCTCTTAAATTCAATGCTGAAGTGTTCCCATGGGAGAGCAAACCCCATCCTTTTGAATTTATCACCACTTATTCATGCTAAAACAATGAGCGAATCAATAATCCCATTTTAAGAATAAGGCAAAAATGCCTTGTTCTTAAAAAAAGTGGTTGGAAAAATTGATTTTCTTTGCTTTTTGGTTTTATTTTAATAGGGTATTGATCATAAGATTTAAAAAATAGCTTAAAAGCATTTTTTAAGATAAATGTTAAAAGAGCTTGCGAAAAGCGAGCGATGATTTCTTATGATGCGGTCTTTTGGGGTTAGGGGGTTTAGTTTTTGGGGGTTAAAAGGGTGGAGAATGATTTCAAAATACCCCCTATCTCCTTAAGAATTTTACAATAAAATAAAACCTAAAACCATAAAATAAAGTTTTAAAACAACTTAGCAGAAATCCCCCAACATTTTTAGCGTTTGGAATGAATGCTACTCATTTATAATATCCCCATGCATTCGTATCTACGGCAAGAAGTGTTGGGAGTTACGCCTTTAAAGATGTGATGCGTGAGAAATCGAACACGCTTGGGACGCTCAAACTCTGTAAAATCCCTAATTATAGGGATACAAAGTGAGAACCAAACTCTCCCCCAATATCAGCCTAAAAAAGCCTATGTCTTTAGCGTTTGGGCACTTCACTATTCTTGAAAAAGCAAAAAATTTGTTTTAATTCTGTGTTTTTTGTGTTTTGAAATTTTTGAAGTTTTGAAATTTTTGAAACGCTTGGCTCAACCAACATGAGCCAAAAGAGCCAAAATATTTTTTAAGAAGAAACCCTTAGAGCCTAGTATCGGTTTGATTAGTAAAATAAGGGTTTCCAAAGTCCTTAGGCGTGTAGCATAATTCTTTTTCTATAAAAGCATCTTTAATGCAAGCGACACGCAGAGCGTCAAAGCGAGTCTCAACGCTCGCACAACCGCCGAGCAAATACACGCCAACTACCACGCCATTTCTAATGGTTTTCATTTTATATCCTTTTGTTTTAAAATTTTTTGATTGAATAACTTAAATACTTTAAATTATATGCTTGCAATTGTAGGACTTATTGTTAAACAAAAAGTAAATGAAACTAAAAATAATCCAAATAACGCTTTAATTTAAAATTAAAACGCTACCCCTTGTAAGCCTTGCTAATTTTTGCTATAATAAAACCCTAACTAAAATTTCTCCTTTTATTTTAGTTAGACTCCTTGAATTAAAATTATAGCAGGTCTTGCTACACCCGCCTTGTGTTACTAACCACACAAGGCAAGATCAATCCTTACAAAACAAACCCTTTTAATACAGCCTTATCCTTACTAATATCCCTTATAGTATAGTAAAAACCCTTTAATAAGGCTAATAAAGGGCGGTATTTCATTATAGAAGCGTGAATCATCTATACAGCAAAGAATGAAAACATTCAGCCAAACATCTCGTTGATTTCATATTTTTTAGCGGCTTTATCTTTAAGCCATAGAGCCACTTCTAAAGCCCCTTTAGCAAAAATAGATCGGTTAGTCGCCGTATGGCTAAGCTCTATGCATTCGCCCTCTAAATAAAACCCTATCGTGTGCTTCCCGGCGACATCGCCCCCCCTTACAGCGGCTATGCCAATGCTTTCTTTAGAGCGCAAACCTTCTCTGTGAGTGGTAAGAGCACTTTTTTCATCATACCCCCTAGCCTTAGCGCAAGTTTCATACAAACTCAACGCCGTGCCGCTCGGGGCGTCTTTTTTGAGATTGTGGTGCGTTTCTACAATTTCAATATCCGCATCTTTTAATTTCAAAGAAGTTAAAAAGGCTAATTGGTTGAGCATCATAATCCCTAAAGACATGTTGTGTGCATGCAAAAGCGGCGCTTTTAAGGCTAATTTTTGCATTTTTTCTAGCGTTTCTTTTTCTAAACCGGTCGTGCCAGAAACTAAAATTTTAGGGCATTCTAAAAGAGCCTCTAGCAAATGATCCACGCCTTTAGGTAAAGAAAAATCAATCACGCATTCGCATGCCCTCACAAACGCTTTTAAATCGTTGGTTACTAAAGGGGCGTGCGAAAAAGAACTGAAATCCGTTTCGCATTTTTGCCTGACAAACACGCTAGATAGCTCTAATCCCTTATACCCCCCTTTTAATTCTTCTAAGAGCAGTTTCCCTATACGACCGCTCGCTCCATAAACACCGATTTTCATGCACTTTCCTTGCTTTTGAATCTTACAACCCCATTTTAAAAGGGTTTAAAATATTGTTAGGATCGAGAGCTTTTTTAATGTTCCTAAAAAGCTCCATTTCACTATGATTAAACGCTAAAGGCATGAATTTGGCTTTAGACAAGCCTATGCCATGCTCCCCGCTTAAAGTCCCCTCCAAACTAATAGCGGCCTGAAAAATCTCTTCCATAGCCTGATGCCCTTTTTCTAAATCCCTTTTAGGATCTTCTAGCATGATATTCACATGCACATTGCCATCGCCCGTATGCCCAAAGCAAGGGATTTTAAAGCCGTATTTTTGGCTTATTTTAACGACTTCTTGCAACAAACTCGGCAAACTCGCCCTAGGAACGGTCACGTCTTCATTCAATTTCTTTTTACCATAAACGCTAATACTTTGAGAAGCGTTACGCCTTGAAAACCATAAATCCTGCTCTTCTTGTTCATTTTGAGCGATCTTAAAATCCACGCAACCATTGGCTTTGAAGTGCTTTTCTATCTCATTGAGTTGCCATGCAATCTGCTCTTTTACCACGCCATCCACTTGAGTGATGAGTATCGCTCCAGCGTCTTTGGGTAAGCCTTTAGAAAACCTCTCTTCAACCGCCTTGATGCTCAAATTATCCAAAAATTCCATCGCTACAGGCGTAACGCCACTGCTCATTGTCTTATAAACAGCGTTCATGGCGTCTTCAATATGATTAAAAACCCCCATCGCGCTTTGTTTTAGGGGCGGTTTGGCTAAAAGCTTTAAAGTGATCTCAGAAATCACGCCCAAACACCCCTCACTAGCGATCATCAGCCCTGCAACATTAAAACCGGCGACATCTTTAATTGTTTTTTTGCCCGCCCTTATGATTTCACCATTCGCTAAAACCACCCTTAAAGCCATGACATAATCTTTCGTGATCCCGTATTTAGCCGCGCGCATGCCACCGGCATTTTCGGCGACATTCCCCCCTAAAGTGCTTTGACTCTCACTAGCCGGGTCTGGGGGGTAGAATAAATCCAATTTTTCCACTTCGTTTTGGAAATGCTTGTTAATCACGCCCGGTTCTACTCTAGCGATCAAATTTTTAGTGTCAATCTCTAAAATCTTATCCAAATGCTTTTCTACGCTTAAAACTAGCCCCCCACTCACGCTCAACGCCCCCCCTGTAAAACCGCTCCCAGCCCCCCTAGGCACA
>ASYU01000014.1:0-6130 GCA_000448465.1 Helicobacter pylori PZ5056 | reverse complement strand
GTCGTGCCTGAAGAAATTAAAGCATGAAAGCCGCTAATCGTCCCGCAAGCCACCGTGATAAACAAGAAAGGGAACACGCTTCCTGCAAACACAGGCCCACTGCCATCTACAAAGGGCGTGATTTTAGGGATTTGTAAAGGCGGAGCGACAAAAACAATAGCCACAACCAACACCCCTATAACGCCAATTTTTAAAAAAGTACTTAAATAATCTCGTGGAGCGAGTAAAAACCATACCGGCAAAATAGAAGCCACAAAACCATAACCCATGATCATCCACGCTAAAGAACCGGCTTCAAAAGTAAAAATTGACGCTAGTTTGGGATCTAAAGAAACGTATTTGCCCGCATAAATCGCTATAATCAACAAAATAAAGCCAATAACAGAAACTTCCAAAATCTTATGCGGCCTGAAAAACCGCATGTAAAGCCCCATAAGAATCGCAATGGGAATGGTCATAGCGATCGTAAAAAAGCCCCAAGGCGAATGCGCTAAAGCCTTCACCACCACCATCGCTAAAATCGCAATGATAATGAGCATGATCCCTAAAATGCCTAAACTAGCGATCATGCCTACAAATTGACCCATTTCAAGCTTGATCATTTCGCCTAAAGACTTGCCATCGCGCCTAATGGAAGCAAAAAGCACCACAAAATCATGCACGCAACCCCCTAAAACCGAGCCTATCAAAATCCATAAGATAGAGGGCAAGTAACCCATTTGAGCGGCTAGTATTGGGCCTACTAAAGGGCCAGCCCCAGCAATAGCGGCGAAATGATGCCCAAAGGTGATCGCTTTATCCGTTGGCACAAAATCCTTTCCGTCATTCCTTACGCATGCGGGCGTGGCTCTGCTATCGTCTAGCTTTAACACCCGATAAGCGATAAAATGGCTATAAAAACGATAGCCTATGCTATAAATGCAAGCGCTCGCTACTACAAGCCATAGCGTGTTAATGCTCTCGCCCTTGTGTAAGGCTAACACCCCTAAACAGATCGCCCCTAAAATAGCGACAAAAACCCAAGCCAAAGAAACTAAACTTTTTTGCATGTCCTCTCCATTTAATGATTGTTTAATCATTGTTGTTAATTTCAGCCAGTTTTTTTATTATAATTCAAATTTTCTTTGAATAGTGGCAAAATGGCTCATAAACTTCCCGCATAAAGGCTTGGTTTTTCCAAACTTCTAACAATTGGGGCAAATGAGAGCTGTTTTTAATGTGGTGCGTTAAGCGCCATCAATTTTAAGGTAAGCGTTATGGCATTAGATTGGGATTTTATGTTTCACTCCATCCCTATGTTTCTTAAGGGATTAGAAATCACGCTTTATATTTCTTTCTTTGGGATTTTACTCTCTCTTTTGGTGGGGTTTTTGTGCGCGATCATTTTGTATTTTAAAACGCGCTTTCTCTCTCCTATTGCCTATATCTATGGCGAAATCGCCAGGAACACGCCCCTACTCATCCAGCTTTTCTTTTTGTATTACGGGTTGAATGAAATCGGTTTGAGCGCTTTAGAATGCGCGATTTTAGCGTTAGGGTTTTTGGGTGGGGGGTATATGAGTCAAAGTTTTTTGCTTGGGTTTAAGAGCTTGGCTTCCATTCAAAGAGAAAGCGCTTTGAGTTTAGGGTTTGGCCCTTTGAAAATGATGTATTATATTATTCTGCCTCAAAGCTTAAGCGTTTCCATGCCTTCCATAGGGGCGAATGTGATTTTTTTACTCAAAGAAACTTCGGTGGTGGGCGCGATAGCCCTAACCGATATTATGTTTGTGGCGAAAGATTTGATTGGCATTTATTACAAAACGACTGAAAGCCTGTTGATGTTGAGCCTCACTTATTTGATCGCTTTGCTCCCTTTGAGCGCTTTGTTTGTGATCTTAGAGCGTTCTTTTAAAAAGAAAGTGGCTTAAAATGGGAGTTTTGTTAGAGTTAGACAATCTCAAGCGTTTGTTAGAAGGGTTTGAAACCACTCTTTTAATCGCTCTTAGCTCTGCAATGATTTCAATCGTTGTTGGAATACTTTTGGGGAGTTTGATGGCGTTTGGCTCTAAAATAATGGTTTTAGCGTGTCGTGTGTATTTAGAAAGCATTCGCATTATCCCGCTTTTAGCATGGCTGTTTATCGTGTATTTCGGGTTAGCGAGCTGGTTTGATTTGCATATCAGTGCGGTTTTGGCGAGCGTTATTGTTTTTAGCTTGTGGGGGGGCGCTGAAATGATGGATTTGACTAGAGGGGTTTTAACTTCCGTGAGCAAACACCAAGTAGAAAGCGCTCTAGCTTTAGGCTTAGATTCAAAAAAGGTGATTTTTAATATTATTTTCCCTCAAAGCTTTTTGTCTTTATTGCCCTCAAGCCTTAATTTATTCACGCGCATGATTAAAACCACAGCCTTAGTCTCTCTCATTGGAGCGATTGATTTGTTGAAAGTGGGCCAGCAAATCATAGAGCTTAACCTCTTACGCATGCCTAATGCGAGCTTTGTGGTTTATGGCGTTATCTTAATGTTTTACTTTGCTTTATGCTATAGTTTGAGCCTGTATAGTTCCTATTTAGAAAAAAAATTCCAATACATTAGAGGGTAAAATGAGCGCGATTTTAGAAACCAAAGGGTTAAAAAAAACCTATCAAAACCATTTGGTTTTAGACGGCATTAATTTCACTTTGAATAAGGGTGAAGTGGCAGTGATTTTAGGGCCTAGCGGGTGCGGGAAAAGCACTTTTTTAAAATGCCTAAACGGGCTTGAAAAGATTGATGGAGGTGAAATCCTTTTTGAAAACACTAACCTTAATACACCATCTACTAACTGGAATCAAATGCGCCAAAAAATAGGCATGGTGTTTCAAAATTATGAATTGTTCCCGCATTTAAATGTGTTAGATAATATCTTACTCGCCCCCTTAAAAGTGCAAAAACGATCCAAAGATGAGGTCCTTTCTCAAGCCGTAGAGCTTTTAAAGCGAGTGGGTTTGGAGCATAAACAACAAGCTTACCCTAAAGAATTGAGCGGCGGGCAAAAACAACGAGTAGCGATCGTGCGTTCTTTATGCATGCGGCCAAAAATCATGCTTTTTGATGAAGTAACCGCCTCTTTAGACCCTGAAATGGTTAAAGAAGTTTTAGAAGTGATTTTAGAATTAGCCACAACGGGCATGAGCATGGTGATTGTAACGCATGAAATGAAATTCGCCCAAAAAATCGCTAGCAAAATCGTGTTTTTTGATAGCGGTAAAATCGCTGAAGAAAACAGCGCTAAAGAATTTTTTAACCACCCGAAATCTCAAAGAGCGCAAAAATTTTTAGAAACTTTCCATTTTTTAGGGAGCTGTTAAATAAAGTTTGCTAAAAAGATGATTTTAATTTCAAAAAAAGGTGTTTTTATGAAAACGAACGGGCTTTTTAAAATGTGGGGGCTATTTTTAGTTTTAATCGCTTTAGTCTTTAGCGCATGCTCTGATAGCCATAAAGAAAAGAAGGACGCTTTAGAAGTCATTAAACAAAGAGGGGTTTTAAAAGTGGGGGTTTTTAGCGATAAGCCTCCTTTTGGATCTGTGGATTCTAAAGGGAAATATCAAGGCTATGATGTAGTCATCGCTAAACGCATGGCCCTTGATTTATTGGGCGATGAAAATAAGATTGAGTTTATTCCTGTAGAAGCTTCAGCTAGGGTGGAATTTTTAAAAGCCAATAAAGTGGATATTATCATGGCTAATTTCACGCATACTAAAGAAAGAGAAAAAGTCGTGGATTTCGCTAAGCCGTATATGAAAGTCGCTTTGGGGGTGGTTTCTAAAGATGGGGTCATTAAAAATATAGAAGAGTTGAAAGATAAAGAGCTGATTGTGAATAAAGGCACGACAGCGGATTTTTATTTCACTAAAAATTACCCCAATATCAAACTTTTGAAATTTGAACAAAACACAGAGACTTTTTTAGCCCTTTTAAACAATAAGGCTATCGCATTAGCCCATGATAACACTTTGTTGCTCGCTTGGGTGAAACAACACCCTGAGTTTAAATTAGGCATTACAAGCCTTGGCGATAAGGATGTGATCGCTCCAGCGATTAAAAAAGGCAACCCTAAGCTTTTAGAGTGGTTGAATAACGAGATTGATTCCCTCATTTCTAGCGACTTTTTAAAAGAAGCTTATCAAGAGACTTTAGAGCCTGTTTATGGCGATAAAATCAAACCGGAAGAAATTATTTTTGAATGATTTCTTCTAGGCTTTTTTGGCTGAAAGCATGCGTTTTTGTTGCTAAAATAGCAATTTTGTGATCTTTTTGTTTTTAATTTTGAGATACATTTGTTTAATTTTACATTGAAAGGATTGTTGATGAATCATTTTTGCAAGCGTTGTTTGAAATTTTCGTTAGTGGGGTTACTGGGTGTGGGGTTTTTGAGTGCTCAGCTTAATGCCAGGAGTTTTATTGATGGGGATTTAGACATTCAAAAATTCAGCTATGAAGATTCTTTGCTTAAAAAGGGAGATCCTAATGGCGTGCATAAGGTTCAGGTGCGAGATTATAAGGGCAAAATGCAAGAAGCTGAGATCCACTCAGAAATACGCATTGCGGTTAAACCGGGGGTTAAAAAAGAAGTTAAAAAAGGCAAGATTTATAGCGCTCAAATCAATGATGGCATGTGCTATGCTTTTAGAATGCTCCAAACCGGCGATAATACCACAGGTCTTGATTCTAAAGAGTTCCCCAAGCAAAGTCGTGAAAAAAAGGGCCGAGTGATCACCTTAATCGGTAAAGATGAAGTGCCTTATCTTATTTTAGAAACCGATTGCCAAGTGGGTGATATTGCAAAGATCTCTTTGGTAGGTAATTTTGATGGCACTGGGTTTCTTACGGAATATAAATTCAAAGACGCTAAACCCATTTACTAGTCTTTATTCTTTGCTTCATTCTTAAAATCTCTTAATCTTTTGTGGTTAGGGGATTTTTTTATTCATTAGCAGTGTTTTTGATTGCATCTTAAAAATTTTAAAAACCCTGTTTGTGTTTTTGCCTCAAGTTGTTAAAAAAGCTCTGTCCTCATCAAATACTGACAAATAAAACCTTATTTAATTTGGAATTTTTTGGATTTTTAAAACAAGCTAAAAGAAAGGAAAGAAGAAAGAAACCCCCCCCTTTTTTTAGGAGTTTTCTTCTTGCTTATACCCTTTAAGCGCAAAGAAGAGGATATAAAAATAGCACAATAACGGCACACCATAAGCGTAGAGCAAATTTGATTCGGTTGCTGTTAGCATGTCTGTAACCGCACCTTGAATGGGGGGGATTAACGCCCCTCCCACAATCGCCATGCTAATCACTCCAGAAGCCTTAGAAGTGAGATGCCCTAAATTGAGCGTAGCCAAAGAAAAGATCGTAGGGAACATGATAGAGTTGAAAAAGCCCACAAAAGTCAGAGCGAATAGAGCGATCTTGCCTCCAATGAGAATAGCCAAAGCGATAAGAATGATAGAGCTTAAGGCGTTGAAAGCCAGGTATTTATTAGGAGCGATCTTATTCATCAAAGCGCTGCCTAAGAAACGCCCTACCATCGCACCGCCCCAATAATACACCAAGTAATGCGCGCTCGTTTGAGCGTCTAAATTCAAAAGCTTTTCAAAGCTTAGCACCAAGAATGATCCAATCGCCACTTCTCCCCCCACATAGAAAAAGATCCCTAAAGCCCCAAAAACAAAGTGCTTGTGCGAAAACAGGCTTTTTTGCGTCGTTTCTTTGGGCATTTCTTTTTCCACATCAGGCAATTTTAAAAGATACATCACAAGCGCTAAAATGAGCGAAAACACCGCTAAGCCCAAATAAGGCATTTGAACGCTTTTAGCGTCCGCTAACTTGTCTATCAGGCTTAAATTATCGCTCGTTTTGGTCGTGCTAAAGATTAACAAGCTCCCAAAAATAGGCCCTAAAGTCGTGCCAAGCGAATTGAACGCCTGGACTAAAACCAGGTTTCTGGCTTCTTTACCTTTAGAAAGCAAGGTTACAAAGGGATTACCAGCGGTTTGCAAGCACACAATCCCGCTCGCTAAAATAAACAACGCTCCTAAAAAAAACCCATAGGAGCCAAAATGCGCCGCCGGATAAAACAACGCGCAACCCGTCGCTGTGATCACAAAACC
>ASYU01000013.1:0-3135 GCA_000448465.1 Helicobacter pylori PZ5056 | reverse complement strand
TAGCTTTGGCTAAGCGAGCGGCTATTGTTGATGGCTACCGCCAGTTGGGTGAAAAAATGTATGGCATCAGAGTGAACGCTCAAGACACCGTCAAAGACATGGTTTTACAAAATTCCGTGATTAAAACGAGGGTGAATGCCCTCATTCGTAACGCTGAAATCACTGAGACCATCTATAAAGACGGCTTGTGCCAGGTGAGCATGGAGCTTAAATTAGACGGCAGGATTTGGTATCGTATTTTGAGCGGATCGAGAGGATAAACCCTCTCACTCTGTAATCATGCGGTATTTTAGAAGCGCTTTTTTATTATTTTTCATGACGCTTTTTTTTGTCTCTTGCTCTAAGCACCCTTTTTCTAAGCAAACCCCCAAAACTAGAGAGCAAATCAGACAAGAAGAAGCCAATAAAAAAAGAGAAGAGACTTTGAATGCCTTGCGCCAATTCAGACTCATTTACATTAACACGCCGGTTTTTCGCTTTTATGATTACGGCACGATTAAAACCGATAAAGACCATAATATTGAAGTAACCCTTTACAAGCTCAGCCAAAGAGTGGGCGATATTTACATGACTAAACGGAACATTTGTTTTAGCCAAAAATGTTCGGCTAAATGGATTGCTGCAAGGGATTTGTTTGGTAAGGTGAGCTATGGGGATTTGTTTGATGACATTGTTTTAGGGAGGGATATTTTTAAGGGCTTAGGCAAGCGCCACCTAACCCCTGAATACGTGATCCAAAGGTTTCAAAAAAGCGGGGAAATTATCCTTTATGAAAGAAAAAATGGCCTGATTTCTTTCCAGAATTTGACGCAAAAAATTGCTATTAGGATCGAACCCTATGAGCCTTCTTTACAGGATTTAGAAGATAATGAAAACGCTGACAGCGAGCTTCAATGAAAAACTTTTCCCCACTTTATTACTTTAAAAAGCTCAAAAAACGCCATTTAATCGCTCTGAGCCTGCCTTTGCTTTCTTATGCCAATGGCTTTAAAATCCAAGAACAAAGCCTAAATGGCACGGCTTTAGGCTCGGCGTATGTCGCTGGGGCTAGGGGGGCTGATGCTTCCTTTTATAACCCGGCGAATATGGGCTTTACTAACGATTGGGGTGAAAACAGAAGCGAATTTGAAATGACCACCACCGTGATTAATATCCCAGCCTTTAGCTTTAAAGTCCCTACGACCAATCAAGGCTTGTATTCGGTTACGAGTTTAGAAATTGATAAAAGCCAACAAAATATTTTAGGCATCATCAACACTATAGGGCTTGGCAATATCCTTAAAGCGCTTGGCAATACGGCCGCTACCAATGGCTTATCACAAGCAATCAATCGTGTTCAAGGGCTTATGAATCTAACCAATCAAAAAGTCGTAACCCTCGCTTCAAATCCTGATTCTCAAATCGTGAATGGTTGGACGGGCACGACTAATTTTGTTTTACCCAAATTCTTTTATAAAACCCGCACGCATAACGGCTTCACTTTTGGGGGGAGTTTTACCGCTCCTAGCGGGTTGGGCATGAAATGGAATGGTAAGGGGGGGGAATTTTTGCATGATGTGTTTATCATGATGGTAGAGCTTGCCCCTAGCATGAGTTACACTATTAATAAGCGCTTTTCTGTGGGGGTGGGCTTAAGAGGGCTTTATGCAACCGGGAGCTTTAATAACACCGTTTATGTGCCTTTAGAGGGCGCTTCGGTTTTGAGCGCGGAACAGATTTTAAATTTACCTAACAATGTTTTTGCCGATCAAGTGCCAAGTAATATGATGACTTTATTAGGCAATATTGGCTATCAGCCAGCGCTTAATTGCCAAAAAGCCGGTGGGGATATGAGCGATCAGAGCTGTCAAGAGTTTTATAACGGCTTGAAAAAAATCATGGGTTATAGCGGTTTAATCAAAGCGAGCGCGAATCTTTATGGCACGACTCAAGTCGTGCAAAAATCTAACGGGCAAGGCGTATCGGGGGGCTATAGAGTGGGTTCGAGTTTGCGTGTGTTTGATCATGGCATGTTTTCGGTGGTGTATAATTCTTCAGTTACATTCAACATGAAAGGCGGTTTAGTGGCTATCACAGAGCTTGGCCCTTCTTTAGGGAGCGTTTTGACTAAAGGCAGCTTGAATATCAATGTTTCACTCCCCCAAACCCTAAGCCTAGCCTACGCCCACCAATTTTTTAAAGACCATTTAAGAATAGAGGGGGTGTTTGAGCGCACTTTTTGGAGTCAAGGGAATAAATTTTTAGTAACCCCTGATTTTGCGAACGCCACTTACAAGGGCTTAAGCGGAACGGTGGCTTCACTAGACTCTGAAACGCTTAAAAAAATGGTAGGCCTAGCGAATTTTAAAAGCGTGATGAACATGGGGGCTGGCTGGAGGGACACCAACACCTTTAGATTAGGGGTAACTTACATGGGCAAAAGCTTGCGTTTGATGGGCGCTATTGATTATGACCAAGCCCCAAGCCCCCAAGATGCGATAGGTATCCCAGATTCTAATGGCTATACCGTGGCTTTTGGGACTAAATACAATTTTAGGGGCTTTGATTTGGGCGTAGCGGGGAGTTTCACTTTTAAAAGCAACCGCTCCAGTTTGTATCAATCCCCAACCATTGGGCAATTGAGAATCTTTAGCGCTTCTTTAGGCTATCGCTGGTAAAACATGCCAAATCATCAAAACATGCTAGATAACCAAACGATTTTAATCACCGGTGGCACTGGGAGTTTTGGCAAGCGCTTTGTTCGTAAGGTTTTAGACACCACCAACGCTAAAAAAATCATCGTTTATAGCCGAGATGAATTGAAACAAAGCGAAATGGCCATGGAATTCAATGATCCTAGGATGCGTTTTTTTATCGGCGATGTCAGGGATTTAGAGCGCTTGAATTACGCTTTAGAGGGCGTGGATATTTGTATCCATGCGGCCGCGCTCAAGCATGTACCCATCGCTGAATACAACCCCCTAGAGTGCATTAAAACTAACATTATGGGAGCAAGCAACGTGATTAACGCATGCTTAAAAAATGAAATCAGCCAGGTCATCGCCCTAAGCACTGATAAAGCCGCTAACCCCATTAACCTCTACGGCGCGACGAAATTGTGCAGCGACAAGCTCTTTGTGAGCGCGAACAACTTTA
>ASYU01000012.1:0-4743 GCA_000448465.1 Helicobacter pylori PZ5056 | reverse complement strand
ATTTATGCCCATTCAAGCCGCCCGGTAATGGCGACCAACGGCTGTTGATTTTTTTTAGATGATTGTCCAGCTGTTTGCGCGCATCAAGGCTAATGCAAGAGATATGGATATGAAAATGGTTTTGCGATCGCCCTTTGCTAGAGTTAATCGTCAAAGAGATCGCATAATCAGGAATGGGTTTGCCGTATTTTTTACTCATAAAATCACGCGCTTGCCAGGATAAATAAAAAAAGTTAGGCGTAGAAGAATCAAGCAACAAAGGGCTTTCAATACCGCTAATGTGAGTTGTTGGCATCAACAAATATTGCAACGGGCCGTTAATATCTTTTAAAACCACATAGCCGGCATCGGGTTTGACTTCTATGCATGGCGAAGGATTTTGATTTTTCTCATAATTGGGCAAACATTTCTCAAAAACAATCTTACGCAACACATTCGGATCTTTAGCGTTTAAACTCATAACAGCGATAGCCATCAGCGCTAAAAAAAGAAAGCCCGCTTTTTTCATCTTTTTTGCTCCTTGTTTTTTAGTGGGAATTTTTACAAACCCTCTCGTTATTTTTCTACAATAGTGGTTAAAAGCTTTAATCATTATGATTATTTTAACGAATTTTAACTTATTGGTAACATTTAGTAACCTATTTTTAAAAAGAGCTTTTTGAATACTAACTAGAAAAAACTTAAATTGATAACATTAAAAAAATCTAAAAGAATTTTTTAAAATATTAAATAGCTTGCGCTAAGCAGGTGATAATTTTTCGTCATGCGATCTTAGGGGGTTGATACTTATCAAAATAAAGCGTTTTATAACCTTGATTTAGGTAATATCATCAACCTGATACCACAATAAGGACGATTATCATGCAAGATTTACCCCCATGCCCTAAATGCAATGACGCTTACACCTACCATGATGGCACGCAGTTCGTTTGCTCTAGCTGTTTGTATGAGTGGAATGAAAATGAAGTTAGTAATGAAGAATTAATCGTTAAAGATTGCCACAATAATCTTTTACAAAATGGGGACTCGGTCATTCTCATTAAAGATTTAAAGGTTAAAGGCTCATCTTTGGTGCTTAAAAAAGGCACTAAAATCAAAAATATCAAGCTTGTCAATAGCGATCACAATGTGGATTGTAAAGTGGAAGGGCAGAGCTTGTCTTTAAAATCTGAATTCCTTAAAAAAGCTTAGGAAAATACAAAAAGCTTAAGAAAAGCTCAGTGGTTTTTAAGCTTGTAAAAATTATTTTTTAGAAAAAATCAACTTATCCAACTTGAAAAAAATCACCGCTCCAATGGTTTGCCCCAAGAAAAGATTGAGCCACAACGGAAAATTGAAATAATAAAAAACCTCCATAAAAGGCAGCATCACCAATGCGCTCAACATCCATCTAAGCCAATAAATTAAAAACAGCTTGGAAGCGTATTCTGTGCCAAGTTTCTTAAAAAATTCTCGCATAAAGACAACCCTTTCAAATTCTTTTTGCAAACCCTCCTAAAAAGGAAAGCTCACCATTAAGGAAGATTCCTAAATCCCATGCCTTTAGACAATCGTATAGGACACTCTTTTTTCAAAAAGTTTACTCTCGTAATTGCCTAAATCCCTACCATCCACAAGGGCAAAGGCATCGCCAAAAGTCGCCAACAATGCAGTATCTAATTGCATGTCTTTATGGCGGTTCAACGGGATAAAGACTTCCTTGTGATTATTTTGAAAATCAAACGCTAACAAGGAATCTTTCAAATACACTTCCACTCTAGAAGCGTTTTTCACCACGCTGTTTTGAGCCAATTTCAAGCCTTGCACTTCAGCACTTTTAATCCCGCACGCATGACATAAGGACACAAACATGCTCTCTTGTGAAATGGTTGCAAACCAAGGCAAACTATCTCGTTTAGGTAAATTTTCTTTACCCTCTAGAGCCTTTTGTCTCTTGGGCATCTCATGCTTGATGAACGCATAAAAATTGCGAACGCTTTCTTTAGGGGTTGTTCCCTTGAGCTGGTTGGCAATGTTAGCCACGCTCGCATCGTCTCTTTCATAACGCCCCATTGCTACAAAATCGCTCGTTTCAAACAAACGCTCATTCAATTGATAGCTAGCGATCTCATAAGACAAATGGACTTGCTTTTTTTGAGCGCTTTTTAAAAAATCCACTTGCAAATAAGGCACTCCAAAATTGAGCATGCTTTTATAGCTGGCATGATTGCCTTGTAAATTCACATTGCTCGCTACAACACTCGGCATGGGAATGAAAAGTGAAGTGTGTTCTGCAGAATCAAAATCAATGCTGTACTCAGCTTCTATTTTATATCTTGCAACACTCCCTTTGCTTTCTTCTGCCTGCAAAATCTGTGCTCCTAAAACAGCACCTGTAGCGCCTAAAGCAGTCGTTTTAATAAAATCCCTTCGTTTCATAACTATAACTCTTTATTGTAATTTTTAAATTCGTTGAATGAATGAAAAAATAGGACACACCACCAAAGGATTGATAAGTATCCAAAAACCTAAATTTTGAAAGACAAAGCGTTCCTAAAAAACAAGAACGCTCAAAGAAAAGGGTTACTTTTTCTTTTTTGTGTGGTGCATGTCTTTTCCATGCATGTCTTTCATCATTTTTTGGTGTTTTTCAAGAGCTTTTTTAACTCCCTCAGCGTATTTGGGGTCAGCTTTCTTGAAATGCTCCAATTGCTTATCCACAATTTCCTTATGGGTAACATGAGCTAAAGACTCTCCAATAGTGTCATGCAACCTTTCTTTTTCATCAGCTGGCAATGAGCGGTAGTAATCACCTGGTTGGGTGTAGTAATCGCTATCCTCAGCCCTGTAATCCCAATTCCACACTTCAAACTCTTTCTCAATATGAGCTAAGTTGAACTTAGGATCCCTTGCACTCTTATCTTCTTTATAGCCAGGCAATGAGCTAGGCGTATAGTTTTGTAAAGAGCCGTAGTACCCATTTTGCATGTAACCATCTCTGCTAGAAGAGTGGAATGGGCATCTTGGTTTATTAACCGGTATTTGAGGATAATTAACCCCTAAGCGGTAGCGGTGTGTGTCTCCATAAGAGAACAAGCGCCCTTGTAACATCCTATCAGGGCTATAGCCAATTCCAGGAACGACATTAGCCGGAGTGAATGCCGCTTGCTCCACTTCTGCGAAATAGTTTTCAGGATTTTTATTCAACTCTACAATGCCCACTTCCATCAACGGATAATCTTGGAGATACCAAATTTTAGTAACATCAAACGGATGGAATCGATACTTCTTAGCATCCTCTTCTGGCATCACTTGAATGCTTAATTTCCATTTTGGGAAATCCCCTCTAGCGATCGCATTGAATAAATCCCTTTGATTGGAATCAGGATCATGCTTTCTGATTTCTGCAGCTTCTTCGTTAGTCAAGTGCTTAACGCCTTGCATGGTTTCAAAGTGGAATTTCACCCAAAAGCGTTCGCCTTTAGCGTTGATAAGACTAAAAGTGTGGCTGCCAAAACCATCCATGTGGCGGAAAGATTTAGGGATTCCTCTATCGCTCATAACCCATGTTACTTGATACAAGCTTTCAGGAACATTACTCCAAAAATCCCATACCATGTCGTGGTTAGGCAAATTGGTTTGAGGATCTCGTTTTTGAGTGTGGATAAAATCAGGGAATTTGATCGCATCACGGATAAAGAAAACAGGCGTGTTGTTCCCTACTAAATCCCAGTTACCTTCTTCAGTGTAATACTTCATCGCAAAACCTCTAGGGTCTCTTACCGCATCCGCACTGCCTCTTTCACCAGCCACAGTGGAAAATCTGAAGAAGCATTCGGTTTTTTTGCCCACTTTAGAGAAAATTTTCGCTTTAGTGTATTTAGTGATGTCTTTAGTCACAGTGAAAGTGCCATAAGCCCCGCTTCCTTTAGCATGCACCACCCTTTCAGGGATCCTTTCTCTGTCAAACGCCGCTAACTTTTCCAAAAACCAAGTGCTTTGCAATAAAACAGGACCTCTAGGGCCGGCCGTAATCACATTGTTGTCATCCCAAACGGGAGCGCCAAAAGCAGTGGTTTGTTTCACATCTTTATTAACCATCTTTTTTCCTTTTATTTGATCTTAAATCTTCGTAATCCGACACTAAGCCAATTACTTGTGGCGATTATTACATAATTTGTTATACAAAGACTAACGAGATTCAATTTCCTTAAAAAATCTTTTTTTTAAGAATAAAAAACCCCCTCAAGTATTTCTATTCGTAACAATTAATGAAAATAAGAAAGATTAAAAACAAAATTTTATTTTTAATCTAGTTTTAATAATAATTATCATACTATTCTATCTCAATGTTTTAGCGGATTTTGTTTTTTTTTTTTTTGATTTTTATTTTTGAATTTTTAAATTTAAGGAGAGTTGTTGGATGTTTTTAAGATCATACCCAAAGCTTAGATACGCTTTATGTTTGCCCCTACTCACTGAGACTTGCTATAGCGAGGAGCGCACTTTAAACAAGGTTACCACCCAAGCTAAAAGGATTTTCACTTACAATAATGAGTTTAAAGTCACTTCTAAAGAATTGGATCAACGCCAAAGCAATGAAGTCAAAGACTTGTTTAGGACTAACCCTGATGTGAATGTGGGCGGAGGGAGCGTGATGGGGCAGAAAATCTATGTGAGAGGCATTGAAGACAGGCTTTTAAGGGTTACAGTGGATGGGGCTGCGCAAAATGGCAATATCTACCACCACCAAGGCAACACCGT
>ASYU01000011.1:0-9473 GCA_000448465.1 Helicobacter pylori PZ5056 | reverse complement strand
ATTCTGCATAAATTTTTGCCCCTCTTTTTTTCGCGCTCTCGTATTCTTCAAGCACCAAAGCCCCAGCGCCTTCGCCCATCACAAAACCATTGCGATCCTTATCAAAAGGTCTTGAAGCTTTTTTAGGCTCATCATTCCTTGTAGAAAGGGCTTTAATGCTCGCAAACCCTCCAATCCCTACAGGACAAATGGTGGATTCCGCTCCCACGACTAACATTTTATCAGCCCCATTGAGCAAAATGGTTTTAACCGCTTCAATAATCGCATGAGTGCCTGCTGCACAAGCCGTTACGCTAGAGAGATTAGGCCCTTTAATGCCAAACTCAATGGAAGTGAAACCTCCAATCATGTTCACTAACGCAGAAGTGATGAAAAAGGGATTGACTTTTCTAGGGCCTTTTTCAAAACAAAAAATGGAATTCGCTTCAATATTGCCTAACCCGCCAATCCCAGATCCAGAGCTTACGCCCATGCGGTTTGCCAATTCTTCAGGGCATCTATTGTGAGCGTCTAAAATCCCACTATCTTTCATCGCCTCTCTTGTGGCTTTCAAGGCTAATTGAATGAAACGACCTGCCTTTTTAACATCTTTGGGATTCATCACCTCTGTAGGGTCAAAGTCAGTGATTTCTCCAGCAATACGCACAGGAAACGCACTCGCATCAAAACTTTCTATGTGTTTGATACCGCATTCCCCTTTGGCGATCGCTAAAAAAGAATCTTCTTTATTTAAACCTAGCGAATTGATCATTCCCATTCCAGTTACTACAATCCGACGCACCAATAGCTCCTCATTTCAAAAACTTTCATTCAATAAAACTAGATTTTAGCTAAAGCCAAATTTTTGACTAAAACCTGGAGACAAACGCTCCAAGTTAAAAAGATTAAGCTAGTTTATTGTCCTCAATATACTTCACCACATCGCCCACATTGACGATTTTTTCCGCTTGCTCATCAGGAATTTCAATGTTAAACTTTTCTTCTAACGCCATGATCAACTCCACGACATCTAAAGAGTCCGCACCCAAATCCTTCACAAATTCCGCCTCTGGGGTAACTTGCGTCGCATCCACATTCAACTGCTCAACAATAACTGCCTGAATATCTTCAAATAAAGCCATGATTAAAACTCCCTTGTTTTGTAAAAATTAAATCCAATCATCATTGGAGCGTTTATTTTTGCTCCAAAACATCTAAAATCCTATACAACAAATAAATTACAATGAGAAACAATATTAAGTAAATAATCCCCATTTGATAATAACCTCTTTGTTTTAGAATAACCTCATAATGTTAGCATGATTTTTGCTACTTACAAACTTTTATCGCTAAAAGAATGTTTAGGACTACATATAAAGTCCGCCATTGACCTTGAGAGTCTCCCCAGTGATATAACTAGAGTGATCGCTCAAAAGAAACGCTACCGCTTCTGCCACTTCCTTAGCAGACCCTAGCCTGTTTAAAGGAATGTTTTTAACATAATCCGCTTTGAGTTCATCTTTCAAATTAGCGTTCATGTCGGTTTCTATAAAGCCTGGCGTTACAGAGTTGAAACGAATATTCCTTAAAGCTCCTTCATAAGCAAAGGACTTGCTCATCGCAATCATCCCCCCCTTACTCGCTGAGTAGTTTGTCTGCCCCATATTACCTCTTTCACCAATGATAGAAGCGACATTAACCACGCTCCCAAAACGACTCTTACTCATCACCTTTAAAGCCTCTCTGCAACCTATAAAAGCTGAAGTGAGGTTATTGTCTATAACATGGTGAAAATCTTCTGTTTTCATTTTGATCGCTAACTTATCGCGCACCACACCGGCGTTATTCACCAAGTAAGACAAACCCCCATCGCTTTGGACAATGGTTTGTATCGCTTCAACAAAATCGCTTTCAGAGGTCGCATCAAATTTGATAACGGCCGCTTTATAGCCTTTTTCTTCAAGCTCATCTTTTAAAGCATCAGCCACTTCAGCATTACTGCGGTAATTGATCCAAACTTTCAGCCCCATAGAAGCGAGAGTTTTGGCGATTTCGGCCCCAATGCCTTTAGAAGCTCCAGTAATGAGAACATTTTTCCCTGTGAATTGCATTATTCAATAATCCTTAAATTTTAAATTTGTTCAAGTTTTTATAGTCTTGATTCATAACGCCTTAACATGTAAAGACGCTTTAAGACCTTCTTTTTAGCGCTGATTTTTTGTTTTTTGCGTTTTTCAGTCTTAGACTCAAAGAACCTTCTAGCGCGGCATTCTGTTACCACTAGATTGCGATCGGTTTGCTTTTTGAATCTCCTGTAAGCTTCATCAAACGCATCGCCTTCTCTAACCTTAATCCCTGGCATACTGCTATCACCTCTTTTCCATAGCTTAAAATCATTGCTTAACAATGGCTACAAACGAAATAATATTATATAAGACAGATTAACCGATTGTCAAGAATTTTCACTTTTTTCTAGCGATTTTGTTAATAAGGTTATAAGGATCAAAGGCGACCGTCATATACACTTGGTAGGATTCTGACCAAGGCAAGCTCCTATCAAAGCCCCCACGCATCGCATTAAGCACGAAATTGATTCGAACGGACGCGAAGTCGTTTTTCCAATTGTAATAAAAATCAAAACGATTGTATAAATTGGCTTGAAAGAATGGCACGCCACGATAAATAGGCGTGGGGCAATAAGAAGGCGTGCAATACATTTCAACATACTGGTATTGGTTGTAAAAAGGCATTTCTGGGGTTTTAGCGAAATAAAATAAATTGTGTATTCCAAAGCCTTTGTATTGGATCTCCACATCAAATTGCCCGCCCACGCTGTTCATAAAAGGCACATTTTTGTGGATTTGCCTTAATCGGCTTGATTCAGAAACCATGCCAAAACTGGCGTTGAGCTTTTCCATAAAGGGAGCGATGTCTAAAAGGCTTGTCCCTATGTAAGCGTTAAAGTAGAGGCGATCCATAAGATAAATATTATTGCTATCAATCGCCTTTTTTTCATTAAATTTCATGCCATCAGCCCCATTCAAAAGGTATTTGTCTTCGTTGTGGAACAAGACAAAATACCCTCCAATACCCAATAAATCCTTAAAGAAATTATAAGCGACAGAGCCGTTCATTTGAAACCTATCCATCGCATTCCCATAAGGGTTTCTCCCGAATTTACAAGTGTTGTAACAATTGCCTCCAAACCAATCTAGCATAAACTCCGCATGCCCATAATAGGGTTTTGAAGGCGAATAATGGTTTTGAAATTGCAATAAAAACCCTCTAGCGTTGGGATCTATAAACCAATAATAAGGGGCAAAAATATTCAAACCATACCTCCCTAAGAGGTTTTTCCTAGGGAAAATCCCTCCATAAAAAGTAAAACGCTTCCCTCTAGCCTTATAATACATAGTAGGCCCCCAACGGTAGGGAAAATTAGTGCTGTAGTTATGGAAGTTTTGAAAAAAATACGCCCCCACAGTCAAGCTTTGCTCCACACCTCTTGTATAAAATTGGATCCCAAAATTTGGAGTCAAACGGGTTTTAAGATTGGTGTTAGTATTGACCCAATAAGGCGTTGAGCCTTCATGGTCCATGATGAACATATTGAAACCCAGATTGTATTTAAAAATGTTCCAATCAAAAGCGTAAGAATTAACCGCTAACAAACAGACTAAAAAAGAATGTTTTAAAAAGGTGTTTATTGCCACTTGTTACCCCTATGTCATCATTTTTTTGATAAAAAAGCTTATCTTGTAACAAATGGGTATTCTAGCACATCTAAAAATATTTTTCTTTAGATTTAATATAAAATGGCGTTTATTTCATGTTAGAATAGCCGTTATGATGTTACAACACACTAACTAAAAAAGGAAATTTTAATGGAATTAGGAAATAAAAATATAAAACCCGGTCGCAAGCGTGTCGCTGTAGATGAATTGAAACGCAATTTTTCAGTTACTTTTTATCTCTCTAAAGACGAGCATGATGTTTTAAGACGATTAGCTGATGAAGAAGTAGAAAGCGTCAATTCCTTTGTCAAACGCCACATTTTAAAAACAATCATTTACAAAAAAGGCACTAACCAAGATCTTTCTATTAATGATTCTTCTAGTAGGCTTTAAGCCTACTTTAAGGTATCAGCTCTTAAGAGCAACACCCGCTAGAGCATTTAGTTTTAATCCCTACCGATGAGCGATCCATCAAGCAAAACCCTTTCCCTTCTAAATAGCGTTTCGCATCAAACCCAGCCACAAACAAGCCTCCAGCAAATAACGCTAAGTCTTTAACCACTAGCCTTCCAGCCCCAGAAAGCCATGGGAAATGCTGATTGACAAACACTTCTGGCGTTGTGAATAAAAAGGATAGAGTCGTGATCGTCATTCCAGCGACAAGCAAGCCCCCAACTACACCCATTAAAGGCATCCAAAGCCCTAAAAGCACCAAAATACCTAGGATCATAATCGTGATCCCTAAAGCTTCAGCCACTAAATAAGTGCGGTTTTCTTTATGCCATTCTTTGTTTTCAATGATTTTAGGGTCATCTTGCATTTCTTCTTGCATGGATTGGGATTCAGACATTTTGTGTTGTTTGTATGCGGGCTTTTCAAATTTATACATGAAAGAAAAGAAAGGGGAATTAGCCACAAAAGGAGCGATCCCTTCGGCTTCATACGGCACAAACTTAAGCCCTCCAATCCAAATAAAAATGATGAAAATAGCTATATGCATCAAATAGCCGCCTAAATTTTGAAGTTTTGTAATCACTTCAAGCAATGATTTTAACGCTTGCATGGTTTTATTCCTTCAGGATATTTTTTATATTGCTAAAAACAACTCGCAAATGATAGCGCATTATGTTTAATTACGACAAAATCATTACCATTACAAGAAATAACGATCAAAAACACCCATTTTCAAAAACCCTCATGCCCAAAACGCTCATGCCAATATAACGCACGATTCCTTTATAAAAAATTCCATCATTTTTTAAAGAAAGCTCTAAAGATTCGTTGCTTTTAGGGATGAGAGTGGCTTTTTTAGGCGTGTTATAAAAAATGCATGAGGCGATAAAAACCGCCGCCATGCCTGTCCCGCAAGCTAGCGTGAAATCTTCAACCCCTCTTTCATAAGTTTGTAAAAAAATCGTCTCTTTATTTTCTATAAAAGCGACGTTAATATTAGCGTTAAATTCATGCCTTAAAGCCCTTAATTCCAGCGTGTTAAGGGAATTTAACCACTCTTTATTTTTCACAAATCCCACTAAATGCGGCACTCCTGTATCTATGAGGTAGAACATAGGGATATTTTCTAAAACGCTGTCGTTAGTAAAAAATTTTTCGCATCTTAAGGCGGGTATGGTGTCTAGGATTTTGTAGTTACCAAGATTGCTCTCTATGATATTGGGTTCTTCTATGCGAATAGAAATCTCTCTTTTTCCGGCTAAAAAAACATGCTCTTTAGGGGCTATAGCATGTTGATAAGCAAATAACCCCACGCAACGGCTCGCATTCCCGCACATGCCCGCTTTAGAGCCGTCTGAATTGTAAAAATCCCATTCGTAGTCATAATTTCTGCTCGGTAAGACGACTACAAGTCCATCAGCCCCAAAACCCTCATGCCTATGGCACACCTGTTTGGCTAAATTGGAAAAATCTTTTTTTTTGAAACTTTGAACGATTAAAAAATCATTCCCGCTCCCTGAATACTTGTAAAACACCATCTGTATAAGCCTTTTTGATTTTAATTATAAGTTAAAAGAGGTTTTTTATCCTTAAAAGAGCGTTTTTTAGCTAACATTTGATAATTTTTGGTTCAGTTTAATGGGGATAATTGCATGAAAGCTCAGTATTTCTTTTGGATTCTTTTTTTGATTGGTTTTTATTGGATGATCTATCTGTATCAAGATTTTTTAATGGATGCACTGATCGCTGGGCTTTTGTGCGTGGGGCTTTTTCAAGTGAAAGTTTTTTTAGATAAGCGTTTTTTCAATGTTGTCAGTTCGTTTTTATGCGTTTTAATTTTAGCGAGCGTTTTGATCGTGCCGTTGTATTTTATTGTTTATAAAAGTTCTAATATCATTTTTGAAATCAATTTTGAAAAACTTTCAGCCTTAATCAAATGGCTTAAAGGGACAATCACCGAAAATCTATCGCATTTTCCTGCCATTCATGATGGGGTTAGCAAGTTTTTAGAAAATTTTAGCGCCGCTTCCATCACGGGCTATTTGTTGAAAGTGAGCAGTTATATTGGGAAATACAGCTTGAAACTCGTTACAGACGCTTTATTTATCTTGGGGTTATTGTTTTTCTTTTTTTACTATGGGGAGAAATTTTATCGTTATTTTTTAGGGGTCTTGCCTCTTGAAATGAATCAAAGTAAAAAGATTTTTGAAGAAGTGGCTGGGATTTTACGCATCGTGCTTTTAACTTCTCTCATCACGGTTATTTTAGAGGGCGTGGCGTTTGGGGTGATGATAATATGGTTTGGGCATGATGGCTGGTCTTTAGGGATTTTATACGGCTTGGCGTCTTTAGTGCCGGCTGTTGGGGGGGCTTTGATTTGGATTCCTATAGCGATTTATGAGCTTTATCATGGGCATGTGAATGAGGCTATTTTTATCGTTTTGTATTCCATTTTGCTAATTGGCGTGTTGATTGATAGCGTGATCAAGCCAATTTTAATCGTTTTTATCAAAAAAAGAATCTTTAAAACCACCCTTAAAATCAATGAAATATTGATTTTCTTTTCTATGATTGCTGGGATTTCACAATTTGGTTTTTGGGGGATTATCGTAGGGCCTACCATTACGGCGTTTTTTATCGCACTACTGCGATTGTATGAAAATTACTTTATTCAAAAGGAGCAAAAAGCATGCGAATGTTGAATAAAAATAACGCATGCATTCACATGCCAATCACGCAAAATAATGACAATGAAAAGTAAAAAGTGCGGACATTATCCACTCTTTCATTCCGCCGGCAAGAACGCTTAAAAATTAAGCCAATGGAGTGGGCTTGCTTTGAAATTATAATATAAATCTAATGCAAAGAATGTTGAATAACTAAAAAGCGCAGAAAAAGATCAATTAGTGTTTTGAATCACTCAAAGAGAAGCCCACGCATTTTCCGACCCCGCAAAGCTATTACAAAAGAAAAGGACCTTAATTCTTTAAACTCTTTTGCTAATCCTACCATAAAATCCATTCAGCGCACTAAAACACCCTAACACATAAAAAAGGGCTTATACATGGTTAAGGTGGAGCTTTTGAAACATTTGTTTTTTGACAAGCTATTCAGTGGGTTTTTTTAGGGGAGTTAGTCGCTTGCGACCCACTAACCACGACAAAAGCGAAAGAACCATTTGTCTTTTAACCCTTAAAATCTTGATCATTCTAACGCGCCAATCCAAACGTAAAAGATAAGAATATCAAAGAGCAAAAAGCTTCGCTATTTATTGCCCAAAGCGCATTAAACACCACCACGACTATGAAACCAATGACTAACGAGCTATTAATAGGATTACAAAACGCGCTAAAAATAACAGCCTTTTCAAGGGATAAGTAAAACTTAGCCTTAAGGGAGTGGTTTCATTTTTTATAGCGGATCAAAGGGTAGGAGCAGTTTTTGCATAAAAGTTCTAGCGCTTCGCCCTTTAAAAAATGGGTTTTGATAGCCATAGCTTTTTGGCTCTTTAAAACATCTTTTAAGGGCGTATGGTTTAAATCGCCAAGGTTGATATTAGCTTGCGTGTCCATGCAGCACGGCACGACAACGCCATTAGATAAAATAGCGATTTGCTTGATTAGGCCGTAACAATAGGGGATTTTTGATTCTTGGTTTAAAGGATTTTGGGCGTTCAAATTCGGCCATTTAAAGGTCTTTTGGATATTCAAAAAACTTTTTTTAAACAAACGAGCGCGGCCTTGCGTTTTTAAACCCTCTAAAGAAACGCATTCAAAGCTTTCTAAAAAAGGCTTGATCAAATTCTGGTGTTTGTCAAGGGTGCTGTCTTGAATACGTAAATTCAAAAACACTTCGCTATTTTTTTCAAATTTATAGCGGCAAAATTCTAAAATTTTTTGGATATAGCGGTGCTGGTTGAGTTTGTTGTGATGGTCTAGCCCTGCGTCTAAAGAAATAGAAATTTGATAGATTACATCTTGTAGGAGTGTTTCAAAATCGTGCAAATACGCCCCGCTGGTAACCAAATCCACTTTCAAAGAAAAGCGTTTAGCGGCGTTGAGATAGTGGTTTAAATTTTTGAGCTTGCAAGGATCGCCTAAAACATGAAAGGTGATGATTGGGGTTAAGGGGGCCGCTTCTTTACAAACTTTTTCAAACAATTCTAAAGGCATCACGCCTCTGATATTTTTGGGGTTAGGGCAAAAACTGCATTGCAACCCGCAAATATCGCTTAATTCTATATAGATTTTTTTAAAAGGTTTCTTGTTGGGTGTCAATTCTTGAAAAGACGCTAGACATTGAAGCGAAAATGCAACACATCGCCATCTTGAACGATATAATCCTTACCTTCAATGCGTAACGCTCCCTTTTCTTTCGCCCCGGCTTCGCCCTTATAAGCGATAAAATCGTCATAACTGATGGTTTCAGCTCTAATAAAGCCTTTTTCAAAATCCTTATGGATCACCCCAGCAGCCACAGGCGCGCTAGAGCCTTTTTTAATCGTCCATGATCGCACTTCCTTGACTCCAGCGGTAAAATAATTGATCAAGCCCAATTCCTTAAAACTCAAACGAATGGTCTTTTCTAGCCCGCTTTCTTCTACGCCCAAACTTTGCAAAAATTCTTTGACTTCATCTCCACTCATAGAAACCATTTCTTCTTCCAATTTAGCGCACAAGGCGACAAACTCGCTATTTTGCCCTTTCGCATGGTTTTTAACTTTTTTGGCATGCTCGTTGAGAATATTTAAATCTTCTTCGCCCACATTAGCGACATAGATCATTTTTTTATGGGATAAAAAACGCAATTCCTTGTCTAATTCCAAAAAAGCCTCGCTCGTGTTTAAGGGGAAAGTTTTCGCCGGCTTTAATTCTTCTAAGTGCGTTTTTAAACTCAAAGCGCATTCTAAAAGATTTTTAGCGTCTTTTGAGCTTTTTAGGGCTTTTTGCAAGCGATCGATCCTTTTGTCTAAAGTGGCAATATCCGCTAAAATCAACTCCAATTCAATGGTTTCTATATCATTCAAAGGGTCAATCTTGTCGTTCACATGCGTGATATTGTCATCTTCAAAACAGCGCACCACTTGCAAGATCACTTCGCATTCCTTGATATTGGCTAAAAACTGATTGCCCAAACCCTCCCCCTTGCTCGCTCCCTTAATCAATCCGGCAATATCCACAAATTCCACCACAGAATGCAAAATGCGTTCAGGCTTTACGATTTGAGCCAACGCATCAAGCCGCTTATCAGGCACATTCACAATGGCTTTATTGGGTTCAATGGTGCAAAAAGGGTAGTTCGCACTTT
>ASYU01000010.1:0-9159 GCA_000448465.1 Helicobacter pylori PZ5056 | reverse complement strand
CGTACCACCTAACATTAATACCATTCAATGCGCTTGTAGCTCAGCTGGATAGAGCAACAGCCTTCTAAGCCGTAGGTCGCAGGTTCGAGTCCTGCCAAGCGCACCACTTTTGACATTCTTTAAAGAGGAGTTATGGATTCTTTAGAGTGGGGATTACTCATTTTCTTAATTCTTGTTTTTCTTATAGGCATAGGATACTACATTTTTATGGTTCTTTCTTCTAAAGATTGATTATCAAATCCCTTTGTTTTAGCCGTATTTGAAGCCTAAAAGGTGTTTTTAAAAAATGATGAGTGGTATCGCAAGCGCAAAAGCGAGTTTGGACTACCCTTTTGCCCTATAGCCCAATTACAAAAGATAGGGTTAGAAATCCCTAAAGCATGGATCTCACGCAAGAATATTTAACAAAAGCGATGATAAAATTTAAAGAATAAGAGATATATAAAAATGTACACATTATCCGTGACTTCATTGCACCGAACAGGGAAAGCTTTTTGACTACGACCTGTGCGAAATCCTGCTATAAAAATATCAAATATAAAGCAAGACTTGTTAAAAATTAAGGCTCCGTTTTTAATTGAATTTCAATCATAAAATGTAAAAATACTCAAAGCCATCAAGCGATGTAGCGATCTAAAAAGAGGCTCACAATTGAGCTAAAGCCCGCTTTTTAGGGATAAATAAAAAGCGTTTTCAAATTGCATGGGTAACTTTATGGGGCGAAGCGTTTCTAATTTTCGGTATAATCGCTAGAAATTATGAGAAAGATTTTATCTTGTTTGAGTGGGGTTTTGCATGCGTTTATTATTGTGGTGGGTATTGGTATTATCGCTCTTTTTAAATCCTTTGAGAGCGGTTGAAGAGCATGAAACAGATGCGGTGGATTTGTTTTTAATTTTCAATCAAATCAACCAGCTCAATCAAGTCATTGAAACTTACAAAAAAAACCCTGAAAGAAGCGCTGAAATCTCTCTGTATAACACCCAAAAGAACGATTTGATTAAAAGTTTGACTTCTAAAGTGTTGAATGAAAGGGATAAGATCGGGATTGATATAAACCAAAATTTAAAAGAGCAGGAAAAAATCAAAAAGCGTTTGTCTAAAAGCATTAAGGGCGATGATTTCTACACTTTCATGAAAGATAGATTGTCTTTAGATATTTTGTTGATAGATGAAATTTTGTATCGTTTTATAGATAAAATCAGGAGCAGTATTGATATTTTTAGCGAACAAAAAGATGTGGAAAGTATCAGCGATGCTTTTCTTTTGCGTTTAGGGCAATTCAAACTCTACACTTTCCCTAAAAATTTAGGCAATGTCAAAATGCATGAATTAGAGCAGATGTTTAGCGATTATGAATTGCGTTTGAACACTTACACTGAAGTTTTGCGTTACATTAAAAACCACCCTAAAGAAGTGCTTCCTAAAAACTTGATCATGGAAGTGAATATGGATTTTGTGTTAAACAAGATCAGCAAGGTTTTGCCTTTCACAGCCCATAGCTTGCAAGTGAGTAAGATCGCGCTGGCTTTGATGATTTTAGCCTTATTGCTGGGTTTAAGGAAATTGATCACTTGGCTTTTAGCCTTATTATTAGATCGTATTTTTGAAATCATGCAACGCAATAAAAAAATGCATGTCAATGTGCAAAGCAGCATTGTTTCGCCGGTTTCTGTCTTTTTGGCCCTGTTTAGTTGCGATGTGGCTTTGGACATTTTCTACTACCCTAACGCATCGCCTCCTAAAGTTTCTATGTGGGTGGGTGCGGTGTATATCATGCTTTTAGCATGGTTAGTGATAGCGCTTTTTAAAGGCTATGGGGAAGCGTTGGTTACGAATATGGCTACCAAAAGCACGCACAATTTTAGAAAAGAAGTGATCAACTTGATCTTAAAAGTCGTGTATTTTTTGATTTTTATTGTCGCGCTTTTAGGGGTTTTGAAACAACTGGGGTTTAACGTTTCAGCCATTATCGCTTCTTTAGGGATTGGTGGGTTAGCGGTGGCTTTGGCGGTTAAAGATGTGTTGGCGAATTTTTTTGCTTCTGTTATTTTATTGTTAGACAATTCGTTTTCTCAAGGGGATTGGATCGTGTGCGGTGAAGTGGAAGGCACGGTGGTGGAAATGGGGTTAAGACGCACCACGATCAGAGCTTTTGATAACGCTCTTTTGTCTGTGCCTAATTCAGAGTTAGCCGGAAAACCCATCAGGAATTGGAGCCGTCGTAAAGTGGGAAGGCGTATTAAAATGGAAATAGGCCTAACTTATAGCTCTAGCCAAAGCGCTTTACAGCTTTGCGTGAAAGACATCAAAGAAATGTTAGAAAACCACCCCAAAATCGCCAATGGAGCCGATAGCGCTTTGCAAAACGCGAGCGATTACCGCTACATGTTTAAAAAGGATATTGTTTCTATTGATGATTTTTTAGGGTATAAAAACAATCTGTTTGTCTTTTTAGATCAGTTTGCGGACAGCTCTATTAATATTTTAGTGTATTGTTTTTCTAAGACGGTGGTTTGGGAAGAGTGGCTAGAAGTCAAAGAAGATGTGATGCTAAAAATCATGGGGATTGTAGAAAAGCACCATTTGAGTTTTGCTTTCCCATCACAGAGCTTGTATGTGGAGAGTTTGCCAGAAGTTAGCCTGAAAGAAGGGGCTAAAATCTAAAACTTGCAATTATTGGTAGATGTATTCTTTGGTTAAGGGGAAAGTGTTATCCACGCTGTTAGTTAAGAGCAATTGGAATAAATCCGCGCTCCCTACCCTGAAAGCGGAAGCACAAGTCCTTAAATACAGATCCCACATGCGGATAAAGCGTTCGTCATAGCCGAGTCTTTTCACTTGGTCTAGATTGTGGTTGAAGTTGTCTCGCCAAATGTCTAAAGTCTTGGCGTAATGGATGCGTAAGCTTTCAGCCATGAGCAGGTGGAAGTCGCATTCGCTCATCACGCTCATCACTTCTCTTAAAGAGGGCAAGTAGCCGCCCGGGAAGATGTATTTATCCACCCATGCGTTAGTCTTGCCTTCAAAACAGCATAAAATGGAGTGGAGCAAAAACATCCCGCCTCTTTTTAACACTTCTTTAACTTTTTTGAAATAAAAGGGCAAATTATCCTTACCCACATGCTCAAACATGCCCACGCTCACCACCTTATCAAAGCGATACAACCGCCCGTCTAAATCCTGGTAATTCAATAATTTGATCGTTACTTTATCCTCTAACCCTAGCTCTTGGACTCGTTTGTTAGCCTGTTTGTATTGCTCGCTAGAAATGGTGATCCCCATCACTTCCGCCCCATATTCTTGCGCGGCTTTTATGGAGAGATAGCCCCAACCACAGCCTATATCCAGCAGTTTTTCGCCTTGTTTTAAATGGAGCTTTTTTAAAGTGTGATCCAATTTTTGGAGTTGGGCGGCATGGAGGGTGTCATCGTCTTTTTTGAAATAAGCGCATGAATAGCTTAAGGTTTCATCTAGCCAGATAGAATAAAAGTCATTCCCTAAATCGTAATGTTTAGAAATGTTGGAGCTTTCTTTGATGGGTTTTTGGATAGCTTTAGCGTTATCATGCTTGTGCAAATGCTCATAATTGGTTTGCAAATACAAAGAGTGCATCACCTCATCCATAGAGCCTTCAATATCAATCACGCCGTCCATATAAGCTTCAGCGATCGTCAAAGACATGTCTTTTTTAATGTCGCTAAATTTTAGGGGGCGATGGATTTTAAGGGTGAACTTAGGCGAATGTTCGCCATTCCTATAAACGCTATTGTCCCAAAAAACGACCTGATAATCGCCGTTTTTCCACTGCTTGAACATGCTTTTGAGCAAAAATTTTGAAATCATCTGTCTATTCCTTGAACTCATTTTTCAATTTTTTGAGCGTTAATTATAATGAATTTTAAGCTAAAAACACCCCACAAATAAGCATAAATTCAACCTCTATTCTCTAAATTTTTAAAAGCATGTTAAAATTAAGAGATTTAAACAAATTTAAGGTAACACGATTATAAAGATGCAAAAATCACTGATCACAACCCCCATTTATTATGTGAATGACATCCCTCATATTGGCCATGCTTATACGACTTTGATTGCGGACACTTTAAAGAAGTATTACACGCTCCAAGGCGAAGAAGTCTTTTTTTTAACCGGCACCGATGAGCATGGGCAAAAGATCGAACAAAGCGCAAGACTAAGGAATCAAAGCCCCAAAACTTACGCCGATAGCATTAGCACGATTTTTAAAAACCAGTGGGATTTTTTCAATTTGGATTATGATGGTTTTATCCGCACCACAGACAGCGAGCATCAAAAATGCGTGCAAAACGCCTTTGAAATCATGTTTGAAAAAGGGGATATTTATAAAGGCACTTATAGCGGGTATTATTGCGTGAGCTGTGAGAGTTATTGCGCGGTCTCTAAAACGGACAACATGAACGATAAAGTCCTATGCCCTGATTGCTTGAGGGAGACCACGCTTTTAGAAGAAGAGAGTTATTTTTTCAAATTGAGCGCGTATGAAAAGCCTTTATTGGAGTTTTACGTTAAAAACCCTGAAGCGATTTTGCCTATTTATCGTAAAAATGAGGTAACTTCTTTTATTGAGCAGGGTTTATTGGATTTGTCTATCACGCGCACGAGCTTTGAATGGGGCATTCCTTTGCCTAAAAAGATGAACGATCCTAAACATGTGGTGTATGTTTGGCTGGACGCTTTATTGAATTATGCGAGCGCGTTAGGGTATTTGAACGATTTAGACAATAAAATGGCACATTTTGAACGTGCTAGGCATATTGTGGGTAAGGATATTTTACGCTTCCATGCCATTTATTGGCCAGCTTTTTTGATGAGTTTGAATCTGCCTTTATTCAAACAGCTTTGCGTGCATGGGTGGTGGACGATAGAGGGCGTGAAAATGAGTAAGAGCTTGGGTAATGTTTTAGACGCTCAAAAGCTCGCTATGGAGTATGGGATTGAGGAATTACGCTATTTTTTATTGCGTGAAGTGCCTTTTGGGCAAGATGGGGATTTTTCTAAAAAAGCGTTAATAGAACGGATTAATGCGAATTTGAATAACGATTTGGGGAATTTGTTGAATCGCTTGCTAGGCATGGCTAAAAAATATTTCAATTATTCTCTAAAAAGCACCAAAATCACCGCTTATTATTCTAAAGAGCTAGAAAAAGTGCATCAAATTTTAGATAACGCTAATTCTTTTGTGCCTAAAATGCAATTGCATAAAGCTTTAGAGGAATTGTTTAACGTTTATGATTTTTTAAACAAACTCATCGCTAAAGAAGAGCCATGGGTTTTGCACAAAAACAACGAATCAGAAAAACTAGAAGCCTTATTGAGTTTGATCGCAAACGTGCTGTTACAATCAAGCTTTTTGCTCTATGCGTTCATGCCAAAAAGCGCTGTGAAATTAGCGAATGCTTTCAACACAGAAATCACGCCCAATAATTACGAACGCTTTTTTAAAGCTAAAAAATTACAAGATATGATTTTACAAGACACCGAACCTTTATTTTCCAAAATGGAGAAAATTGAAAAGGCTGAAAAAGCGGGAGAAGCCTCACCAGAAAAAAACGAAAAAGAAAAAAAGGACGCAAAAGAAAAAGCCCCACCAACACAAGAAAATTATATCAATATTGAGGATTTCAAAAAAGTAGAGATTAAAGTGGGGCTTATCAAAGAAGCTCAAAGGATTGAAAAATCCAATAAATTACTGCGTTTAAAAGTGGATTTAGGCGAAAATCGTTTGAGGCAGATCATCTCAGGGATCGCTTTGGATTATGAGCCTGAAAGTTTGGTGGGGCAAATGGTGTGCGTGGTGGCTAATTTAAAACCCGCAAAGCTCATGGGCGAAATGAGTGAGGGCATGATTTTAGCGGTGCGAGATAGCGATAATTTAGCCTTAATCAGCCCTACCAAAGAAAAAATTGCAGGAAGTTTGATCAGTTAAATGCGATTAGGGGTGAATGAAGCCGTAGAATTGAGTTTGGGTGAATTGCAAAACACGCCCTCAATCAGCTATTTTAATTCTATTGTTTTGTCCTTAAATAAAGTGCAAAAAGGCTCTTTATTTGCCGCTAAAGATCATGCGCTCATTCCTAAAGCTTTAGAGTTAGGGGCTTATGGGATTTTATACACAGGAGAATATCCTTTAAGCGATAGGGATGTGGCATGGATCAAGCTTAAAGATATAGAGCATTCTTTGAATCATTTGTTCAAATTTTGCTTGTTGAACGAGCGCGTGGTCGGGGCGTTATTAAGCCCCATAGAATTAGAGATCGCTTCTAAAATCATCGTGAGCGAATTTGTGTGGTGTTTGAAAGAGAGCCTTGAAGATTTGTTCATTATAGAGGGGTGTAAAATAGCCTTTTTTGATAAATTGGAGTGGCTTCATTTGTTTTATAAGCAGGAGCGCTTGAAAGAAGATTTGAAAGACGATTTAAAAGAAAGCCGTTTGATTGTTCTCAACCAATCGTTTTTTTGCAGCGCTTTAGTCTATGAAAAACAAGAATACGAATTAAAAATGCCATGCATCTTTTTAGGGCCTTTAAAAAGGGTGATTCAATTGTGCGAGAAATTACAAATTGCGTTTGATTTGAATCTTTTAGGCAAAAAAGAATACCCGCTAGATCATTGCAAACCCTTTTTTGTGAATAAAAATTTAGAAATAGCCCCCTATGGCGCAACGGCAAGGGTGATTGCCGCTGAGACTTCAAAAGAATTGTTTGAAATGATGCTTCAAAAAGCCTTTGAGAATTTATCGTGGGGGAAAATTGTCGTGTTTTGTCGTAAAAACAGCGCGGCTTTCTTTGAAAAAAATAACCCTTATTTTTATACCACCCAAAACAACTTAAAAGAACAATTAAAAAATTTAGCGTTTAATTTCGCTTTTATTTATGGGATTAGCTCCCATCATTTAGAATCCCTTTTAAACCCCCCCTTTTTTAAAAAAACCCCCACGCTATGGTAAGTCATGCTCATTTGTAACGACAATCTCAATCCAAAAACCCTTTTAGAAGAAATCATGACGTTAAGGCCATGGCGTAAAGGCCCTTTTGAAATTTCTCAAATCAAGATTGATAGCGAATGGGATAGCTCTATTAAATGGGATCTAGTCAAAAACGCCACTCCTTTAAAAGACAAAATAGTGGCTGATGTGGGTTGCAATAACGGCTATTACTTGTTTAAGATGCTAGAACATAAGCCTAAAAGTTTGGTGGGGTTTGATCCGGGCGTTTTAGTCAAAAAACAATTTGAATTTTTAGCCCCCTTTTTTGATAAAGAAAAAAAGATCATTTATGAGTCTTTAGGGGTAGAGGGTTTGCATGAAAAATACCCTAACGCTTTTGATGTTATTTTTTGTTTAGGGGTGCTATACCACAGGAAAAGCCCGCTAGAGGCTTTAAAAGCCTTGTATCATGCTTTAAAGATAAAAGGGGAGCTGGTGTTGGATACGCTTATTGTTGATTCGCCCTTAGACATCGCCCTTTGCCCTAAAAAAACTTACGCTAAAATGAAAAATGTTTATTTTATCCCTAGCGTTAGCGCTTTAAAAGGGTGGTGCGAAAGGGTGGGGTTTGAAAATTTTGAGATTCTTAGCGTTTCAAAGACCACGCCTAAAGAACAGCGTAAAACGGATTTTATTTTGGGGCAAAGTTTGGAAGATTTTTTGGATAAAACGGATCACTCTAAAACTTTAGAGGGGTATGACGCTCCTTTAAGGGGGTATTTTAAGATGCTTAAACCAAGCAAGCGTTAAAATAAAGGATAAGATAGTGCAAGAATCAGTCGTTCATGTGGATTATGACTCTTTAGAGACTTGTAAGAATTTCAAACCAAGCGTTGGCACTGAATTGGTCGTTTTAGAAAAAAACATCGCCCATGTCCGTTTCAAGGGCAATGAAAACATGGTGTATGAAGAAAATTTTGTGCATGCCGGGTTTGTGCTTCTTGCGTGCAATTATGCGGCCTTGTGCGCGTTGAATAAAAAATACAGCGTGGTGGTTTCTAATAACATCAATTTTTACGCCCCCCTAGAATTGAATCAAGAAGCGCTCATTAAAGCGCAAGTCATTCAAGATGGCGTGAAAAAAGCTGAAATAAAAATAGAGGCGTTTGTGTTAGACATTCAGGTTTTAGAGGGAATGGTAGAAATCGTGGTGTTTGATAAAAAGCCTTTTAAATTCAATTTTAAAGAAGAGTAGTTAATGGTTATTGTTTTAGTCGTGGATAGCTTTAAAGATACTAGTAATGGCACTTCTATGACAGCGTTTCGTTTCTTTGAAGCACTGAAAAAAAGAGGGCATGCGATGAGAGTGGTTGCCCCTCATGTGGATAATTTAGGGAGTGAAGAAGAGGGGTATTACAACCTTAAAGAGCGCTATATCCCCCTAGTTACAGAAATTTCACACAAACAACACATTCTTTTTGCTAAACCCGATGAAAAAATCTTAAGGAAGGCTTTTAAGGGAGCGGATATGATCCATACTTATTTGCCTTTTTTGCTAGAAAAAACAGCCGTAAAAATCGCGCGAGAAATGCGAGTGCCTTATATTGGCTCTTTCCATTTACAGCCAGAGCATATTTCTTATAACATGAAATTGGGGCAATTTTCTTGGTTTAACATGATGCTTTTTTCGTGGTTTAAATCTTCGCATTACCGCTATATCCACCATATCCATTGCCCGTCAAAATTCATTGTAGAAGAATTGGAAAAATACAACTATGGAGGGAAAAAATACGCTATTTCCAACGGCTTTGATCCCATGTTTAAATTTGAACACCCGCAAAAAAGCCTTTTTGACACCACGCCCTTTAAAATCGCTATGGTAGGGCGCTATTCTAATGAAAAAAATCAAAGCGTTTTAATCAAAGCGGTTGCTTTAAGCCGATACAAACAAGACATTGTGTTATTACTCAAAGGCAAAGGGCCTGATGAGAAAAAAATCAAACTTCTAGCCCAGAAACTAGGCGTAAAAACGGAATTTGGGTTTGTCAATTCCCATGAATTGTTAGAGATTTTAAAAACTTGCACCCTTTATGCGCACACAGCCAATGTGGAAAGCGAAGCGATTGCGTGTTTGGAAGCCATTAGCGTGGGGATTGTGCCTGTTATCGCTAATAGCCCTTTAAGCGCGACCA
>ASYU01000009.1:0-2173 GCA_000448465.1 Helicobacter pylori PZ5056 | reverse complement strand
TTTTACCTACCAAACTTTGATTAACACAGTCTAATTAATGATAAATTAACCCCAAAATAAACGCTTGTTTTTAAAAATTTGTTTCAATATGAAACACTAATCCCTTGTAAAAGCTTTAAATTGTGAAAAATAAACAAACCATCCCCTTAAATTGTATAATAAAAACACTATAAACTAAAAAGAGATAACCATGAGAAAACTATTCATCCCACTTTTATTATTCAGCGCTTTAGAAGCGAATGAGAAAAATGGCTTTTTCATAGAAGCCGGCTTTGAAACTGGGCTATTAGAAGGCACGCAAACGCAAGAAAAAAGACACACCACCACAAAAAACACTTACGCAACTTATAATTATTTACCCGCAGACACGATTTTAAAAAGAGCGGCTAATTTATTCACCAATGCCGAAGCAATTTCAAAATTAAAATTCTCATCTTTATCCCCTGTTAGAGTATTATATATGTATAATGGTCAATTAACTATAGAAAACTTCTTGCCTTATAATCTAAGCAATGTGAAGCTTAGTTTTAAAGACGCTCAAGGCAATGTGATCGATCTAGGCGTGATAGAGACCATCCCCAAACACTCTAAGATTGTTTTACCTGGGGAGGCATTTGATAGTTTAAAAATTGACCCCTATACTTTCTTTCTTCCAAAATTTGAAGCCACTAGCACTTCTATTTCTGACGCTAACACGCAGAGGGTGTTTGAAACGCTCAATAAGATTAAGACAGATTTGGTCGTAAATTATAGGAATGAAAACAAATTTAAAGATCACGAAAACCATTGGGAAGCTTTCACCCCGCAAACCGCAGAAGAATTCACTAATTTGATGTTGAACATGATCGCTGTCTTAGACTCCCAATCTTGGGGCGATGCGATCTTAAACGCTCCTTTTGAGTTCACTAACAGCTCAACAGATTGCGATAGCGATCCTTCAAAATGCGTAAATCCTGGGACAAACGGGCTTGTCAATTCTAAAGTCGATCAACAATATGTGTTAAACAAACAAGACATTGTCAATAAATTTAGAAACAAAGCGGATCTTGATGTCGTTGTTTTAAAGGATTCAGGGGTTGTAGGGCTTGGGAGTGATATTACCCCTAGCAACAATGATGATGGTAAGCATTATGGCCAATTAGGGGTAGTGGCTTCTGCTTTAGATCCTAAAAAACTCTTTGGCAACGACCTTAAGACTATCAATTTGGCTGATTTAAGAACCATCTTGCATGAATTCAGCCACACTAAGGGTTATACTCATAATGGGAATATGACCTATCAAAGAGTGCCGGTGATGAAAAATGGTCAAGTGGAAAAGGATAATAATGGCAAACCAAAAGATTCTGATGGCCTCCCCTATAATGTGTGTTCGCTTTATGGGGGTCAAGGTCAGAGCGCTTTCCCTAGCAACTACCCTAATTCCATCTATCACAATTGCGCAGATGTCCCCGCTGGGTTTCTAGGGGTAACAGCAGCGGTTTGGCAGCAGCTTATTAATCAAAACGCTTTGCCCATCAATTACGCCAATTTGAGCGCTCAAACAAACTACAACTTAAACGCTAGTTTGAACACGCAAGATTTAGCCAATTCCATGCTTGGCACCATTCAAAAAACCTTTGTCACTTCTAGCGTTACCAACCACTATTCTTCAAGCGCTTCGCAAAGTTTTAGAAGCCCTATTTTAGGGGTTAATGCTAAGATAGGCTATCAAAATTACTTTAATGATTTCATAGGGTTAGCTTATTATGGCATCATCAAATACAATTACGCTAAAGCTATTAACCAAAAAGTCCAGCAACTAAGCTATGGTGGGGGGATAGATTTATTACTAGATTTCATCACCACTTACTCCAATAAAAATAGCCCTACAGGCATTCAAACCAAAAGGAACTTTTCTTCCTCTTTTGGTATCTTTGGGGGGTTAAGGGGCTTGTATAACAGCTATTATGTGCTCAATAAAGTCAAAGGGAGTGGTAATTTGGATGTGGCTACTGGGTTGAACTACCGCTATAAGCATTCTAAATATTCTGTAGGGATTAGCATCCCCTTAATCCAAAGAAAAGCTAGCGTCGTTTCTAGTGGTAGCGATTACACGAACTCTTTTGTTTTCAATGAAGGGGCTAGCCATTTTAAGGTGTTTTTTAATTACGGGTGGGTGTTTTAGGGTGAGAAA
>ASYU01000008.1:0-18768 GCA_000448465.1 Helicobacter pylori PZ5056 | reverse complement strand
GGGGGGGGGGGGTAATATCTAGCCTATTGGCTTCAACAAAGCGCTGGAAAATGGGCGAATAAGAAGCGCTATAAAAGACGCCTTGATCGGGGTTGTTTTCATCATAAGGCAAGTTATCGCTAAAAAGCCAGATTTGTGCGAGGTTATAAAAAACTTTGTTTTCGGGGTTTTTGTAGCGTTCGATGTGGCGATCTTTTTCCTCTTTAATGCCTTGTTCGGCAAAAGGCTGCTTAACTTCTATATTCACCAAAGGCAAGCCGTTGATAAAAAGGGTGATGTCAGGCCTAAAGGATTTGTAGGGTAATTCGGTCATCATTTCATAAAGATTGTTGTTAGGGTTATCAAAGTCTATGATTTGACGCTCGCTTTTGAGCAAGTATTCATAAAAGCTTTTGCCTAAATCATCGTAATTCAAGCGTTTTTTGATTTCAGCAAGAACATCTTTTGCATTTTTATTGGGGTTTAACCGCTCAAACGCTTGAGTGAAACTATCTATTAAGATATTAGTGTCCGTGTCCAGGTTAGGCTTATTTTTTTGAGAAATAAAGTTATAGCCCAACTTGGCTAAATGCATTAAAGCAGGGACTTGAACCCTTGTGATTTCATTGTATGGCATGCACACCCCTTTGATTTAAGGTTGTTATTATAGTGTAAAAACAAAAATCATGGTTGTTTGAGCTGCCTTTGCAATAACAAATAAGCTTTTTTAAGGAATTGTTTTAAGGTGTTTTGAGAATAATTGATAAAATGCGTCAGCTCATTTTCTTTAAGGTGCAATGAAACGATCAAAACGCTTTGTAAGATATGAGCGATACTCCCTTCAAATAAAATGCCTATAGTGGGGGTTTTGGCGCTGGCTGTTTGACAAAACCCACTCAAGCTATCCACCCATTCAAATATTTCTTGCTTGGTTTTACAAGGCGTGTTTAAATATTTTAAAAAATCCTCTTTAAAACTCATCAGATTTTTTTGTAGATTTTTTAAATCATCAGCATGATTGCTTCTAGGGCTAAACATGCTTTTAATGCGAGCGGTAGCGTCTTGTTTGTTGGTTTGTTTCAATTTCACTTGAGAGCGATTGAGGCTAACAGCATGCTTGATTTTCGCCCCATAGCTTAAATTATAGACTTTTTTAGGCTGGTAATAATGAAGGGCTTCTTCAATCCTTTCTTTAGAGAGTAAAAAGAGCGAGTCGCTAAAAGTTTCATAACCTTTAAAATTACCCTCTATGCTGATTAAAGATGAGGTGTCAATTTCTTTTTCATCTCCATAATAGGAATTTTTAGCGTGCTTTTTAAACCCTTTGATATAAGCGCAATCTAAAGCGCACAAATAGATTTCATCGCTCATCAAACCCGCTAAAGCCACCCCGGCATTGCCCACAAAAGGCGCTGCGTATTCTATACTTAAAGGGCTTATATACGCGCAAGCGCTCCCCCCACGCATAAACATCAACGCTTCTTTGGCTAAATTAAAAGCGTTAGGGTTGAGCATGTTGGCCCCCATTAAGGGGGTGTCTTCTAGGGGGGCGTTTTCTAAAACTTCCTTAAGATAGTCTATGCGCTCCACTTCTATTTGAAAATCCACTTTAACGCCATGCGCTTTTAAAGGCTTTAAGGCGGTTCCGCATGAAAAAATAATAAAATGGTCTTCATTTTCTTTTAAAAAATCTAACAGCAAATCTAAGCTTGGCCCATTACCCACCACGCAAATGGGGGCGTTGATCTTTTTAGGTTTGGTTTTTAGGGTTTGGTATAGGGGTAAGTTTTTAATCGTGTTCTTTAACCCTAGCAATTCGTCTTCAAAACTCCCCCAACCCCTTAAGGCTTGTTTGTAATAGCTTTGAATGTTTTCTCGCATGCGCAAATTAAAAGCGCTTCTATAGGGCATGATTTCTAGTTTTAAAAAAGAATGCGTAACAGGGCGTTTCAAAAAATCCATTTTCAATTCATTAGGGTTAAAAAACCCTTGAATAAAGAGTTTAGCCCCTTTTTTAATCAAATCTTCATAACGCGCAAAATAACAACTGATTTTAAACAAATCTAAATTTTCTTCAAACAAATAAAGCGAATGGAAGCGGTAATTTTGAGCCTGTAAAATAGCCAAAAACAAGCCGTCTAAAACGCCATAAATCATGGTAGGGGGTAAGAATTTCTTTAAAGAGCAAGGCGTTTGATGATTGTCTAAAAAGTTTGAGATCGCATGCGTGGCTTTAAGGGTTAGGGGGAGTTTGTGGTTGTTTTGAGTTTTTAAATAATGTAAAGAGAGGCGGTTATTGTCTAATGACCATCTGGGGTTATTCAAGGGGTTAGAAGCCATGTTGAAAGCGGTTTCTACCATTTGATTTTTAGGGTAGCTTAAAGCGTTTGTTGGCGTGTGTAAGAGATTGAAATGATTTGTTTCAAAAAGCAATTGGTAATTTTTAAAAGGCGTATTGAGAGCGTTAAACAGATTGGGGTGATAGGATTTGAAAAAAATTAAATTATCCCTAAAACGCTTTGAAATTTCTTTTTCTAAAAAGGGCACATCAAAAGATTCTAGGGCTTTTAAAAAGGGCATGTAATGGCCTTTTTCATCACACCCCTTATGAGTCTTTTAAATCATTTTCTAAAAGTTGGGAAGCGAGGGCGATTTTTTTCAAAGAGATAAAATCTTGTTCGCTGTAGCGTTTGTTGTCATTCATTTTATGGTAGTAGGGGGCGCTTAAATCCAAGGCTTTTTTTTCTAAATCTTGCTTGGTTATATTAGTTTGGATTTCAAAAAGATTTTTTGCTTCTTCTAAAGACATAGGGATTTCTATTACATTGAAGCGTTCAAAATTATCATAAAGCTCGTTAAAATCCTGATTGTCTATCTGCAAAAACGCCCCCACATCTAAAAACAATTCTTTTTCTTTGCTATCCAAGATCCCATCAGCATAGGCCAATAACATAAGAAATTCCACTAATTTCAGGCGTTTGGTGTATTCCCCATGCGTGTGATCAGCGATTTCTTGGCATAAGGATTCAAAATTTTCTTTTTTATCCACAGGCTCATTGAGAAGCTCTTTAGCTAAATTTTGCTGTTCGCTGTTTAAGGGCTGCTCTAATTCATGGATAAAAAGCGTCCTTAAGGCGTTATCCAAAGCGTTTTTTTGAATGTCTAAAAATTTTAAAAGACGCATATACGCGCCCGTTTGGGTTTGCTTGAATTTGTCTAGGGGGCTAGATTGCACCAACAAATAGGGGTCATTTTTCAAGTCGTATTCTTCGGTTTTGGTTTTAGGGTTTAGGGGGTTTTTCAAATATTCTTTGAGGGTGTTGTAAAAATAAAACAACACAACCGCTGCGATAATCAATAAAATGATTTCCATTTTTTTCCTTTATGAGTATTTTTTCATTTGTTCTTTGAGATCTTGTTTTTGCCTGCTCTCTCGCTCTTTTTTGGCTTGATAAAGGCGCATTTGCTCTTCTTTTTGCTTGTCTTGTAAGATCATTTTCCTCTCATGGTTTTTTTTAAGCCGTTCTATGTATTCTTCTCGTTTTTCTGGGTCTTGGAAACTCACAGGGCGGATGAAAAAGACAAACAAAATCAATAAAAAAATCCCTATGGCGACAATTTCAGAGCCTTCGCCATTGAAAGCATACCAAAGCCCTCCCATGAAAGAAGCAAAAGCGAGTTTTAAAAAAGCGTTCATTTTAAATGAAAGTAACTTTATGATAATGCGTATCAAGCCCTAGAGCTTGCTTATCTTTTTCCCCCATAGCCATCAGCGCGATTTGGGGCAGTAATAAAGTGGGGGTGTTGTCATTATCTCTTTTATAAATTTTTGAAGCTTTTAAGCTTAAATTTTCAAAAGCGTGAAAAAGCCCTAAAGAATGCGCGATTAAAAAATCCGCCCCCAAATCAATCCCCAAATAGCGTAAATGCGCACACTGGAGCAAGCCATTTGTTTCATTGACTTCTAAAAGGGGGGCGTAATTTTGAAAAGACTCTAAAAAATGGGGGGCTTTTAAATGGATTTTATGGAAAAAATGATCGCTTCGTTTAATGCGAGAAAATTCAGCCCCTAAAAACGCACCAAACGGGCTTTTCAATTCCCATGCCAAAAACTCATTAACCCACTCATTGAGATAGACGACCTCAACGCCTTTTTCATAAACAAGCTGGTATTTTTTCAATTTTTCATTGACGGAGTCGATGATTTCAGGGTTGTTGTCTAAAACTTCTTTAGCATGCAAGATATTCAAATACGAATCTTCTTCGCAAAAAATGAGCGAAACGCCATTGGCTTTGGCTAGAGCCAGATTATACGCAGAAGCCGTGAGAAAATCATGCGTGCTGATGATCTTCCCATAATAGCCTCCATCATAACAAAAAGGCAGATCAATGACTTTTTGCCCCATTTTTTCTAAATAGAACTTAGCGCTTTTTAGAAGCGCTTGGGCGTTTAAATGCTTCGCATAAGCGTTAAAGAGCGCGCAAGTTTTAGGGGGGTTGGGCGTTTTAGGGGGGTTAGAATGGTATTGAAAAAGGCTTAAAAGGTTTTTAGAAAAATCTTTCCATGGCTTGATTTTAGAGTTAGTGAGCATTTCTTGCAATTCATAGATTTCATGGTCAATATTATCATCGTTTTTATAGAGGTAATGCGCCACGCTTAAAAAATTCATCACACCGCTTTCAGGCTGAGAAATCATCTCTAATAACCGATCCCGCTCTGTGGGGTAGCGTTTCATCAGCCATTTAACATACAAGAAAAAGCCATCGCCCAGATATTTAGGGTTCGTTTGAGGGTTGATAAAATTGATTTGGATAAACTTTTCTAATTCTTCTTTTTCGCCCTTGGTGATATAGGGGACTTGTTTGAAAAAGTCTTCATAATTTTTTAAAACTTCCTTTTCATCAATCATTAAATCTTTTAAAGCGTATCGTTTGGATAGGGGATCTAGCACCCACTCTTTAGAAAAAAACGCCACCAAATCGCTCACTTTAGCGTCCTCAAACACCGCAATCTGGTTGATTTTAAGCGCGATGTTTTCATTATAGCTCACGCCTTTAAGTTGTTTTAAAAGATCCAAAAGGTATTGATCTTCTTGGTATTCTAAAAAATAAGACTCATAAGCTGGATTGTAATCTTTATTGGTTTCAAAACGAAAGACTTTTACATGCAATTTCAAAACGCTCATCAATCAGTCCTTTAGCTTTTGTGTAGATTTTCTAAAATCGCGCGGTTTTTGGAATTGGAAAAAAGAGCCTCTTTAGAATCCAACCATTCTTTAGACTCTCGTTCGTCTTTCTTTGGCTCTTGCATGAGCGGCTCTTCTTTTTGGAACAATTCAAGCGAATCGCAACGATTGAATAAAACAGCATTTTCATTTTTTTCTTTGATAAGGATTTGAATGATGCCAGGAAGTTTTACTTGAACCACGCTACCAATATTGTTAGGGCCAAACCCAGCTTCAAACTGCACGCTTTGTGCATCAATTATCAAGCTTTCTAAGGTGTATCCGGCTAAAACAAACAGCACTAACGCGCCGAATTTTTCATGGATTTCTTTAGGGAGCTTGGGGGAAAAATCAATCGCATCCCTTTCGCACAAAAGGTTAAAACTCAAATGATTTTTAGACAGAAATTGCAAGTATTCAATGCAATGCTTGTTGTTTAAAAGCCTTAATTCTCTTTGCATGCGAGCAACCTTTCAAATTCTTCTAACAAATGACGCACCTCTTGCATGCCAATTTCCCAAAATTCTTTGCTATCAATGTCAAAGCCAAACATGGACACTAATTCTTTAGGGCTTTTTGACCCTCCTAAGCTTAAAAATTCCGTGTAAGTTTTAATAAACTCTTTAGCGTCGCTTTTTTTATAAAGCCCATAAAGCGCTAAAGTTAAAAGTTGCCCGTAACTATAAGCGTAGCAATAAAAAGGCGAATGGATAAAATGGGGGATATAGCTCCACCACAAATGGTAGTTTTTAGTGAGTTTCACGCTCTTTTCAAACATTCTTTGGTTTTCTTCAAACCAGATTCGATCAAAATCTTTGGTGTCTAATTCTTCATCTATTTCATGGATTCTTCTTTCAAAATTCGTCATCACCACTTGCCTAAAAAGCGTAGAAAAAATATCCTCTAATTTGCCTGCTAGCATGAAAAGGAGTTCATCAGATTTTAAACCCTTTTTCAAATGCTCAAAAAACAGCATTTCAGAAAAGACAGAAGCGGTTTCTGCGGTGGTTAAGGGCGTATCCATGTTCAATACGCCTTGCTTTTTGGACAATTCTTGGTGGATCATATGCCCAAATTCATGGGCGATAGTGAAAGCGTCTCGGCGATTCCCTGTGTAGTTTAACAGCACATAAGGGTGAGCGCTAGGCACCGCGCCATGGCTAAAAGCCCCACCTTGCTTAAAGTCTTTGGGGTGTGAATCCACCCAGCCCTCTTTGATCGCTTTAGAAGCGATTTTATGAAATTCAGGGCTAAAGGCTTTAAGGGTTTTAAGCACTTCTTCTAAAGCTTGAGAGTAAGTCATGGTGATACTCTCATCGTTTAAAGGAGCGTAGCGATCGTAATCTTTGAGTTTATGCCCTAAAATTTGCGCTTTTTGATGGTAGTAACGATGCACTAAAGAAAAATTAGCGTTCACAATCTCTATCATGCTATCCACACTCTCTTGCGAGATCTGGTTGTCAATGTGGCGGAAACTCTCTTTTTTGTTGTATTTTCTCAGCCTAGTTTCAATAAGCAAGTCTTTACGCACCATGTTTAAAATGTAAGTGAGTAAAGGGCGGGATTTTTCTAACGCTTTGCTGAAAGCTTTTTGAGATTTTTTACGGATCTTGCGTTTGGGGTTGTGCAAGAGGGCTAAAATTTCTTCTTCGCTTAAATTTTGCTCTTCAAAAGGGATTTTCAAAGAAGAAAAATGCTCATCAAAAAGACGGCTAAACGCACCCACTCCCACAGGCGAAAGGGCTAGGGCGATCTTTTCTTCATCTAAATTTAAGGTGTGCTTTTTCTTTTCTATGAGATTGTTCAAATAAAAAGCATGGTCTTTGCATTTTTTAATGAAAGCGAGCTGTTTTTTGGCGTCCAAATTCCTAAATTCAATTTCAAAGAATAAAAGGTGTTGTTGGATATTCGCGCAAGCCATTTCGCATTGCGAATAAAACTTCGCTTCTTTAGTGTTCTTAGCAAAAAGCAATTGAGCGTAAGCCATCGCTCTAGAGATTTTTTCTGACAAATTTTCGTAATGTTTAAGAGCGTCGGCAAATTTTGCAGCGTCTAAATTCTTAAGGTTATTTTGATAAGCGCTCTCAAATTCTTGCACTTCTGTTTGTAAGGTTTTTAAAAATTCTTCCGCGCTTTCTTTATTTTCAAATAAAGCGCTTAAATCCCATTCCTGCTCTTTCATGAAATCCCCTTTTTATACCAATTTGGAGTTAAAATATGCTTGTATTTTAACATAACACTGACAACACAAGCAAACTTATCATTTGGTTTTTGCGCCATTATTTTTTAGCCGGCTCATTTTCTTGGCTCTTTTGGTGCAAAATGAATTGAGCGATAGATTCTAGGTATTTTAAAATAAAAGGGGTTGCTAACATGGAAAAGACCACCATAAGGATAAGGAGTTGGTGAATGTCATTTTGAGCGATATTTAAGATATTTTTTTGGTGCAAAAGACCAAGAATCCCTTTTTTTTCTTGCAAATTAAAGAGCTGGTGCGAGCCTGAATTTAAAAAGATAACAAAAGAAAACTCCCCGATTTGCGCTAAAGAAAGAGCGGTTTTGATGGCGGTTTTAGCGTCTCTAAAAAAACGCAATAGCGCATAAATGATAAAAGTCTTAAAACTCATCACTAAAATGAGTAAGAAGATGACGACAAAGAATTTCTCCATGAAGAAACTCACATTAATTTGCATCCCTATCGTAATGAAAAAAAGGGCCAAAAAGAGGTTTTTTAATTGCGCGAATTCTTCTTGGACATTGATTTTATAGCGCGATTTAGAAATCGCCATGCCCACAATGAACGCCCCTAAAGACATAGAAAACCCAAAAAAATGGCTCAACCCTGCTGCACTGCAAACAATCACTAAAATCGTGCCTATAAAAATTTCAGGCAAGCGCGTGTCTTTCGCTTGCTCTAAGATGAGATTAGCCCCTTTTTTTCCAGGCAATAACAAAAGAACTAAAATAATCCCTGCGGAAATAAAGGTTTTAAGAATGAGTAAATTGACATTAGAATCTTTACTGCCTAGAATCGTCAAAATTAAAAGCATGGGAATGGCGGCAATATCTTGGAAAATCAAAATCCCCACCGCACTCTTTCCCATAGGCGTGCTAAGCTGTTTGGAATCTTCAAAGAATTTCAACACAATAGCGGTTGAAGAGAGCGAAAGCCCCATGCCTAAAACAAGGGAAAAAATGGGTGAAAGACCCAAAACAAAATACCCCACTAAAAAAGCGATTAAAGCGCACAAAATGACTTGTAAAAGCCCAAAAACCAGCACTTCTTGTTTGATGGATTTGAGTTTGTCAAAATTAAACTCAATGCCTATCATAAACATTAAAAAGACGATACCAAATTCACCAATATCAGACAACAAATTAAAATCATTAATTTTAAAAAAAGCCGCTAAGACCGTTCCTGTGCAAATGTAGCCAATGATAACCGGCATGTCTAATTTCTTTAAAAAGATTCCAAAGCCTACAGCAAGCCATAAGCCAGCAATAACAATATAAAGCGTGCTATTTTCCATAAAAACCTTTCCTCAGTAGAATCGATTTGTTTTAAAGAAATAAAAGCGAAACTATCCTATTAAATTGAGTCATTAAATAACACTATTAAATAAAATAATATCTATCAAATATATATAAGTAATTTATTATTTAGATCTTACTAAACCCATATTCAAACGCAAACACCAAACACCCTATTGAGTAAAATAAAAATTAAAACGCTAGGATTATACTGCGTTAAGGCAAACTTTCTATTTATGAAAAAGATTTTTGAACCCCAACCTTTTAAGAGTTGGCCAGGGTTTGATTTGATGAAGAAGAGCGAACGAAAGAATAAACTAGAAAGTAAAGACATAATCCACATACCAAGAATAGTAGCGGATAAGCCCTACATCTTTACTGCCCTGATTAACCATAGGGAATTTCACGCCCGCTTCAAATGCACTGCGATCCCCAACACGCATTCTTCCGCCTAAATTCCATAAGAACTGGAATCTGGTTTGATTGACATCATAAGGGAACATCCAAGTGTTTCCGGCTAATTGAACGCCACCGATGAGACCTAGAGCGAATTTATCCAAAGGAATGAGATTGACGATCAAATCGCCACCGCCACCATAGGTGAGCAAATTGGTTTTGGTGTGTTCAGTCCCTGAAGTGTTAAACCAATCTAAAAAGCCATACACCCTAGCCCCAAACCATTTATTGGCAAAGCCTACAAAACCTAATTTGAAATTCAAACCATAAAGATCATTGCCATGGCGCCAATCAGAGTAATTGCTGTTATAAGGGCCATAACGACCTTGCTGATAACCCGCACCCATAAAAAACCCATTCACTTCGCCAGCCAACGCTAAACTCGCGCTCAAGCTTAAAATACAAGCAATTCTTTTAATCATAATAAATCCTTCTTGTTGAATTAAAGTTACACCTTAAAATCGGTTATTTTTCTAAAAGATTTAATTTTTTATCAAAGATGAAGATTTTAGAGTGAAAATGTTGGTTAAATACTAATAAGTGGGATACACCCACAAAACAAACCGCCTCAAACTTTTAAAATACAAATTTTTAAGATACAAATAGGTATAATCAATAACTTCAATCATTTAATCAAAGGGAGTTCTATGAAAAATACTTTCAAAGCGTTTGCCTTTTTAATCGTATTTTTTTCAAGAGCTCTGTTGGCACAGGATTTAAAAATCGCTGCTGCTGCTAATCTCACGCACGCTTTAAAAGCCCTTGTTAAAGAATTTCAAAAAGAACACCCCAAAGATGCTGTTAAGATTAGCTTTAATTCTTCAGGCAAACTCTACGCTCAAATCGCTCAAAACGCCCCTTTTGATTTATTCATTTCAGCAGATGTTGCCAGGCCTAAAAAGCTTTATGAAGAAAAAATAACCCCTTTTAAAGAAGAAGTCTATGCTAAAGGCGTGTTGGTTTTGTGGAGCGAAGATCTAAAAATGGATTCTTTAGAAATTCTTAAAGACCCTAAAATCAAGCGTATCGCTATGGCTAATCCTAAACTAGCCCCTTATGGAAAAGCCAGTATGGAAGTCTTAGAGAATTTAAAACTCACTTCTAATCTTAAATCTAAAATCGTTTATGGCGCTTCTATTTCTCAAGCCCATCAATTCATCGCTACTAAAAACGCTCAAATAGGCTTTGGAGCGTTATCCTTGATGGATAAAAAAGATAAAAACCTCTCTTATTTCATCATTGATAAAGCCCTTTATAACCCTATTAAACAAGCCTTAATCATCACTAAAAATGGGGCTAATAACCCTTTAGCCAAAGTTTTTAAAGATTTTTTATTCAGCCCTAAAGCTAGAGCTATCTTTAAAGAATACGGCTATATTGTGGATTGAAACGCATAAAAAAGGCGAACAATGGATCATGAGTTTTTGATTACCATGCGTTTGAGCTTTTCTTTAGCTTTGATTACCACCCTTATTTTACTCCCTATAGGGATTTTTTTGGGCTATTTTTTAAGCCTTAAACGCAATCTTTTAACGAGCTTAACAGAAACGCTTGTGTATATGCCTTTAGTTTTACCCCCAAGCGTGCTAGGGTTTTATCTTCTTTTAATCTTTTCGCCTTCTTCTTTTTTGGGAGCGTTTTTACAAGATGTGTTCAATGTGAAACTTGTTTTTAGTTTTCAAGGGCTTATTTTAGGGAGCGTGATTTTTTCCTTACCCTTTATGGTAAGCCCCATTAAAAGCGCGTTAATTTCCTTACCCGCTTCTTTAAAAGAAGCCAGTTATAGCTTGGGAAAAGGGGAATATTACACCCTTTTTTTTGTCCTACTCCCTAACATCAAACCCAGTTTATTGATGGCTATCATCACAACTTTTACGCACACTATAGGTGAATTTGGCGTGGTGATGATGCTTGGGGGTGATATATTAGGGGAAACAAGAGTGGCTAGCATTGCGATTTTTAACGAAGCTGAAGCGCTCAATTACCCTAAAGCCCATCAATACGCCTTAACGCTCACGCTCATTAGTTTTAGCCTCTTATTTGTTACCCTATTTTTGAATAAAAAACAAAGCTCGTTTTTATGATAAAAGTGCGGTTTAAAAAACACCTTTTAGGATCTAGGGGCGCGTTTGATTTGAATATAGATTTAGAAATTAAAGAAGCAGAAGTTGTGGCTTTATTAGGAGAATCGGGAGCGGGTAAAAGCACGATTTTACGCATTTTAGCGGGGCTTGAAGCGGTGGATAGCGGCTATATTGAAGTCAATCATTCAGTGTGGCTAGACACTCAAAAAAAAATTTTTTTAAAACCACAACAACGAAAAATCGGCTTTGTGTTTCAAGATTACGCTCTATTTCCGCATTTAAATGTGTATCAAAACATCGCCTTTGCTCACCCTAAAGATAAAAATAAAATCCACGAAGTGTTACGCTTAATGCGTTTAGAAAATCTAAGCCAGCAAAAAACTTCTCAACTCTCTGGCGGACAAGCCCAACGAGTCGCTTTAGCAAGAGCTTTAATCGCAGCCAAGAATTTATTGCTTTTAGATGAGCCTTTAAACGCCCTAGATAACGCCTTAAAAAACGAGGTGCAACAAGGTTTGCTTGATTTTATCAAGCGTGAAAATTTAAGCGTGTTATTGGTGAGTCATGATCCAAACGAAATAACCAAACTCGCGCGAACTTTCCTCTTTTTAAACAATGGCGTTATCAATCCTAATCAAGAAAATCGGCTTTTTTCAAACCGCTTATTGGTAAAACCTCTCTTTGAAGATGAAAATTATTGCCATTATGAAGTCATTCCTCAAACGATTAGTTTGCCCAAAGATTGTCTGAATCCAACTTTTAAGCTTGATTTCAATCAAGGCAAAAAATTTTAGAAATATTTTTTCATTTTCCTCTTAAAACCCTCTTATTTTTCAAAAGGAGTTGCTTAACAACCGCTAAAATCAAACTCTTTTATGATTAGCGTTCAATGAAAACAGAGCCAATCTTTTAGTTTTTCAAAAACTTTTCTATTCTTTTGACGCTCTCTGTTTTGCCTAAAATAAAAAGCGCTTCTTTAAGGCCTATCCCGCCCCCCTTACCCAAAAGGGCTAATCTTAAAGGCTGCATAAAACTACCCGCTTTAATCTTTTCTTCTTCAATGATTTTGTGCATGGCGTTTTCTAGTGCGCTTTCATCGTTGAAATTGACTTCATTTAATTCCAGCTTAAACTTTTCTAACAAAGGCATAACGAGCGCTTGATTGAGTTTTTTAAAAACCTTTTCTTCATACTCCACAGGGGCGATTAAAACCTCATCTATTTTAAGGGCTAATTCTTTTAGGGTTTGAGATCTTTCTTTGAGGGCGTCCAACAAGCGATCCAATTGAGCGGGGTTTAAATGAGAAAGATCGCTAAAACTAAAAGGCTTTAAAAGCTTTAATAATTCCTGCACGCTTTGGTTTTTCAAATAATGAGCGTTGAGCCAATTAAGTTTGTGCCAGCTGAAGCAACTGGGCGAAGAATTTAAATCTTTAGGGTCAAAACATTCCAATAATTCTTGCATGCTAAAAATTTCTTTATCTTGATAGCTCCACCCCAAACGCGCTAAAAAATTCACTAAAGCTTCCTTAAGATAGCCCCTTTCTTGATAGTCCATCACATTAGTGGCCCCATGGCGTTTGCTTAATTTTTGCCCTTCTTCATTCAAAATCATCGGCACATGGAAAAAATTAGGGATTTTAAAATTCAAAGCCTTATAAAGCACGATCTGTTTAGGGGTGTTAGAAAGGTGATCATCGCCTCTAATCACATCAGTAATCCCCATTAAAGCGTCATCAATAGTAACCACAAAGTTATAAGTGGGCGTCCCATCGCTCCTGGCGATAATAAAATCGTCTATTTCGTTAGTGTTCACTCTCACTTCGCCTTTAACCCCATCATTAAAAACAATGATTTCATTTTGGGGGACTTTGATCCTTACCACAGGCTCTATGCCTTTAGGGGGCGTGCCTTTAAAATCACGATAACGATTGTCATAGCGTGGGGTTTCTTTCCTGGCTTTTTGCTCTTCTCTCAAAGCGTCCAACTCATCTTTACTCATGTAGCAATAATAGGCTTTGCCTTCATCTAAGAGTTTTTGGATGTATTTTTTATAAATTTCAAAGCGTTTGGATTGATAGAGGATTTCTCCATCGTATTCTAGCCCCACCCATTTGAAAGCTTCTACAATGGCGTTAGCCGCTTCTATAGAGTTACGGCTCAAATCCGTGTCTTCAATGCGTAAAAAAAACTTTCCTTGATTGGCTCGTGCAAAAAGATAATTGAAAATGGCTGTTCTTAAGCCTCCTATGTGGAGATAGCCAGTGGGCGATGGGGCGAAGCGCGTAACGATCAAACTCATTATTCTAACCTTAAAAATAAAATACTCTTATTGTATTCAAAAATGGCTTAAAAATGGTTTCACTTTTTTCTATTAAAATTAGTGTATCATTGAGATTATTTTTAATAGGATCAACCCATGCCAAAAACCCTATCTTCTTTATTTTTATCTTTATTTTTATCTTTATTTTTATCTTTATTTTTATCTTATTGTATCGCTGAAGAAAATGGGGCGTATGCGAGTGTGGGGTTTGAATATTCCATTAGTCATGCCGTTGAGCATAATAACCCTTTTTTGAATCAAGAACGCATCCAAATCATTTCTAACGCTCAAAACCAAATCTATAAACTCAATCAAGTTGAAAATGAAATCAAAGGCATGCCCAACACCTTTAATTACATCAACAACGCTTTGAAAAACCATGCTAAATTAACCCCCACTGAAATGCAAGCCGAACAATACTACCTCCAATCCACCCTTCAAAACATTGAAAAAATAGTCATGCTTAGTGGGGGCGTTGCATCTAACCCACAATTAGCCCAAGCGTTAGAAAAAATGCAAGAACCCATTACTAACCCTTTAGAATTAGCAGAAAACTTAAAAAATTTAGAATCGCAATTTGCTCAATCTCAAAACCGCATGCTTTCTTCTTTATCTTCTCAAATCGCTCAAATTTCAAATTCCTTAAACGCACTGGATCCCAACTCTTATTCTAAAAACATTTCAAGCATGTATGGGGTCAGTTTGAGCGTAGGGTATAAGCATTTCTTTACCAAGAAAAAAAATCAAGGGTTTCGCTATTATTTGTTCTATGACTATGGTTACACTAATTTTGGTTTTGTGGGCAATGGCTTTGATGGTTTAGGCAAAATGAATAACCACCTTTATGGGCTTGGAATAGACTATCTTTTTAATTTCATTGATAACGCAAAAAAACATTCTAGCGTGGGTTTTTATGTAGGTTTTGCTTTAGCGGGGAGTTCGTGGGTAGGGAGTGGTTTAGGCATGTGGGTGAGCGAAACGGATTTTATCAACAATTACTTGACCAATTATCAAGCTAAAATGCACACGAGTTTTTTCCAAATCCCTTTGAATTTTGGGGTTCGTGTGAATGTCAATAGGCACAATGGCTTTGAAATGGGTTTGAAAATCCCTTTAGCAGTCAATTCCTTTTATGAAACGCATGGCAAAGGGTTAAACGCCTCCCTCTTTTTCAAACGCCTTGTGGCGTTTAATGTGAGTTATGTTTATAGTTTTTAGGGGGGTAAATGCCTTCAAACGCTCTTTTGATTGAAGAAATCGCTCGCTTAGTCAATGTTTCTCATAGCAGCGTGCATAACTGGATCAAAACCAATCTTTTAGAGAAACTAGAGATTGATCATAAAATTTATGTGAAAACAAGCTCTTTTTTAGATTTTTGCCGCAACCATTTAGGGGAAAACAAGCTCAACAAATACGCTAACAAATCCTTAAAAGGCGCGCATAACCATCAAGAATTGATTTTAAAATACCTAAAAATATTAGAAAATAGCTCTGATTTAGAAAAGTTGGGTTCTCATTATGAAGAAGAACTTTCTAACACCACCAGAAATTTAGAAGGCATTTACTACACTCCTAATAGGATAGTAGAACAACTTTTCACTCTCCCTAAAGATTTTGATGCCTCTCAAGCGATTTTTTGCGATCCGGCTGTGGGGAGTGGGAATTTTATCATGCATGCTTTAAAACTGGGTTTTAAGGTTGAAAATATCTATGGCTATGATACAGACGCTTTTGCTGTCGCTTTGACTAAAAAGCGTATTAAAGAGCGTTATCGTTTAGATTGCCCTAATATCATGCAAAAAGATTTTTTGAGTTTAAAACATGCCCCGCAATTTGATTGCATTTTCACTAACCCGCCATGGGGTAAGAAATACAACCAAAACCAAAAAGAAAATTTCAAACAGAAATTCAACCTCTCTCAAAGCCTAGATAGCGCGTCGCTCTTTTTTGTAGCGAGTTTGAATTGCTTAAAAGAAAACGCTCATTTGGGGCTATTATTACCCGAAAGTTGTTTGAATATTGATGCGTTTAAAAAAATGCGAGAAATGGCTTTAAAGTTTCAAATGAGAAGCCTGATTGATTTTGACAAACCCTTTAAAAATCTAATGACTAAGGCTGTGGGTTTGGCGCTTAAAAAAACCCCTAACAAGGATCAAAAAATCTCATGCTTTTATCAAAATAGCAAGTTCAAACGCTCGCCCTCTTCTTTTTTAAACAACCCTAAAAAGATTTTTAATATCCATTGCTCTAATAAAGAAAATAAAATTTTAGACCACCTTTTTTCCATTCCTCATATCACTTTAAAAAATAACGCTCATTTTGCTTTAGGGATTGTTACAGGCAACAATAAAGAAAGATTACACTCCAAACAAGAAAAAAATACCATTCCTATTTTTAGGGGTTCAGATATTTTAAAAGACAGATTAAAAGCCCCTAGCCAATTCATTAACGCTGATTTGAAAGACTGCCAGCAAGTCGCTCCCTTAAGCCTTTATCAGGCTAGAGAAAAAATCGTGTATAAATTCATTTCTTCAAAGCTTGTCTTTTTTTATGACAATGAGCAACGCCTTTTTTTAAACAGCGCGAACATGTTTGTTTTAAAAGAAAATTTCCCCATCAACGCTCATGCGTTAAAAGAATTGTTAAACAGCGATTTAATGCAATTCATTTTTGAATCGCTTTTTAAAACGCATAAAATTTTAAGAAAAGATTTGGAATGCTTGCCCCTATTTGCGCAATTTATTAACAATAGTTTTGATGAAAAATTTTATTTAAAAAATTTAGGGATAGAAAAAAAAGACCCTAAACATTTCACCATCAGGAAAAACCATGCATGTTGCTTGTCTTTTGGCTTTAGGGGATAACCTCATCACGCTTAGCCTTTTAAAAGAAATCGCTTTCAAACAGCAGCAACCCCTTAAAATCCTAGGCACTCGTTTGACTTTAAAAATCGCCAAACTTTTAGAATGCGAAAAACATTTTGAAATCATTCCTGTTTTTGAAAATGTCCCTGCTTTTTATGATCTTAAAAAACAAGGGGTTTTTTTGGCGATGAAGGATTTTTTATGGTTATTAAAAGCGTTTAAGAAGCACAAAATCAAACATTTGATTTTAGAAAAACAAGATTTTAGAAGTGCTCTTTTATCCAAATTTGTTTCCATAACCACTCCAAATAAAGAAATTAAAAACGTTTATCAAAACCGCCAGGAGTTGTTTTCTCAAATTTATGGGCATGTTTTTGATAATAGTCAATATTCCATGAGTGTAAAAAACCCCAAAAAGATTTTGATCAACCCTTTCACAAGATCCATAGACCGAAGTATCCCTTTAGAGCATTTGCAAATCGTTTTAAAACTCTTAAAACCCTTTTGTGTTACGCTTTTAGATTTTGAAGAACGATACGCTTTTTTACAAGATGAAGTTACTCATTATCGCGCTAAAACCAGTTTAGAAGAAGTTAAAAACCTGATTTTAGAAAGCGATTTGTATATAGGGGGGGATTCGTTTTTAATCCATTTGGCTTACTATTTAAAGAAAAATTATTTTATCTTTTTTTATAGGGATAATGACGATTTCATGCCGTCTAATAGTGGGAATGATAATTTTCTAAAAGCCCATAAAAGCCATTTCATAGAACAGGATTTAGCCAAAAAATTCCGCCATTTGGGGCTATTATAATATTGTGTTATACTTCTAATTTCAATTTTGCTTGTTAGGACATTCATGAAAAATATTAGAAATATCGCTGTAATCGCGCATGTTGATCATGGGAAAACCACTTTAGTAGATGGCTTACTTTCTCAATCTGGCACATTTAGTGAGAGGGAAAAAGTGGATGAAAGGGTGATGGATAGCAATGACTTAGAAAGAGAAAGAGGGATCACTATCCTGTCTAAAAACACCGCTATTTATTACAAAGACACTAAAATCAATATCATTGACACTCCCGGGCATGCTGATTTTGGGGGCGAAGTGGAGCGCGTTTTAAAAATGGTGGATGGGGTGTTGCTTTTAGTGGACGCTCAAGAAGGGGTCATGCCTCAAACTAAATTCGTGGTTAAAAAGGCTTTGAGTTTTGGGATTTGCCCTATTGTGGTGGTGAATAAAATTGATAAGCCTGCCGCTGAACCGGACAGAGTGGTGGATGAAGTTTTTGACTTGTTTGTAGCGATGGGGGCTAGCGATAAACAATTGGATTTTCCTGTGGTGTATGCTGCTGCACGAGATGGCTATGCGATGAAAAGTTTAGACGATGAAAAGAAAAATTTAGAGCCTTTATTTGAAACGATTTTAGAGCATGTGCCAAGCCCTAGTGGGAGCGTGGATGAGCCTTTGCAAATGCAAATTTTCACGCTTGATTATGACAATTATGTGGGCAAAATCGGTATCGCTAGAGTGTTTAATGGCTCGGTTAAAAAGAATGAAAGCGTGCTGTTGATGAAAAGCGATGGGAGTAAAGAAAATGGCCGTATCACTAAGCTTATAGGTTTTTTAGGGCTGGCTAGGACGGAGATTGAAAACGCTTATGCGGGCGATATTGTAGCGATTGCCGGGTTTAATGCGATGGATGTGGGCGATAGCGTCGTTGATCCTACTAACCCCATGCCTTTAGATCCCATGCATTTAGAAGAGCCTACGATGAGCGTGTATTTTGCCGTCAATGATTCACCCTTAGCCGGGTTAGAAGGAAAGCATGTTACTGCTAATAAGTTGAAAGACAGGCTCTTAAAAGAAATGCAAACCAATATCGCTATGAAATGCGAAGAAATGGGCGAAGGTAAGTTTAAAGTGAGTGGGCGTGGGGAATTGCAAATCACTATTTTAGCTGAAAATTTGCGCCGTGAAGGGTTTGAGTTTAGCATTTCACGCCCTGAAGTCATCATTAAAGAAGAAAATGGCGTTAAATGCGAGCCTTTTGAGCATTTAGTGATTGATACGCCCCAAGATTTTAGCGGGGCTATCATTGAAAGATTAGGCAAAAGAAAAGCCGAGATGAAAGCGATGAATCCCATGAGTGATGGCTATACAAGATTAGAATTTGAAATTCCTGCAAGAGGGCTTATCGGTTATAGGAGCGAGTTTTTAACCGACACTAAAGGCGAAGGCGTGATGAATCATAGCTTTTTGGAATTCCGCCCTTTCAGCGGGAGCGTGGAATCGCGCAAAAATGG
>ASYU01000007.1:0-8489 GCA_000448465.1 Helicobacter pylori PZ5056 | reverse complement strand
CGAGCGTGGATTTGTGCAAATTAGCTGGATTAAAGCCCGTGAGCGTGATTTGTGAAATCATGAAAGAAGATGGCTCTATGGCGAGAAGGGGGGATAAATTTTTGAGCGACTTTGCTCTTAAGCACAACCTTAAAACCCTCTATGTCTCTGATTTGATTAGCTATCGTTTGGAAAATGAAAGTTTGCTGAAAATGTTTTGCCAAGAAGAAAGAGAATTTTTAAAACACCAAACGAAATGCTACACTTTTTTAGACCATCAGCAAAAAAACCATTACGCTTTTAAGTTTAAAGGCGCAAAAACCCATGATTTAGCCCCTTTAGTGCGTTTCCACCCTATCAAAGAGGATTTTGATTTTTTAACGACTGATGCGTTTGAAGTGTTTTTTAAAGCGTTAGAATATTTAAAGCGTGAAGGGGGTTATTTGATCTTTATGAACACCCATTCTGAACAAAACAATATCGTTAAAGATTTTGGGATCGGGGCGTTGGTGTTAAAAAATTTAGGGATAAAGGATTTCAGGCTCTTAAGCTCTTGTGAAGACAGGCAGTATAAGGCTTTGAGCGGGTTTGGGCTTAAACTTGTAGAAACGATTAGCCTTTAAGGCTTGTTAAACTTTACTGAATGCGTTGTAATGTTTTTAAGATATAATAAACTCTTTTTAAGTCAAGCGATAAAGTTTGCAACCTAATGAGAGTAATAATAAAGTTTATGCTGATTTCATTAAAAACATTCCTAAAAATATTATTGAAAATATTCCTAAAAATATTATTGAAAATATTCCTAAAAACCTTCCAAAAGATTTGGATGGTTTGCGTTATTATTTGGGGGTTAGGCTGTAGTTTTTTAAACGCTAACAGCATTCAATTAGAAGAAACGCTGAGACGAAATCCTAAAAATCTTATTTGGCAACACTTTAAAAAGAAGTTTAAAAAGAGCAACACGATCCCTTATGCCCCAAATAGCCGTTGGAAATATTTAGGCACGAGTGTTGGGATTTTAGGCGTGTCTTTGGTGATAGGGATTGTGGGGTTGTATCTTATGCCAGAGAGCGTAACGAATTGGGATAGAGAAAAGTTTGGGATCAAAAGCTGGTTTGAAAATGTCCGCATGGGTCCAAAACTGGACAATGATAGTTTTATTTTCAATGAAATTTTGCACCCTTATTTTGGGGCTATGTATTATATGCAACCGCGCATGGCTGGGTTTGGTTGGATGGCATCAGCGTTTTTTTCTTTTATCACTTCTACGCTTTTTTGGGAATATGGCTTGGAAGCGTTTGTGGAAGTGCCTAGCTGGCAGGATCTAGTGATCACGCCCTTATTAGGCTCCATTTTAGGGGAAGGGTTTTATCAGCTCACGCGCTATATCCAACGCAACGAAGGCAAGCTTTTTGGCTCTTTATTTTTAGGGCGTTTGGTTATCGCTCTTATGGATCCTATCGGTTTTGTGATTAGAGATTTAGGGCTTGGGGAAGCTTTAGGGATTTATAATAAACATGAAATCCGTTCTAATTTAAGCCCCAATGGTTTGAATTTGACTTACAAATTTTAAGAATTTAAAATTTAAGAAAATTATAAAGAGTTTTGATAGAATACCTTTTTTTAAAAGACGCGTTTTAAAACTAATTTTAGGAGTATCCTTGAAACGATTAGAAGTTTCTAACCAAGCCAAATTACCCACTCAATTTGGGGAGTTTTGTATCCAGTGTTTTAGAGAAAAGGGTTCTAATGGCTCTAAAGATCATTTAGTCATTTTCACCCCTAATTTTCCTCAAAACCCCTTAGTGCGCCTGCATTCAGAATGCTTAACGGGTGATGCTCTAGGCTCTCAAAAATGCGATTGCGGAGGGGCGTTGCAAATGGCGTTAGAAAGGATTTCTAAAGAAGGGGGGCTAGTGATTTATTTGCGCCAAGAAGGGCGTGGTATAGGGCTATTTAACAAAGTCAATGCCTACGCTTTACAGGATAAGGGCTATGATACCATTCAAGCCAATGAAATGATAGGGTTTAAAGACGATGAAAGGGATTATAGTGTTGCGGGTGAGATTTTAGAATATTACCGCATTAAAAAAATGCGCTTGCTCACGAATAACCCTAAAAAAATCGCCGCTTTAGAAAAATACGCTGAGGTAACAAGGGAGAGCTTGATCGTGTGCGCTAATGAACACAATCAAGGGTATTTGGAAGTCAAAAAGCTCAAAATGGGGCATTTATTGTGAAAACTCTTTTAAAATAAGCTTTAAAAACATTTTAAGATCATGCTTTAAAGGGCACAATATAGGGATAAGATAATGATAGAAGTGCGATTTTTTGGACCCATAAAAGAAGAAAATTTTTTCATCAAAGCGAATGATTTGAAAGAATTAAGAGCGATTTTACAGGAAAAAGAGGGTCTAAAAGAGTGGTTGGGCGTTTGCGCGATAGCCCTTAATGATCACTTAATAGACAATTTAAGCACGCCTTTAAAAGATGGCGATGTGGTCAGTTTGTTGCCACCGGTTTGTGGGGGCTAGGTGTTAAAAATCATTCAAGGGGCATTAGATACTGAGAAGCTTTTGAAAGCCTACCAAGAAGAAGCTCGCATTAAAAACTTTGGAGCGTTTTGTGTGTTTGTGGGGATTGTGAGAAAAGAGGATAACATTCAAGGCTTGAGTTTTGATATTTATGAAGCGCTATTAAAGACTTGGTTTGAAAAATGGCACCATAAAGCCAAAGATTTGGGCGTGGTGTTAAAAATGGCGCACAGCCTGGGCGATGTTTTGATAGGACAAAGCTCATTTTTATGCGTTTTAATGGGAAAGAACAGAAAAAATGCCTTAGAACTATACCAAGATTTTATTGAAGATTTTAAGCATAACGCCCCTATTTGGAAATACGATTTAATCCACAATAAACGCATCTACGCTAAAGAAAGAAGCCACCTTTTAAAAGGGAGTGGGCTTTTAGCTTAAAAAGGAGTTAAAATGCAAACGATTCATATAGGCGTTTTGAGTGCGAGCGATAGAGCATCAAAAGGGATTTATGAAGATTTAAGCGGTAAGGCGATACAAGAAGTGTTGAGCGAATACCTGCTCAATCCTTTAGAATTTCATTACGAAATTGTCGCTGATGAAAGGGATTTAATTGAAAAATCGCTGATTAAAATGTGCGATGAATACCAATGCGATCTAGTCGTTACTACAGGAGGCACAGGCCCTGCTTTAAGAGATATAACCCCAGAAGCCACAGAAAAAGTGTGCCAAAAAATGCTTCCTGGTTTTGGAGAGCTTATGCGAATGACTAGTTTAAAATATGTGCCTACAGCGATTCTATCGCGCCAGAGCGCTGGTATTAGGAATAAGAGTTTGATTATCAATCTCCCTGGTAAGCCAAAAAGTATTAGAGAATGCTTAGAAGCGGTTTTTCCAGCAATTCCTTATTGCGTGGATTTGATTTTAGGAAATTATATGCAAGTGAATGAAAAAAACATTCAAGCGTTTCGCCCCAAACAATAAGGTAAAAAAATGCCGCTCACTCATTTGAATGAAGAAAATCAGCCTAAAATGGTGGATATAGGGGATAAGGAAACCACTGAAAGAATCGCTCTAGCAAGCGGTCGTATCAGCATGAATAAAGAGGCTTATGACGCTATTGTTAATCATTGCGTCAAAAAGGGTCCGGTGTTACAGACTGCTATTATTGCTGGGATTATGGGGGCTAAAAAGACAAGCGAGCTCATTCCCATGTGCCATTCAATCATGCTCAATGGGGTGGATATTGACATTTTAGAAGAAAAAGAGACTTGCAGTTTTAAACTCTATGCGAGAGTCAAAACTCAAGCTAAAACGGGCGTAGAAATGGAAGCGCTAATGAGTGTGAGCGTAGGGCTTTTAACCATTTATGACATGGTGAAAGCCATTGATAAGAGCATGACAATTAGCGGTGTGATGTTAGAATATAAGAGTGGAGGCAAAAGCGGGGATTATAACGCTAAAAAATAGAAAAAAACTAATAATCTAAAGATGTTAGGGTAAAATAACATTTTGACAACAAAAGCGTGTTGGTTGCTTCGTGTTTGTTGTTATGGAAGTCTGAAATATTACAATCAAGGATAGAACGATGAAAACAAATGGTCATTTTAAGGATTTTGCATGGAAAAAATACCTTTTAGGCGCGAGCGTGGCGGCTTTATTAGTGGGGTGCAGCCCGCATATTATTGAAACCAATGAAGTCGCTTTGAAATTGAATTACCATCCAGCTAGCGAGAAGGTTCAAGCGTTAGATGAAAAGATTTTACTTTTAAAGCCAGCTTTCCAATACAGCGATAACATTGCTAAAGAGTATGAAAATAAATTCAAGAATCAAACCACGCTTAAGGTTGAAGAGATCTTGCAAAATCAGGGCTACAAGGTTATCAATGTGGATAGTAGCGATAAAGACGATTTTTCTTTTGCACAAAAAAAAGAAGGGTATTTGTTGGCTGTCGCTATGAATGGCGAAATTGTTTTACGCCCCGATCCTAAAAGAACCATACAGAAAAAATCAGAACCCGGGTTATTATTCTCCACTGGTTTGGATAAAATGGAAGGGGTTTTAATCCCGGCCGGTTTTGTCAAGGTTACCATACTAGAGCCTATGAGTGGGGAATCTTTAGATTCCTTTACGATGGATTTGAGCGAGTTAGACATTCAAGAAAAATTCTTAAAAACCACCCATTCAAGCCATAGCGGAGGGTTAGTTAGCACTATGGTTAAGGGAACGGATAATTCTAATGATGCGATTAAGAGTGCTTTGAATAAGATTTTTGCAAGTATCATGCAAGAAATGGATAAGAAACTCACTCAAAGGAATTTAGAATCTTATCAAAAAGACGCCAAGGAATTGAAAAACAAGAGAAACCGATAAAAACAAATAAGAAAAGAACGCTTGAACAAACTGCTTAAAAGGGGGTTTTTTGGCGTTCTTTTTAAGCGTGTATTTAAGGGCTGATGATCTGGTTACTTATACGATCGCCAAAAAAGAAGATCTAGGGTACCAGCGGTTTTTAGCCAAGAAGTGTTTAAGGGGTAAAACCCACCCCCCATGTTTCACTGAGCCTAAAAAGCCCAAAAGAAAACCTTTTAACACAGACAAAAGCTCCCATTATTACGGCACGAGCGTGGTGCAAATGTCATGGCTACAGAGCAGGGAAAAATTTGAAAACCATTCAAAATACCGAGACATTCCTTTTGCTGAAGTCAGTTTGATTTATGGCTACAAACAATTTTTTCCTAAAAAAGAGCACTATGGTTTCCGCTTTTATATTTCTTTGGATTACGCTTATGGCTTTTTTCTTAAAAATAAAGGCGCATTAGGCGATAGTTTGAGAGAGAGTTCGCAGATCCCTAAAAGCTATAGAGAAAAGTTGCAAAGAAAAGAGACTTTTATTAACGCTATTTTTTATGGCGCGGGAGCTGACTTTTTATACAAACGCGCTTTTGGGACGCTGATTTTAGGGATGAATCTCGTGGGAGAAACCTGGTTTTATGAAACAAAGATTTTTAAAAAGTGGGCCAAAGATCCTTCAAGCGTTTATCACCCTTACATGTTTCAAGTGATGCTGAATGTGGGGTATCGTTACCGCTTTTCAAGGTATAAGAATTGGGCGATAGAATTTGGCGCGCGCATCCCTTTTTTAACCAATGATTATTTTAAAACCCCTTTATACACCCTTCATTTCAAGCGCAATATTTCTGTCTATCTCACTTCAACTTATGATTTTTAGTTTTTTCAATTTTTGAAAACCAAATTAACCGCTTTTTATAAACCGGAATTAAAACAAATTAAGCTATAATGATACAAAAATTTAATTTTTTAACCATTAAGGAAAAAAATGAATCTTGAAGTGAAAAAGATTGACACCGCTAACGCCCGTTTGAGCGCTAAACCTTCCATTGAAAATTTAGAAAAGCGTTATGATAAAATCGCTCAAAAAATCGCCCAAAAAGTTAAGATTGATGGCTTTAGAAGAGGTAAAGTCCCCCTTAGTTTAGTGAAAACCCGTTATCAAGCCCAAATTGATCAAGACGCTCAAGAAGAAATGATTCAAGAGGTTTTAAAAAACGCTTTTAAGGAATTAGGGATTGAAAATAAGGATTTAATCGGTAGCCCCAATCTCACTAAATTTGAAAAAAAAGACACGCATTTTGAAATAGAAGCGGACATCGGCTTAAAACCCACGATTGTTTTAGACAAGATCAAAGAGTGCGTGCCTAGCGTGGGAGTGGAAATCCCCAATGAAGAAAAAATTGATGAGCGTTTGAAACAGCTCGCTAAAGATTATGCGAAATTTGTGGATACTGACGCTCAAAGAAAAGCTCAAAATGACGATAAATTAACGATTGATTTTGAAGGCTTTATAGATAATGCGCCTTTTGAAGGGGGCAAGGCTGAGAATTTCAATTTGATTTTAGGCAGTAAGCAAATGCTAGAAGATTTTGAAAAGGCTCTTTTAGGCATGCAAGCTAGCGAAGAAAAAGAATTCCCTTTGACTTTCCCTAGCGGATACCACGCAGAGCATTTAGCCGGTAAAGAAGCCCTTTTTAAAGTGAAATTACACCAGATCCAAGCACGTGAAGCGTTAGAAATCAATGACGAACTCGCTAAAATCGTGCTAGCTAATGAAGAGAATGCGACTTTAGAGCTTTTAAAAGAAAGGGTTAAAGGGCAGTTGTTTTTAGAAAATAAAGCCAGGCTCTATAACGAAGAGTTGAAAGAAAAATTGATTGAAAATTTAGATGAAAAGATTCTTTTTGATTTGCCTAAAACGATCATAGAGCAAGAAATGGATTTGTTGTTTAGGAACGCTCTTTATTCCATGCAAGCTGAAGAAGTCAAATCCTTACAAGAAAGTCAAGAAAAAGCCAAAGAAAAGCGTGAGAGCTTTAGGAATGATGCGACAAAAAGCGTGAAAATCACTTTTATCATTGACGCTTTAGCGAAGGAAGAAAAAATTGGCGTGCATGATAATGAAGTCTTTCAAACTTTGTATTATGAAGCGATGATGACAGGGCAAAACCCAGAAAATCTCATTGAACAATACCGCAAAAATAACATGTTAGCGGCGGTAAAAATGGCGATGATTGAAGATAGGGTGTTAGCTTATTTGTTGGATAAAAACCTGCCTAAAGAGCAACAAGAAATTTTGGAAAAAATGAGGCCTAACGCTCAAAAAACTCAAGTGGGTTAAACGATTAAAAGGGAAAATGATGGGATACATTCCTTATGTAATAGAAAATACAGAGCGTGGCGAACGCAGTTATGATATTTACTCACGCCTTTTAAAGGATCGCATCGTTTTATTGAGCGGTGAGATTAACGACAGCGTGGCGTCTTCTATCGTGGCCCAACTCTTGTTTTTGGAAGCCGAAGACCCTGAAAAAGACATTGGCTTGTATATCAATTCTCCTGGTGGGGTGATAACAAGCGGTCTTAGCATTTATGACACCATGAATTTTATCCGCCCTGATGTTTCCACGATTTGCATCGGTCAAGCGGCTTCTATGGGGGCGTTTTTATTAAGCTGTGGGGCTAAGGGCAAGCGTTTTTCATTGCCTCATTCAAGGATTATGATCCACCAGCCTTTAGGGGGGGCTCAAGGGCAAGCGAGCGATATTGAAATCATTTCTAACGAGATCCTTAGGCTTAAGGGTTTGATGAATTCTATTCTGGCTCAAAACTCAGGGCAGAGTTTGGAGCAAATCGCTAAAGACACGGATAGGGATTTTTACATGAGCGCTAAAGAAGCTAAAGAGTATGGCTTGATTGATAAAGTGTTACAGAAAAATGTAAAGTGATTGCATGGCGTTATTAGAGATTATCCATTACCCTTCTAAAATCTTAAGAACGATTTCTAAAGAAGTCGTTTCTTTTGATTCAAAACTCCACCAGCAATTAGACGACATGCATGAAACCATGATCGCTAGTGAGGGGATAGGCTTAGCCGCTATTCAAGTGGGCTTGCCCTTAAGGATGCTCATTATCAATCTCCCGCAAGAAGACGGCGTGCAACACAAAGAGGATTGCCTAGAAATCATTAACCCTAAATGGATAGAAACGGGGGGTTCAATAATGTATAAAGAAGGGTGCTTGTCTGTGCCGGGGTTTTATGAAGAGGTGGAGCGCTTTGAAAAGGTTAAGATAGAGTATCAAAACCGCTTCGCTGAAGTGAAAATCTTAGAAGCGAGCGCTTTATTAGCCGTAGCCATTCAGCATGAGATCGATCACCTTAATGGCGTGTTATTCGTGGATAAATTATCCATTTTGAAGCGTAAGAAATTTGAAAAAGAATTAAAAGAATTAAATAAAAATCCCAAAAGCAAGTCCTAATCATGATCAACACGATATTTTGCGCGACCATGCAAAGGGGGGTGGCTGAAATCGTGGCTGTGGAAGCGACTTTCACAAGGGCTTTGCCGGCGTTTGTGATTTCAGGCCTAGCTAATAATTCTATCCAAGAAGCCAAGCAGCGG
>ASYU01000006.1:0-8234 GCA_000448465.1 Helicobacter pylori PZ5056 | reverse complement strand
TGATAGACGATCGTGCCGTAAGTGGGCTTTAAAATCGGCTCTAATTCTTTAAACGCATAAGCGATAGGCTCAACGCCATGCTTTCTATTCACAAAATCATCTACCATGCCTGATTCCATAGGCCCCGGTCTGCCTAGTGCGATAATGGCGATAATGTCTTCAAAGCTTGAAGGCCTTAAGCGCTTGTTAAGCCCTTGAAACATTCCGGATTCAATCTGGAAGATCCCCACCGTATCGCCGCTTTGGATCGTTTTATACACTTTCGGATCGTCCATATCCAACGATAAAAAATCCACATCAATGTTATGTTGCGTTTTAATGATTTTAAGCGCATCATCAATCACGGTCAAGGTTTTAAGCCCCAAGAAGTCAAACTTGATCAAATCCACCGGCTCTAAATACTTCATGGAATATTGCGTAACGATACCGCCGGTTTTTTCAGAGGCAAACAAAGGGGTTTTGTGCCACAATTCTTTTTGGCTATCCACCACTAAGGCTGCGGCATGCACGCCTGCGTTGCGATTCAAATTCTCTAAATTGAGCGAATACTCCCACACTTGTTTGGCTAATTCATTGCTCTCCACTAATTCTTTGATTTTAGGCTCTAATTCCCACGCCCCCTCTATGAACTCGCCATTTTTTTCATAGCCCTTAAGCGTGATGCCTAAGCGGTTAGGGATGAGTTTGGCAAAATCGTCCGCTTCTTTATAAGGCATGTCCAAAACCCTTGCGACATCTCTGATCACGCCTTTAGCCAACATCTTATTAAAGGTGATGACTTGAGCCACATTGTATTTGCCGTATTTTTCAATCATGTATTCTATGATTTCCTTACGCCGGCGCTGGCAAAAATCCGTATCAATATCAGGCATGCTGACTCGTTCGGGGTTTAAAAACCTTTCAAAGAGCAAATCGTATTTCAAAGGGTCAATATCGGTGATTTTTAAGGCAAAAGCCACCAAACTCCCAGCCGCGCTCCCCCTACCAGGCCCCACAGGAATACCCATTTCTTTAGCGTAACGGATAAAATCCCACACGATCAGCATATACCCTGGGAATTTCATGTTCGTGATGACTTCAATTTCTTTTTCTAGGCGTTCTTTATATTGATCATGCTTTTCTTTTGGCACTAAGATCAAGCGCTCTTTCAAGCCTTCTCTGGCCTTATAAGCGAAATAAGAAGCGTCATCTTCAAAATTCAGCCCCTCTTCTTTAGCGTAAGCTTTAGTGAATTTGAAGCTTGGGGGGGTTGGGGGGTTCTTTTTATCGTCTTTTAAATCAATCTCTAAAACGCATTTATCAGCGATTTCTTGGGTGTTTTCTAAAGCTTCTGGAATATCTGCAAACAGCTTCGCCATTTCTTCAGGGGATTTAATGTAAAACTCATGCACGGAGTGTTTCAAGCGCCCCTTATCGTTTAGGGTTTTACCCATCGCTACGCACATCGCTACTTCTTGAGCCTTAGCGTCATTGGGCATGGTGTAGTGGGTGTCGTTGGTGGCAATGATTTTTAACCCTGTTTCTAAAGACATTTTAATGACTTGTTCATCAATGAATCGCTGATCTAAAATGCCATGACGCATGATTTCTAAATAAAAATCGTCTTCAAAAATCTCCTGGTATTCGCAAGCGATTTTTTTAGCTTCATCATAGCCTTTAGCCCCATACTTGCGGTTTCTCTCATTGTTAGTATTCAAATGGTAATTGACTTCCCCTTGCAAGCACGCGCTAGAAGCGATAATGCCCTTAGAATGCTCCCTTAGAAGCTTTTTATTGATGCGCGGGAAATAATAAAACCCTTCTAAATACGCCATAGAGCTTAAAAACATCAAGTTTTCATAGCCCTCTTGGTTTTTAGCGAACAGGCACAAATGGAAGCGTTGCTTGGTTTCTTTGCTGGAGAGGTTGTCATCGTTATGGATATACGCTTCCATGCCGATGATAGGCTTGATGCCTTCTTTTTTCATGCTCGTGTAAAAATCAATCGCTCCAAACATGTTCCCATGGTCGGTTACGCTCACGCTTTTCATGCCCAATTCTTTAACGCGTTTGGCTAAGATTTTAATCTTATTCGCCCCGTCTAAAAGCGAATATTCTGTGTGCAAGTGCAAATGCGTAAAAGCTTTATTCTCTTTCATTGTCTAACCCCTATTTGGATTTAACGCCATTATACCTACCGCTCTTTAAAAAACTCTTTATCGGATCGTTTAGTGGTGAATTATTTTAAAATGGTGGTTATAATAAGAAAGTTTTGTCTTATTTTTAATACTATTTTAGGAGTTCATCATGAAAAAATCCATTTTATTGGGCGTTTGCTTGGTTTTTTCTTGCGTTTATGCTTTAAGCGATATGGATTTGATTAAAAAAGCGAAGGAAAGCCAATTAGAACCCATGCCTATGGGCAAAGCGCTCAAAGAATACCAGATCAAAAAAACCAGAGATGTGGGCATTGGCGCTAAAAGCAGCGAAATCATGACCTCCGCTCAAGTGGAATTAGGCAAAATGCTCTATTTTGACCCTAGGATTTCCACTTCCTATCTTGTGTCTTGCAACACATGCCATAATCTGGGCTTAGGCGGGGTGGATCTAATCCCAAGCGCTATAGGCTCTCAATGGAAGAAAAACCCCCACCTTTTAAGCTCCCCAACGGTGTATAACTCCGTGTTTAACGATGTGCAGTTTTGGGATGGTAGGGTTACGCATTTAAACGAACAAGCGCAAGGGCCGATCCAATCTTCTTTTGAAATGGGGGCTGACCCTAAAGTCGTGGTAGAAAAAATCAATTCCCTACCAGGCTATGTCAAGCTCTTTAGAAAAGCTTATGGCTCTAAAGTCAAAATTGATTTTAAATTGATCGCTGATAGTATCGCTATGTTTGAAGCCACGCTCATTACCCCAAGCCGTTACGATGATTTTTTAAGGGGCAATCCTAAAGCGCTCAGTAAAGCTGAAAAAGAAGGGCTGGATTTATTCATTTCTAAAGGCTGTGTGGCTTGCCATAATGGCATTAATCTTGGGGGGACGATGCAGCCTTTTGGGGTGGTCAAACCTTATAAATTCGCTAATGTGGGCGATTTCAAAGGCGATAAAAACGGGCTTGTGAAAGTGCCTACTTTAAGGAATATCACCGAAACGATGCCTTATTTCCATAACGGGCAGTTTTGGGATGTTAAAGATGCGATTAAAGAAATGGGCTCTATCCAGTTAGGCATTGAAATCAGCGATGCAGAAGCGAAAAAAATTGAAATTTTCTTTGAAGCCTTAAAGGGTAAAAAACCTAAAATAATCTACCCAGAACTCCCTGTGATGACAGACAAAACCCCTAAACCCTCTTTTTGATTTCAAAAAGTCCCTTTAATGGGGATTTGATTATGAAAAACTCTAGGGTCAAAACAACTTAAGACCTAAAAGCCTTAAGTTATCTTGATTTATCATAATTATCTTTCTTTAGCCTTTCTTTCTTGTTCTTTTTCCTCAAAAATTTTTCTATGATACGCCAAATATTGCATTCTTCTATCATTTAATATATCTTTAAAAATGCCATTATTTAGATTAAGTTGCGATTTGAGTTTGTGGTTATTTTCCAATAAATAAGAGAATTTTAATCGCTTGTTTTCATCAATAGTAATAAAATGTTTGTCAAATAAAGCGTCTGCATTAGCGACTAGCAATAAGCAATTATTAATATCGTATTTTTCTTCTTCATCGCAATCGCTATAGCCTTTAATATGTGATGCTCTGAATAAAGTTTTCATATCATCAAAATCAGCTTCAATATAAGTTAATGGACAAAAAACAGACCTATCTATCGTAGTGTAATTCATCATCTCGAACGCCAACGCTTCTCGCCATTTGTTCTGGTGTTGTCGTTGTATCTTTTCTTCTTGAAATGGAGTGGAGCTTTTAGCAGCTAGATTATTTTCTCTTTTGAGTTTTTGCTCTTGATAAATTTGCCATTTAGAATTAGTTATCCCCAAAAGACTAAAAAATAAAGGATTTTTAAAAGGCATAATAAATAAATTCTTTTTCGTTTGAGTTTTTTCTATCAAAAGATACAATAAATCATTCTTAAATAGGTTGTGTCGCAATCTGTCAAATTCTACATCTTCAGCCATGCCTATGCCATGCACAGCTTGACGGAGTTCTATAGGCGTAAAATCTTGATTATTAAGGATCGGATACGACATGGTATTGGCGTTAAATTGTTTAGGGTAGTCCATCCTATCTATCCCTTATTGTTAATCTTATCAAACGCTGTTACTTTGTTTTAGCGCTTCTGTATTTTGCTCGTCTTTGATTAAATCACTATATTCGTTAGTGCTCATTAGATCCATGTTCGTGCTAAAGATATTCATTTTCTGTAATTCTTGGTTTAAGTCGCTAATGTTAGCGCCTAGCTCCCTAGCCCCCATGAGTAAGTTCATTTTCATGTTGCTCTATCTCTTGCATTTCTTTTGTGCTTAAATAATAGAGTAAATTTTTATCCAAACTTTCATTATTTTTCATTTTGGCAAAGTTGGGCAGATCTGAATGGCTTAACATTTTATAGTAAAGAATATACTCACTGCTTCTATATTTATCCATATAATCATATAAAGATTGAGACTTATCAACAATGATTTCTTGAATTTCCTCAAAATTTTCCACTCTATAGATGTTTTTCTTTTGCTTAGAATTACCCATTTTTAACCCTTTTTTAAAAACAATTCACAATGTTTTTTAATCGCTTTAGCTAGAGCAAAGCTTACATTCACACTGACTGCATTGCCAAATTGCTTATAGCTTTGAGTGTCAGAGACAACTTGTTTGAAATTGCTAGGAAACCCTTGTAATTTTCTAGCTTCATTAGGGGTTAGACGCCTAATAGTAGAGTAATTATTGTCTTTATAGCGTTCCCAATTTTTTAAATCCGTGTAGTAGTTATCTTGACTGGCTCTGTGGCATTTATGCATGGTAGCTGTGAGAGTTTTTGCAATAGGAGTATCTATACTAGGCTCTACAATATAGCCTTTTGTCCCTTTTCCTAAAATGGTTTTAATCATTTTTTGAGAGATGAAATATTTTAATTCCACTTGTTTGTCCAATAAATCTAAAGTGCTTATTTTACAAGAGATTTTTGAAGGAAAAACAAATTCTAGATTTGTGAAACTATTTTTTCTTAAGGCAACAATAAATACACGATTGCACTGTTGAGGGATACCAAAATCTAGGGTATTTAAAATATCGTAATTAACTTGATAATCAAGCTCATTCAATTCAAAAAGGATGCGTTTAAAACTCTCCCCCTTATTGTGATTGATTAAATTTTTAACATTTTCTAAAACAACAATCTTAGGTCTATGTTTTTTAATGATTTCACAAATAGTGAAAAATAAAGTTCCCCTCTTATCTTCAAAACCTTGCAAAGAACCTAAAGTAGAAAAAGGCTGACAAGGGAAACCGCCTATTAAAATATCATGCCCACAAATATGGTCTTTTTCAATTTCAATATCGCCTAAGATAATATTTTGTCCTATATTAGCTCTATAAGTCTCTACTGCATGCTTATCAAAATCATTCGCCCATACAATTTCAAAGCCATTTTGTATAAACCCTAAATCAAGCCCTCCAATACCACTAAACAAACTTGCAACTTCCATCAAATAACCTTAATGATTTCTTTAATTAAGGCGATTAAGACATCTACAACGATAGAATTGCCTGCCTGTTTGTATCCTTGAGCTTTAGAAACAACAATTTTATAATCATCATCAAAGCCCATAAGCCTATGAGCTTCTCGCACGCTTAAAGAACGCACTCTATCATTAGTGGTAACATAATTGTTCACGCTTGAGCGGTGGTGGTTTCCCATAGTAGAGAGCAAAGCTCTTGCGATAGGCAAATCAATTTTAGCATCAGCATGATAGAAGTTTTTTGTGCCTGCACTCAAGCAGTATTTAAGAAGTTTCTCGCTTAGAAAATACTTTTCATCCACTAATTCCCCACCCAAAAAGGACTTGGTATCTAAAATAGCGTTTTTACTCAATAAATTCCCCTCTTTAATATTGTCTTGCAATAAATCTTGCATAGTGATAGTGAGTTCTTTAGGACTAGGGAATGTAAAATTAGTGCATTTTTCTTGTTCTTTAAAACCCACCAAAAACAAACGCCTACGCCCTTGTGGAATGCCATAATTTCTCGCATCTAAAATCCCATACTTATAATGATAATCCAAACTCTCAAAAGCTTTTTGGATTACTTCAAAAGTTTTCCCTTTATCATGCCTTAGCATCCCATAGACATTTTCAAAAATAAAAACCTTGGGCTTGATTTCATTTAGCACTCTAATATAATCATAGAATAAAGTGCCTCTAGTGTCTTCCAATCCTAGTTTATTCCCAATACTTGAAAAGCTCTGACATGGACTACCGCCCACTAAAATATCCACTTTATCCGTGAAGTCTGTGCCATCAAGCAATTTAATATCTTGAAAAAAACAATCATTTTGAATAGTATAGTTAGCCAAATAAGATTGTTTAACGAAATTAGTTTTTCTGCTATGTTGTTTATAGAGATTATTTGTGTAATTTTTCTTTTTTTTATACTAGAAAGACTTTTGATTTTATTTAATTCTGTATCATAATCTAATTTTAAATCAATGTTTCCATTATCACAAGCAAATAAGATTCATGTTCTAAATCTAAACGCTTTAAAGCCCATTCAAACGCTCCTATACCACTAAACACACTAGCTACTTTTAGCATTAAACTAGCACAAACCTATTTGTTTCATTTAATCTCAATTGAAACCCTAGAGAGTTTAAAACTAAAAAGAATGTTTTGATGCATGGATTTTTCTTAATTTTAAATTCCCTATAAATATAATCTCTATTCAAAGTCGTTTCTTTAGCAATATTATCAAAGCCTTTAGATTTGACCAATTGGTATAAAGCAGTGCAAAATTCATCTGTTTTTTCTTTTTGAATCAATTCATTAAGATATAACAATATTTCTTCTTTAGTGGTCAAGTAATAAGCTACTTTAGTGTCTAATTGTTTTAATTTGATAGGTTTCAAGTTTTCTCTTATTTTATTCTTTATGATGTACACAATCTTTTACTGCTGATTGGGGGTAACTTTGATTGAATGAATTTTGCATGAAATCCCTTAATGAAAAAGTGAGAAAATTATAGCGTAAAGTTTATGCTTAAATTGTTGATTGTAAAAAATGCTTTTAGCATTTTTTAGATTTTATGACTAACATTCCATTGAATCAAAACAAAAAGCCCCTATATTAAAACACAAAACATAAACTCATGGCGTTTTCAAATAAATTTTCATTTTTTGGTTGTCTAAAATGAGCGTGTCTTTGCCCTTAGTTACCGCAAAATTACCCTTAAAATTCTCCATAAATTCCAATTCAAACGCCATTAAATGCTCATCTTTACACACTTTTCTTGAAATCCCGCTATCTTCAATCCCAATGTGCCTATCGCCCTGCCATACATAGCTGGCAAAATACCGGTTGCAATAGCCTTTCCCATAAATACGATTTTCTTTTTGATCAAACACAAACTCTCCCATAGAGTTTTTGGGCTTTGGCTTCTTTTTAAAAAGCTCATACCAGTGTTTTCTTTTTTCTTTTTGCTCTTGCTCTTTAGCTTCAATCGCTGTTTTATCTTCAGGCAAAGCGGTATTTAAAGAGGAATCTTGCTCTTCTTCATGCTCTCTAAAAGCGCTATCAGCGAGCATGGTTTCAATGTCATACACTTGATGGTTCATTTCCACTTTTTGGATATGCCAATCATTGCTAGAAAGTTTTTTATCAAACATTTTTAAAAAAAAACACCCCGAAAAGACACAAGCCGTCAAAACGCTTGCTCCAGCCAATCGTAAATTCAAATAGTTTCTCCTTATTTTATTTTTTTAACGGGCTTACGCTTTGCGCTTCAACCGCTTTTTTAATCAAAGAAATCGCTTCTTGCATCGCTTGCGTGCTGACATGTTGGAGGGATTGTATCGCGCTCTCTTGAAAATCTTGACTGCCATTTTTACTCGTTTTGGTCGTTTTATTTTCCAAGCTAGAAATATTTTCATGCTTAATGATCACTCCAGAATGCGAATCGCCTTTCACGCTAATATCATAGCCTAGCGCGAATTCCGCCCTATAAGTAGAATTTTCTTTTTCTAAAAGAGAAAACGACAAAATCGTAAAACGAACCGCATAAGTGGGTGCGCCCGCGCCATAAGGGGGCAA
>ASYU01000005.1:0-2114 GCA_000448465.1 Helicobacter pylori PZ5056 | reverse complement strand
TGCTTCCATGCTAAGCACCGGTAACAGGAGCGCGTTTTTACACCCCACAGAAGCCATGCATGGGGATTTGGGCATGGTGGAAAAAAACGATGTGATCCTAATGATTAGCTATGGGGGCGAGTCTTTAGAATTGTTGAATCTGGTGAGCCATTTAAAACGCTTAAGCCATAAAATCATCACTTTCACTAAAAGCCCTACTAGCTCGCTTTCTAAACTTGGCGATTACTATTTGAGCTTGAAAATCAAAAAAGAAGCTTGCCCGATCAACACCGCTCCAACGACTTCTACCACCCTAACTTTAGCGTTAGGCGATGTTTTAATGGCATGCTTGATGCGAGCGAAAAATTTTAGCCAAGAAGATTTTGCCTCCTTTCATCCGGGCGGGCTTTTAGGCAAAAAGCTTTTTGTCAAGGTTAAAGACTTATTGCAAACCACGAACCTCCCCTTAATCGCTCCTAATACAAGTTTTAAAGACGCGCTCATAGAAATGAGTGAAAAACGATTAGGCAGCGCGATTTTAGTCAATAAGGCTAACGAGCTTGTGGGGGTATTAAGCGATGGCGATGTCCGTAGGGCGCTATTAAAAGGGCTTAGCTTGGAGAGCGAAGTGAGGCATTTTGCCACCTTAAAACCTAAAAGCTTTAAGAATTTAGACGCTCTTCTTTTAGAAGCGTTAGAATTTTTAGAGCGCCATAAGATCCAGCTTTTGGTGTGCGTAGATGATTGTAATAAGGTTTTAGGAGTCTTGCACTTGCACCAACTTTTAGAATTAGGGCTTAAAGCATGAAAGCTAGTATTTATGATTTCACTTTAGATGAATTGAGCCAACTTTTAAAACCAAGTTTTAGGGCTAAACAGCTTTATTTGTGGCTCTATGCGAAGTATAAAACAAGCTTTAAAGACATGCAAAATAATTTTTCAAAAGACTTTATCGCTTATTTGGAGCGAGAATTTACTTTGCGCACGATAGAAATCGCGCATGTGAGGGAGAGTGTTGATGGCTCTAAAAAATACCTTTTTAAATCTTTAAGAGACAACCACACTTTTGAAGCGGTGTTGTTGAAAATGAAGGATAAAAAGATTGATGAAGAAACGAACGCCGTTTTAGAGGGGGAAAAATACACCGTGTGCGTGTCTTGTCAAATCGGCTGTCAAGTGGGTTGCTCGTTTTGTTTCACTCAAAAAGGCGGTTTTGTGAGGAATTTGAAAGCGAGCGAGATCATCCAGCAAGCCCTACTCATTAAAGAAGACAATAACCTCCCCATTGAAAAAGCGCTCAACATTGTTTTTATGGGAATGGGCGAGCCTTTAAACAATTTAGATGAGGTGTGTAAAGCGGTTGAGATTTTCAATACCGGCATGCAAATTTCGCCTAAAAGGATCACCATTTCCACGAGTGGCGTGGCCGATAAAATCCCCATTTTAGCGGGCAAAAATTTAGGCGTGCAATTAGCCATATCCTTACACGCCGTAGATGATAAAACGCGCTCGTCTTTAATGCCCTTGAATAAAAAATACAACATTGAATGCGTTTTGAATGAAGTGAGGAAATGGCCTTTAGAGCAGCGAAAAAGAGTGATGTTTGAATACCTTTTAATCAAAGATTTAAACGACAGCTTGGATTGCGCTAAAAAACTTTTAAAACTTTTAAACGGCATTAAATCCAAAGTGAATTTGATTTTATTCAACCCACACGAAGGCTCTAAGTTTGAACGCCCTAGCTTAGAGAGCGCCAGAATGTTTGCGGATTTTTTAAACGCCAAAGGCTTATTATGCACCATTAGAGAGTCTAAAGCTTTGGATATTGAAGCGGCTTGCGGGCAATTGAGGGAGAAAAAGCTCCAGCAGAAAATTTAAAAACCACTCCCTTAAAAACCCGTATTTATAGATTTTAGGCCATTTGCCATGCGTGTTTGGTGCCATTCAAGAGGTGTTTTTAAGGGGGTTTGTTGTAGGATTTTATCACGCCCCATAAGTGGCTTTATGGGGCAAATCACGGTTAAAAGGGTTTATCATGAAAAGAAAGCATGATAAAAACTCTTGGTTAGTATTATACATTAAAATCTCTTTTAAGGGGTTTAAAGTGGTCTTTTCTATAGAAAAGTAATGTATTA
>ASYU01000004.1:0-5488 GCA_000448465.1 Helicobacter pylori PZ5056 | reverse complement strand
GAGCCACCCTGACGCTAACGCTCAAGGCTATGTGGCTTACCCCAACGTGAATGCGGTGGTTGAAATGGCGGACTTAGTGGAGGCGACTAGGGCTTATCAGGCCAATGTTGCAGCCTTTCAAAGCGCTAAAAACATGGCGCAAAATGCGATTGGCATGTTACAAACATGAACGATTTGTAACAATTTATGGTAGTATAAGGAAATTTAGGTAGTATTAGCCAAAGATCAGTAGAATACAGAAATGAATAAGATATTTAATAGAGTTAAATTTTTAAAAAAGAGCTTAAGGAGGTTCTATGCAAGCCATACACAATGATAAAAGCTTATTGAGTCCTTTCTCTGAGCTTAACACGGACAACAGGACTAAAAGAGAAGAATCGGGTAACGCCTTTAAAGAACAAAAAGGTGGGGAGTTTTCTAAACTCTTGAAACAATCTATCAACGAGCTTAACAACACTCAAGAGCAGTCTGATAAAGCCTTAGCCGACATGGCGACAGGGCAGATCAAGGACTTGCACCAAGCGGCTATCGCCATAGGGAAGGCTGAAACGAGCATGAAACTCATGCTTGAAGTGCGTAACAAAGCGATCAGCGCTTATAAAGAGCTTTTGAGAACGCAGATCTAATCTCTTAAGTGGCTTCTCTTTAAATGATCGCTTGGTCCTTTTTAAAGAGAGGGTTTGTTGTTGCTACACCCCATTTTAACGGATTTTGCCATCAAAAATTCATGCTCTCATGCGTTGTGAAAGTCCAACGCCACGCCATTTTCAAGTAAGCGCTTATGGATAATAAGAATATTGATCCTTACTTCAACCCAGAGCAATTTCTAAAAATCCAAAGAGACAAGGGTGTGGTTACGGCGTTAATCTTTTTGTTGCTTTTTTTCATTTTTTTGATGGTCGCTTTTAAAAAAGCTTTTTTTGCACAAGCCAACATGCCCACTTTGGTGATGATTAAACAAGACACCGCTACTAGGGGGACTATTTATAGTCAAGACAACTACAGCCTAGCCACTTCACAAACCCTTTTCAAACTGGGCTTTGACACAAGGTTTTTAAACCCAAATAAAGAAGATTTTTTTATTGATTTCCTTTCTATTTATAGCAATATCCCTAAAGAGTCCCTAAAAGACGCGCTCAATACGAAAGGCTACACGATTTTAGCTTACAATCTCACGCCCAATATGGCCGCTAATATTAGAGACTTGAATAAGAAATTTTTAGCCTTTGGGGTTTTTCAAAATTTCAAAGACGCGCACGATAAAGTGTGGCAAAAGCAAGGGTTAAACATTGAAGTGAGCGGCGTTTCCAGGCATTACCCTTATCAAAATAGCCTAGAGCCCATCATTGGCTATGTGCAAAAACAAGAAGAAGACAAGCTCACTTTAACTACCGGTAAGAAAGGCGTTGAAAAATCTCAAAATCATTTGCTTAAAGCCCAACAAAATGGCATAAGATCAGGCAAAAGAGATGTGAGTTTTAATTTCATTCAAAACCACTCTTATACAGAGATCGAACGGCTTGATGGCTATGAGGTGTATTTGAGCGTTCCTTTAAAACTCCAAAGAGAAATTGAAACCCTACTGGATAAAGCTAAAGACAAACTCAGGGCTAAAGAAATCCTGGTGGGCATCATTAACCCTAAAAGCGGGGAAATCTTATCCTTAGCTTCAAGCAACCGCTTTGATCCTAATGCGATTAAAACTAGCGATTATGAAAACTTGAATTTGAGCGTTGCCGAAAAGGTTTTTGAGCCAGGCAGCACGATTAAGCCTATTGTCTATTCCTTGCTGCTAGATAAAAATTTGATTAACCCTAAAGAGCGCATTGATTTAAACCATGGTTATTACCAATTAGGAAAATACACCATTAAAGACGACTTTATCCCCAGTAAAAAGGCCGTTGTGGAAGACGTTTTGATCCAATCTAGCAATGTGGGCATGATAAAAATCAGTAAAAGCCTCAACCCAGAGGATTTCTATAACGGGCTTTTAGGCTATGGATTTTCTCAAAAAACCGGCATTGATTTATCCTTAGAAGCCACAGGAAAGATCCCTCCTTTGTCCGCTTTCAAGCGTGAAGTGTTAAAGGGGAGCGTCTCTTATGGCTATGGGTTGAACGCGACTTTTTTGCAGCTTTTAAGGGCTTATGCGGTGTTTTCTAATGAAGGCAAATTGACTACCCCTTATTTAGTGCAACGAGAAACCGCCCCTAATGGCGATATTTACATCCCTAGCCCCAAACCCACCTATCAAGTCATCAACCCAAAAAGCGCTAGGAAAATGAAAGAAACCTTAATTAAGGTGGTGCGTTATGGCACAGGCAAAAACGCTCAATTTGAAGGGCTATACATAGGGGGAAAAACAGGCACGGCTAGGGTTGCTAAAAACGGGAGTTATAGCGCGGAATCCTACAACAGCTCTTTTTTTGGGTTCGCTGAAGATGAAAGGCAGGTTTTTACTATCGGCGTGGTTATCTTAGGCTCGCATGGCAAGGAAGAGTATTACGCTAGCAAGATTGCAGCCCCCATTTTTAAAGAAATCACCGAAATTTTAGTGCGTTACAATTATCTATCGCCCTCTATTGCGATTCAAAACGCTTTGGAAAAAAACCGCTTTAAAATAAAATAAAAGGCTCTTTTCAACCCAAACCCCAAAGAAGAAGCTTTAGACTACTAGATCTGCGATTTGAAGCTAAACTTAAAGGATGGATTAGAAAAAATCTGTTTAAGTTAGATTGATCCCAATTAAATAAAATGAGACTTGCATAATCCCTAAAAAGATAATCAAAACTAACCCTTGAATTAAAAAAGAATGCGAATTAACTTTGCTATCATAATTTAAACGCAAGGTTTGTAATGGGTGAGTATTCAAAATTTAATCAAAATAATGTAAAATTAGAGCAACTATAAACTTGGCGGTATCAACTAGGCTCATTAAAAGGCGAAATCCAAATGATTAAAAGCGTAGAGATTGAAAATTACAAAAATTTTAAGCACCTTAAAATGGAAAATTTTAAACTCATCAACTTTTTTACCGGTCAAAACGATACGGGTAAAACCAATCTTTTAGAAGCTCTTTATACCAACACAGGTCTTTGTGATCCTACTGCCAATCAAGTCAGTCTTCCTCCTGAACATGCCGTGAATATTAGTGAATTCAGAAAAATCAAACTCAATGCCGACAACCTAAAAACCTTTTTTTATCAAGAAAACACCGCTAATCCCATTAGTATCCGCACTGAATTTGAACATGCTACTATCCCTCTTACTATCCAATACCCCACACAAACCAGTTACAGCAAAGACATCAATTTGAATAGCGATGATGCTCATATGACAAACCTTATAAACAAAACAATAACGAAGCCACAGCTCCAATTTTCCTACAATCCATCCCTTTCCCCCATGACAATGACTTATGAATTTGAAAGGCAAAACCTAGGTTTAATCCATTCTAATTTAGATAAAGTCGCTCAAACCTATAAAGAAAATGCGATGTTTATTCCCATAGAATTATCTATTGTTAATTCTCTTAAAGCATTGGAAAATTTACAATTAGCAAGCAAAGAAAAAGAATTGATTGAAATCCTACAATGTTTCAACCCTAATATTTTAAATGCTAATACAATAAGAAAGTCTGTCTATATCCAAATCAAAGATGAAAACACACCGCTAGAAGAAAGTCCCAAAAGGCTTTTAAATTCGTTTGGTTGGGGTTTTATCAAATTCTTTATCATGGCGAGCATTCTTCTTGATAATCGCGTCAAGTATCTTTTCATTGATGAAATAGAAAGCGGTTTGCACCATACAAAAATGCAAGAGTTTTTAAAAGCTCTGTTTAAGTTAGCTCAAAAATTACAGATTCAAATTTTTGCCACCACGCACAATAAGGAATTTTTATTGAACGCTATCAACACCATGCCCAATAATGAAACGGGAGTTTTTAAAGATATAGCCTTGTTTGAGCTTGAAAAAGAAAGCACTTCTGGCTTTATCAGACACAGCTATTCTATGCTAGAAGAAGCGCTCCATAGGGGCATGGAGGTTAGAGGCTAATGAGAAAAAAAATCGTTTATGTGGAGGGCGAATCAGATGCAATCTTTTTAACGCTTTTAAACAAAGTCAAAAATTTATGCATTGATGGTATCTTTAGTTGTAAGAGCAATACCAAGCTTTTTGAAAAAGCAGAGAGTATTAAAGAATACCTAAAAGTTAAGGATATTTACATCGTTTTTGATTCAGACAACCAAACAAAAGAGACTAAAATTCAAGAAATAAAGAAACAACTCCAAAAAAACCCAACAAAAGAGTACCGCTTAAATGATGAAGAGTTTAACCAGATTAAGATTTTTTTATTGCCAGAAAATGATGAAACTGAACACCACCCCAACTATTGCGAGTTAGAGCATTTGCTAGAAAAAATAGCGAAAGAAAGTGAAAATAAAGAGTTTTACACAAGTTTCCGCCAACATTACAATGCGCTTTTTAATAAAGTCAAACAAATCAAATCTATCCAATCAGAACAAAAAAAACGCACTAAATGTTGGCTACAACCCTATATCACGCTTTCTATTTGTTTAAAGAGAGGTTTTATTCCTTGTGGGTTAAACGATCTAGATCCTGTTACTACAACCGCTAAAATGATAGATAAGCCAAAAAATACAGAAATTCTTAAGAAATTTTTTAATTTTGACTCAAAGGAACTTCAAGCATTGATTGATTTTTTAAAATAAACCCAATTACAACCCTTGATTTTACAAGTATTAGAATCTTTCTCAAATTGAGTTTAAACCACTCAAAAAGCTTTGTAGCCATAAAATCCCAAAATAAGGGTTGTTTTGAAAACACCATTCAAACAACCCACCATAAATCAAAAATCATAAAACCATGCCCTCCCCCTTTTAAATTCAATGCACTTCGCTCCAAACTTTTCTTTTCCACGCGTAAGCCAAGAACGACAGCACCGCAAAGAAAATCATGATTTTGATCCCTAAAGTATTCCTTTCATGCTTTTTCCTATCGCCCGCTTTTTCCAAATAAGAAATGACTTGTTTTTGAGCCTGTTCATTCAATCCCACTCTAGGCATGGCCGTGCCAGGCAAAAGCTTTTGCGGATCGTTGATGAAAACGTTCAAGCCATGTTCGCCCTTAGCCCTAATCATCATGGACAAATCAGGCACATGAGAGCCTAAATAATTGGCTAAATCTTTAGGATCGCTAAAGGCCTTGTCTTTAGCGTAATCCAGGCTATGACACCTTTGACAGCTTTGCACAAACACTTCCTTATCGCTCAAATTTTTAGGCAAAATAGAAGTGAGATACGCCACAATGTCGCTCAAATCTTTATCGCTAAATTGAGAAAACGCCGGCATAGGATAGGGCCTTTCATCATTGAATTTATGGCTCAGTTTCGCCGTTTTCACCGGGTCTTTGATGAAGTGGGCTAAGAAATTCGCGTTCAAAACCCCCGCCACATGGCTTAAATCCG
>ASYU01000003.1:0-27865 GCA_000448465.1 Helicobacter pylori PZ5056 | reverse complement strand
TAAAAGACGGCCTAAATCACGCAGCGGCTATTTGGAATCCAGAAGGCGATATGGGCGATGTTGAAATTTGGGAAATGGCAGAGCCTCTTCTTTATTTAGGCAGGAATGTCAAAGCCAATACCGGTGGGTATGGGAAATATCGAGGCGGTAACGGGTTTGAAACCTTAAGAATGGTGTGGGGTGCGCATGATTGGACCATGTTCTTTATGGGTAATGGCTATATGAATAGCGATTGGGGTATGATGGGGGGCTATCCAGCGGCTAGTGGTTATAGGTTTGAAGCGCACAACACCGATTTGAAAAACAGGATTAAAAATAACGCCAGCTTGCCTTTGGGGGGCGATTTTAACCCAACGGATCGAGATTATGAAAAGCACATTTCTCATGCGTCTCAAGTCAAAAGGGATAAGCAATGCATCACCACAGAGAACTGCTTTGACAATTATGATTTGTATTTGAATTACATCAAAGGCGGTCCTGGATTTGGCGATCCGATTGAAAGGGATTTGAATGCGATTTTAGAAGATCTAAACAGCAAACAGCTATTGCCAGAATACGCTTACAAGGTTTATGGTGCAGTGGTGAGTCAAAATAAAGACGGCGTGTGGGTCGGTGATGAAGCTAAAACGAAAGCCAAAAGAAAAGAAATTCTTGAAAACAGAAAGGCTAGATCCATACCGGTAAAAGAATGGATGGAGCAAGAAAGAAACGCTATCCTTGAAAAAGAGGCTTCCAAACAGGTTAAGCACATGTATGCGACTAGCTTTGATCTATCGCCCAAGTTTTTGAATGATTTTAAAACATTCTGGAACTTGCCAAAGAGCTGGAGCGTGAAAGAAGATGAGCTTGGCGTATTCACCTATGGATCTAAATACAGGATGGATTTGAGCAAATTGCCTGATGTGCACACAGTTCTGTTGGTTGATGAGAAATAAAGAAAGGAGAATGGTCATGTCAAAATACACACAAGAACAAATTAAAAATTTGGTAGAGGGGAACTTGGATTGGAACACTGTCTTAAAAATGCTGAGCATGCCTAAAGATCATGAAAGGTTCCAAATGTATTTGAAGGTGTTGCAAGATAAGGTAGATTTTGATGATAAAATCGTCTTACCCTTGGGGCCGCATTTGTTTGTGGTGCAAGATCCTCAAAAGAAGTGGGTCATTAAGTGTTCATGCGGTCATGCGTTTTGCGCTCCAGAGGAGAATTGGAAATTGCATGCAAACATCTATGTGCGCGATACAGCAGAAAAAATGGAAGAGGTGTATCCTAAACTCTTAGCCAGTGATACTCACTGGCAAGTGTATCGGGAATATATTTGCCCGGATTGCGGCATCCTTTTGGATGTTGAAGCCCCAACTCCTTGGTATCCTGTGATCCATGATTTTGAGCCTGATATAGAGACATTCTATAAAGATTGGCTAGGCATACAGCCCCCAGAAAGACATTAAAATCGCTCAATCCTTTTTATGAAGAGGCTTTATGCCTCTTCTTATGCCAAAAATTTGGGATAGGAGTTTGTTTTTAGCGATGCGTGTCTAGTAACTTAAGGCTCATTGATGGATATTGGGTTGAATTAAAGGTAGTTTTCCTAAAACCCACAATATCTTAGATAGAACACAAATTTATCGTGCATGATTTATCAATGGTATATCCAAACGCTTACAGAGTTTTTTAAAATCTAATAGAATATTGGAATTATTTTTTAGAGCTAAATAAACAATGTTTAAATATTCAAGCTGTTGTTTATTTTGTTCGCTTAAGGTATAAGCTATAAAAATATCCGTATCTCTTGCAATGACCGCATCAGCACTTTCGGGATTGCCTTTACTCATTAATTTAACTTCTACCCTATAAACTTTACTCCTATCCTTATTATAAAGTTTAAAATCTACTTCTCTATCATACTCCAATTTTTTGTCTTTTTTAAAATTAGTTGCGTCAATATGACTTTCTGAAATACCGCAACGCTTGCACAATTCTAACATTAAAGGCTTTTCAATTCTTTTACCTATCATAGAATATGCGCTTCCCCTTAAAGCAATTTTCTTGGTTGCTAAGGCATTAATAACAAGCAAGCTTTCTTTTAAGTCTAAATTAACACTAATATCCTTATAAGTAATTTTAATATTGATACCTAAATCTGTCATGTTGTCGTTTCTAAATTCTGCAATATTTCATATAGATATTTTAAATTATTTTGTGCAATATCTAGAACAACTTCTTTAGTAGAAGTCCCATAAGTATTAAAAATAGTTTTGATATTGGTTCCACACAAAATGGCTATATCTTTTGGATCTTTATTATCCATAACATACTGCTGATACCAACTAAAATCTATAGATTTATCATGCATTTTTGCATAAACAATATCTTTAAAAAAAGATATAGCAAAATCTAAAAACTCTGTGTTAATAGTATTTAAAACTACTTCTCTATAATCTTTTCCTTTTAAGAGTAAATCGATCGTATGATTTAAAGCTAATTCATTAAAATTCATTTTTAGATTTCCTTAAAACCAAGTTTGATTAGATTTTGAGCGTATTTTGGATGTTGTTCGCATAATAAAGGAATACGCCCCATAGATTTTGCAACCATTCCAAAAGTGCCACTACCGGCAAAAGGGTCGCATACAACTTCATTTTCAAAAGAGTAGTAATTTAGCACTCTTTCACAAAGACTTTCAGGGAATACTGCCGGATGATCTTTACTAGACTTTGGAGTAATATACCAACAATTAGTGGTTTCTATAGGCAATTCTTTTTTTCCAAATAAAGTATGATTTTGTTTAATTGGTTTTAGTCGTTTTTCAGCTATTTTAATATTTTTATCTAGTAGAAAAGGGGCTTTTTTACGATAAACTAACAAACTTTCACTCACACAATTAGGTTTGTATCCTAAAGGTTTTTTATTTTGCAAATACCCTCCGATACGATTAGGCACACTAAAATCAGGTTTAATCCATAAGATTTCATCTACAAAGTAAAATCCATTGTCAATTAAAATTTGATGGAAATCAAAATGAATAGGATAACGCACGCTTTCAAACTCACGCCCAGCTCTTTTAGTGATCACAGGTGAAACATTAATGATAATAAAACGCCCCTCTTCTAACACTCTAAAACAAGCCTTTAAACTTTGAGACATGGCGCTTAGATAATCTTTGTAATTTTTATAATCGCTATAAATTCTAGCATTATAGTAAGGTGGTGAAGTGAAAATAAGATTGACAGAACTAGGAGCGATTTTATTGAGCGTTTGCGCATTATCCCCAACTAATAAAGAAGGTTTTTTAATAATATTTTCTATAATTTTTAAAGGTGGTTTTTTGGTGTGGCGGTAGTCATAGTATTGTTTCATTTTTTGCATGTTTTCATTTTGATAGTGTTGCAACAAGTCATCGCATAATTTTGCGAATCGCATATCCTTAGATTTATATAAAGCAGTGCGTAAAAATTGATAAACAACTTCCATGTAATGTTCTTTAAAAGCTTCTTGCTTTAAAAAATTATAAATAATATCATCATCAAGTTGCCTACCAATAGAGCTTGCTATCTCTCTTTTTAGATCAATACTTAAATCTTGTTTAAACAATTCTAGCAATTCATTTAAATGGTCTTCGCTAGGGTGAGAACCCATATCCTTAATGCGTTTAATCGTGTAAAACTCAAGGTTTTTAATAAAACTATATGGTTTATTTTTTGATATTGTAGGCATAAAAGACTCTTTATTAAAAATATTAGATAGATTGTTTATACAATTATAAAACTTCAAGCAAACTCCCTAATCTCTTTTTCTAAAGCGTTAATAAAAACGCTTGAATAGGATTTTTCCTTAGGGAATTTGGCTAAAAAATCATTCAATAGCCCAAGGTATTGCTCCTTATTTAAAGCCCCTTTCAACACTTCGTATTTTAAAAAAAGCCAGTAAGTGTTAAGCACATCGCTTTGGCAATAGCTATCAATAATCTCTTTTTTCTCCTTTTGGCTTAAATGTGGGTTGTAATAAATCGCATGCACCAAATCCCCGCTCACATCAAATTTACCAGGAATATTCATCATAGAGCAAACGCCATTTAGATTCAAACCCCTAACGGATCCATAATGGCTCAAGCTATCCATTAAATCCAAATGAAACTGCTCGCTATAACGCACGCGGTAATTCTCCCATTTATTTTCTTGATTATAAAAAGCGTCTAAGGTTAAATTGTATTTAAGGGCTTTGAGCGTGAGTAGAGGCATATCAAAACCTCTGCCATTGAAGCTTATTAGGCGCGGTTGCTTTTCGTTAAAGTATCTAAAAAAGTCTTCTAAAAGCTCTTTTTCGCTTGTAAAACCCTCTTTATTCTCGTGTTTTTGACCAAAATTCCCCACTTTGACAAACTGCCCGTAATCATCGCCAATGACCGCTGCAATAGAGACAATTTCATGCAAATAAAGGGGCAAAAACTCGCTCCCGCTTTTTTCTTTTTGCTTTTCAAAACTCCATTCACAGATTTTTAGCGCATCGTCTTCTTTTAATTGAAAATGCTCTTTACACAAGCCTACATTAGGAATGGTTTCTATATCAAACACGCACAACATCACACGCCCCTTTCGCATTTTAATATTCTTGTCTCGCTTTTATTATATAACAATTAGTCTTATAGCGCTATAGTGCTGAATTTTAATCTAAAAACGATATAACTAAAAATTAAAAAACTTTAATGTGGAGCATTCAAACCCAATGAAAGAAATCACTATCGCCCTTGTGGGCCAGCCTAATGTGGGGAAATCGTCTCTCATCAACGCTTTAAGTAACGCCCATTTGAAAGTGGGGAATTTTGCCGGGGTTACCGTGGATAAAATGGAAGTGGGTTTGATACACAAAGAGCATCAAATCACTATCATTGATTTACCGGGCACTTACGCGCTCAATGACTTCACCACTGAAGAAAAGGTGACTAAAGATTTTTTAGAAAAAGGGCAATACGATCTCATTCTTAATGTGGTGGATTCCACTAATTTAGAGCGTAATTTAGCCTTAAGCGCGCAGCTATTAGACACGAATAAAAAAATGCTACTCGCACTCAACATGTGGGATGAGGCGCAAAAAGAGGGCATTAAAATCAATACAGAAAAGCTTTCTCAAGAATTAGGGGTTGTGTGCGTGCCAACAAGCGCAAGATCCAAAGAAGATCGCTTGAATACAGAGCTTTTATTAGATGAAATTGTCAGGCTTTATTCTCAAAACACTACAAATAATGAAAGCATAAAAGTCCCGTCTCAAAGCTTTAAAGAGTCTTTAAAATACAGCCAGAGCGCTCAAAGAATCGCTAAATTAGTAATCAGTGAAAACAAGCAAAACGCGAGTTTTGAACACACTTATAAGATTGATAAGATTTTAATGCACCCGCGTTATGGGATTTTCATTTTTTTAGGGTTTATGTTTATCATTTTTTCCTTGAGCTTTTTAATAGGAGGGGGAGTGCAAAAAGCGCTTGAAATAGGGTTTAAGTTTTTGAGCGATAGTATTAAAGAAAATGTGGCTAATGAAGATTTAGCGTCTTTGGTGGGCGATGGCATTATTGGGGGAGTGGGAGCGACGGTTTCATTCTTGCCTTTAATTGTGGTGTTGTATTTTGGGATTTCTTTACTAGAGACGACAGGTTATATGAGTAGGGTAGCGTTTTTACTGGATGGGATCTTGCATAAATTTGGTTTGCATGGGAAGAGTTTTATCCCTTTAATCACCGGTTTTGGCTGCTCAGTTCCTGCTTACATGGCGACAAGAACCTTACAAAACTATAACGAACGACTGATCACGCTTTTTGTGATCGGCTTTATGAGCTGCTCGGCAAGACTCCCTATTTATGTGCTGTTTGTAGGCTCGTTTTTCCCTTCTTCTAGCGCGGGTTTTGTGCTGTTTTGCATTTATATTTTGGGGGCGGTTGTGGCGTTAGTGATGGCCAAATTACTCAAATTAAGCGTGTTTAAAGGACAAACCGAATCCTTTATTATGGAAATGCCCAAATACCGCTTTCCCAGTTGGAGAATGGTCTATTTCAGTATCTACACCAAATCGCTTTCCTACCTAAAAAAAGCCGGGACTTACATTTTAGTGGGAGCGATTTTAATCTGGTTTATGTCTCAATACCCTAAAAGCGATGCGGCCATGAAAGCTTATAAACAAGAAAGCTTATTAGTGGATAAAAACACCACTCTTTCAAGCGAAGCTAAAGAAGAAAAATTAAAAGAATTAAAAACCAAATTGGATCAAAAGAATTTAAAAAACAGCATTGTAGGGAGAGGGGGGGCGTATTTAGAAAAAGTCTTTAGCCCTATGGATTTTGATTGGCGTTTGAGTGTCTCACTTGTAACCGGGTTTATGGCTAAAGAGGTGGTGGTTTCTACTTTGGGGGTGTTGTTTTCTTTAGGGGATCAAAATGAAAAATCTGACGCTTTTAGAGGGATCTTAAGAAAAGAAGTCAGCGTGCCAAGCGGAATCGCTTTTATCGTGTTTGTGATGTTTTATATCCCTTGTTTTGCAGCGACCATTACTTTTGGTAGGGAAGCTGGGGGGATAAAGTTTGTAGCGTATTTATTCATCTTCACAACCGTTGTAGCGTATGCGTTTTCCTTGATAGCTTTTTATGCGACTCAAATTTTGGTTTAAAGGCTAGCCATAAAAGGGTTTAAAAAAACCCTTTATTTGTTTAAAATTCACCCCATTAGAAATATTAAAAAATTTTTATTTTTCTTTATATCCCAATCTTTTCTATAAACATTCGCATTAATCGGCATTTTTGATAAAAAAAGTCATTAATATTATCTAAATAATAATTTTTTAAAAATTTAAGCTAAAACTAATAATGGCTATTATAAATTTCACCTTGTTGTAAAAAAGAACATTTTTCATAAAAGGTGGTAAATGAAAAGAATTTTAGTCTCTTTGGCTGTTTTGAGTCATAGCGTGCATGCTGTCAAAACTCATAATTTGGAAAGGGTGGAAGCTTCAGGGGTGGCTAACGATAAAGAAGCGCCTTTAAGCTGGAGGAGCAAGGAAGTTAGAAACTATATGGGATCTCGCACGGTGATTTCTAACAAACAACTCACTAAAAGCGCCAATCAAAGCATTGAAGAAGCTTTGCAAAATGTGCCGGGCGTGCATATTAGAAACTCTACCGGTATTGGAGCTGTGCCTAGCATTTCCATTAGGGGGTTTGGTGCGGGAGGCCCAGGGCATTCTAATACGGGAATGATTCTAGTCAATGGGATTCCTATTTATGTCGCACCCTATGTTGAAATTGGCACGGTTATTTTTCCTGTAACCTTTCAATCTGTGGATAGAATCAGCGTAACTAAAGGTGGGGAGAGCGTGCGTTATGGCCCTAACGCTTTTGGCGGTGTGATCAACATTATCACCAAAGGCATTCCTACCAATTGGGAAAGTCAGGTGAGCGAGAGGACCACTTTTTGGGGCAAGTCTGAAAATGGGGGGTTTTTCAATCAAAATTCTAAAAACATTGATAAAAGCTTAGTTAATAACATGCTTTTTAACACCTATTTAAGAACGGGGGGTATGATGAATAAGCATTTTGGAATCCAAGCTCAAGTCAATTGGCTCAAAGGGCAAGGGTTTAGATACAACAGCCCTACCAACATTCAAAACTACTTGCTAGATTCATTGTATCAAATCAATGATAGCAACAAGATCACCGCTTTTTTTCAATATTATAGTTATTTCTTGACAGACCCTGGATCTTTAGGCATAGCCGCTTACAATCAAAATCGTTTTCAAAACAACCGCCCCAATAACGATAAAAGTGGGAGAGCGAAGCGATGGGGAGCTGTGTATCAAAACTTTTTTGGGGACACGGATAGGGTAGGGGGGGATTTCACTTTCAGTTACTATGGGCATGACATGTCAAGGGATTTTAAATTTGATTCTAACTATTTAAATGTCAATACCAATCCTAAATTAGGCCCTGTTTATACCGATCAAAATTATCCAGGATTTTTTATTTTTGATCATTTAAGGCGTTATGTGATGAACGCTTTTGAGCCTAATTTGAACTTAGTTGTCAATACCAATAAAGTTAAGCAAACTTTTAATGTGGGCATGCGTTTTATGACGATGGACATGTTCATTAGATCCGATCAAAGCACATGCGAAAAATCAGATATTATTGATGGGGTGTGCCATATGCCCCCATATGTTCTTTCTAAAAAGCCTAGTAACAATCAAGAAATGTTTAACAACTATACAGCGGTATGGTTGAGCGATAAAATAGAACTTTTTGATTCTAAATTGGTGATAACTCCAGGGCTTAGATACACCTTTTTAAACTACGATAACAAAGAGCCAGAAAAGAACGATTTTTCCGTATGGACCAGTAAAAAACAGCGTCAAAACGAATGGAGTCCCGCCCTTAATATTGGCTATAAACCTATGGAAAATTGGATATGGTATGCGAACTACCGCCACAGTTTTATCCCCCCACAACACACAATGGTAGGCATTACTAGGACTAATTACAACCAAATTTTTAATGAAATTGAAGTGGGGCAACGCTATAGTTATAAAAATCTATTGAGCTTTAATACCAATTATTTTGTGATTTTTGCCAATCGTTACTATGCGGGAGGCTATAGCCCACAGCCTGTGAATGCTAGGAGTCAAGGGGTGGAATTAGAATTGTATTACGCGCCGATTAGGGGTTTGCAATTTCATGTGGCTTACACTTACATTGATGCGCGCATCACTTCTAACGCTGATGATATTGCTTATTATTTTACAGGCATTGTCAATAAACCCTTTGATATTAAAGGGAAGCGTTTGCCTTATGTGAGTCCTAACCAATTCATATTTGACATGATGTATACTTACAAGCACACGACTTTTGGTATCAGTAGCTATTTTTATAGCCGCGCTTATAGTTCCATGCTCAATCAAGCCAAAGATCAAACCGTGTGCTTGCCCCTAAACCCAGAATACACAGGTGGGCTAGAGTATGGTTGTAATTCAGTGGGGTTATTGCCCTTGTATTTTGTGCTGAATGTTCAAGTAAGCTCCGTTTTATGGCAAAGCGGTAGGCATAAAATCACAGGGAGTTTGCAAATCAATAACCTTTTTAACATGAAGTATTATTTTAGGGGAATTGGCACAAGCCCTACAGGGAGAGAGCCAGCACCAGGGCGATCCATTACAGCGTATTTGAATTATGAGTTTTAAACTAATTTCAAGCTTTTATAGCTTGAATGTTTTTAATATCAAACCATTTTAAAACTCGCTACTAAATTTTCGGTCAATAGATTAAACCCATCTACTAAAATAAACACTAAAATTTTAAAAGGTAAAGAAATCATTACAGGCGGGAGCATCATCATGCCCATCGCCATTAAAATAGAGCTGATAACCATATCAATCACCAAAAAAGGCAAGTAGAGTAAAAAGCCGATTTGAAACGCTGTTTTCAACTCGCTTATCATAAATGCCGGGATTAAAACGCTCAAACTCACATCATCAGGGGTTTTAGGGTTAGGCAAATTCCTAATCCTAAAAAAAAGCGCTAGATCCTTTTCTCGTGTGTTTTTAAGCATGAATTCCTTGAAAGGCAGAGCGCTTTTTTCAAACGCTTCGGTGTAAGAAATCTTTTTATCCATATAAGGCTTAATCCCTGTATCATAAGCCTTTTTCAAACTAGGTTCCATGATGAAAAAAGTCAATATTAAAGAGAGCGAGACTAAAATTTGAGTGGGGGGGGTTTGTTGCGTGCCTAAAGCGGTCCTTAAAAAAGAAAACACCACGATCAAACGGGTGAAACTCGTCATCACTAAAATCAATGACGGGGCTAAAACTAAAAGCGTGAGTAGGGCGATGACATTAAGGGTGGTTACAAGCTGCTTAGGATCATTAGGAGCGTTTAAAGAGAGATTGACGCTGGGTAGCGCGCTATCAGCGCTCATTAAAGGGCATATTAAAGGGCAAATGAGGATTAAAAAAATGAAAAAACGCAAAATTCTAGCCTTAAATCTTTGATGAAACAAAGCCAAATTATAAGATAAGGCATGTTAAAATTCCCTAAAAAAAGGATTTTAATGCTTTCTGTCATCATACTGGCCGCTGGTAAAGGCACTCGCATGCATTCTAGCCTACCTAAAACTTTACACACGATTTGCGGGGAGCCTATGTTGTTTTACATTTTAGAAACGGCTTTTTCAATCAGCGATGATGTGCATCTTATCTTACACCACCAGCAAGAACGCATTAAAGAAGCGGTGTTGAAGCGTTTTAAGGGTGTGATTTTCCACACTCAAATCGTGGAAAAATATTCGGGGACAGGTGGGGCTATCATGCAAGAAGATAAAACGCCTATCCCTACAAAACATGAGCGGGTTTTGATTTTGAATGCGGACATGCCCTTAATCACTAAAGACGCTCTCACTCCCTTATTAGAAAGCCACAATAACGCTATAGGCTTACTCCATTTAGCTGACCCTAAAGGTTATGGGCGTGTTGTTTTAGAAAACCATCAGGTTAAAAAGATTGTAGAAGAAAAGGACGCTAATGATGAAGAAAAAGAAATTAAAAGCGTGAATGCTGGCGTGTATTGGTTTGAAAGAAAGTTTTTAGAAAGATACTTGCCCAAGCTTAATGACCAAAACGCCCAAAAAGAATACTACCTCACGGATTTAATCGCTTTGGGTATTAAGGGGAATGAAAAAATTGACGCTATTTTTTTAGAAGAAGAGTGTTTTTTAGGGGTGAATAGCCAAACAGAAAGGGCGAAAGCTGAAGAAATCATGCTAGAAAGGTTGCGGAAAAACGCCATGGACTTGGGGGTAGTGATGCAATTGCCTAATAGCATTTATTTAGAAAAAGGCGTGAGTTTTAAGGGGGAGTGCGTTTTAGAGCAAGGGGTGCGTTTAAGCGGGAATTGTTTGATAGAAAACGCGTGCATTAAAGCTTATAGCGTGATAGAAGAGAGCCAGATTGTTAATAGCAGCGTGGGGCCGTTTGCCCATGCGCGCCCTAAAAGCGTGATTTGTGATAGCCATGTGGGGAATTTTGTAGAGACTAAAAACGCCAAACTTCAAGGCGCTAAAGCAGGGCATTTGAGCTATTTGGGGGATTGTGAGATAGGGAAAAACACAAATGTGGGGGCTGGCGTGATCACTTGCAATTACGATGGTAAAAAGAAACACCAAACGATCATCGGTGAAAATGTCTTTATAGGGAGCGATAGCCAGCTAGTCGCCCCTATAAATATTGGCTCTAACGTTTTAATCGGCAGCGGCACCACCATCACTAAAGACATTCCTAGCGGTTCGTTGAGCCTTTCACGCGCCCCTCAAACCAACATTGAAAATGGGTTTTTTAAGTTTTTTAAGAAACCTTAATTTGCTTCAATAATGAAAAATCCTAAAATATTATAATCATTTACTTTAATCCTGTAATTTGCGTATAAACAAAACACTTATTGAGTTTTTTGTGATCTTTTGCTGATCTGTAACAATGCTTTTAATAGGGTCGTGGTATAAATATCTCATCAAGGTGTGCAAAACATGCTTTGAATCTCAATTTATGAAAGGATTTGTTATGAGTGGATTAAAAGCATTTAGTTGTGTAGTGGTTTTATGCGGTGCAATGGTTAATACGGCTATAGCTGGTCCTAAAATAGAGGCAAGGGGTGAATTAGGCAAACTTATAGGGGGTGGTGTTGGGGGTTTTGTTGGTGATAAAATTGGAGGAGCAATTGGGGTTCCTGGAGGTTCAGTGGGTATTGGATTAGGGAGATTTCTTGGTGGCACAGCAGGAGGATATATTGGGTCTGAAGTAGGCGATAGGGTAGAAGATTATATCCGTGGCGTTGATAGAGAGCCTCAAACTAGAGAACCACAAGCCCCAAGAGAACCTATCCGTGATTTTTATGATTACGGCTATAGTTTTGGGCATGCTTGGTGATCTTAAATGAGCCAAGGTGATGGTGGGGAAGGAAATAACATGGATACTACAAAAGAGAATTTGAATGGCTCAAAAAATCGTTTGAGCGATTGGGAATATCAATGGGCAGTGGCCATAGTCTATGCGGGATGCATATCCACAATTCCTCATAGCCTAGGTGCTGTCGATCCACTTTTTAGCCCTAAAGATAGTTATTATGCATGGCTAACACTCTTAATAGTGGCTTTGTTGTCTAACCTTTTATTTGACCCACGAGGTAGGGATCCTTATAAATCTTTCCAAGTAAGATATCCTAGGTTTCTCAAAGCCATTTTTAAGGCTAGGTTTTTTGGCGCGTTTTATGACGCTGTGTTAGGGGCAAGACTGAGGGATTTTTATATGGCGCTTTTAACGATGCCCTTTATTGCCGCTATCCATGAGATCTCGGCGTATTGTGGGCATCCTAGCAATCTCCTTATAGAGGGTTTGGTTATGCTTGCTTTCTTGTGTGTTTTTGGGCTTTGTGTTAGGCTTTGCGCTAAATTAGGGTGGTGATTTAACCCAATGTCATTAAATGGAGGGGGTATAAAAAATTAAAAAACTTTAAAACTCATTCTTATTAATAGAACAGATCCAACTTGAACTTTTCTTTTTCTTAAGTTTTTTATTGATACAATTCCAAATTTAAAAAACAAACGATTTAATTCAAATTTAAGGAAAAATTTTGATTACGGTGGTTAAACGAAACGGGCGCATTGAGCCTTTGGACATTACAAAAATCCAAAAATACACTAAGGACGCTACGGACAATTTAGAGGGCGTGAGCCAAAGTGAGCTGGAAGTGGATGCGAGGTTGCAATTCAGGGACAAGATCACTACTGAAGAAATCCAACAAACTTTGATTAAAACCGCTGTGGATAAGATAGATATTGACACGCCTAATTGGAGTTTTGTTGCCTCAAGGCTTTTTTTGTATGATTTATACCACAAAGTAAGTGGTTTTACAGGATATAGGCATTTGAAAGAGTATTTTGAAAACGCTGAAGAAAAGGGTCGCATCCTTAAGGGCTTTAAGGAAAAATTTGATCTAGAGTTTTTAAATAGCCAGATCAAGCCTGAAAGGGATTTCCAATTCAATTATTTAGGGATTAAAACCTTGTATGATCGCTATTTGTTAAAAGACGCTAACAATAACCCTATTGAATTGCCCCAACACATGTTTATGAGCATTGCGATGTTTTTAGCGCAAAACGAACAAGAACCTAATAAAATCGCTTTAGAATTTTATGAAGTTTTGAGCAAATTTGAAGCGATGTGCGCAACCCCCACTCTAGCAAACGCCCGCACCACCAAGCACCAACTCAGCTCATGCTATATTGGCAGCACACCGGATAATATTGAGGGGATTTTTGACAGCTATAAGGAAATGGCGCTATTGTCCAAATACGGCGGAGGGATTGGCTGGGATTTTTCTTTGGTGCGCTCTATTGGGAGTTATATTGATGGGCATAAGAATGCGAGCGCTGGCACGATCCCGTTTTTAAAAATCGCTAATGATGTGGCGATTGCGGTTGATCAATTAGGCACACGAAAGGGCGCGATTGCGGTGTATTTGGAAATCTGGCACATTGATGTGATGGAGTTCATTGATTTAAGGAAAAATAGCGGCGATGAAAGGCGAAGAGCGCATGATTTATTCCCGGCTCTTTGGGTGTGCGATTTGTTTATGAAAAGGGTTTTAGAAGACGCGATGTGGACTTTGTTTGACCCTTATGAGTGTAAGGATTTGACTGAGCTTTATGGGCAGGATTTTGAAAAACGCTATTTAGAGTATGAAAAAGATCCTAAAATCATTAAAGAATACATTAACGCTAAAGATTTATGGAAAAAAATCTTAATGAATTATTTTGAAGCCGGTTTGCCTTTCTTGGCCTTTAAAGATAACGCCAATCGGTGCAACCCAAACGCTCATGCAGGAATCATTCGATCCAGCAATCTATGCACAGAGATTTTTCAAAACACCGCGCCTAACCACTACTACATGCAAATAGAATACACCGATGGTGCCATAGAGTTTTTTGAAGAAAAAGAGTTGGTAACGACAGATAGTAATATCACTAAATGCGCTAACAAGCTCACTAGCACGGATATTCTTAAGGGCAAGCCAATCTATATCGCTACTAAGGTCGCTAAAGATGGGCAAACGGCGGTGTGCAATCTAGCGAGCATCAATTTAAGCAAAATCAACACTGAAGAAGACATTAAAAGGGTCGTGCCGATCATTATCAGGCTTTTAGACAATGTGATTGATTTGAATTTCTACCCTAACCGCAAAGTTAAAGCCACCAATTTGCAAAATAGAGCCATAGGGTTAGGGGTTATGGGTGAAGCGCAAATGCTCGCAGAACACCAAATCGCTTGGGGGTCTAAAGAGCATTTAGAAAAAATTGACGCTTTAATGGAGCAAATCAGCTACCATGCGATTGACACGAGCGCGAATCTAGCGAAAGAAAAAGGGGTTTATAAGGATTTTGAAAATTCAGAATGGAGTAAGGGGATTTTCCCCATTGATAAAGCCAATAATGAAGCCTTAAAACTCACCGAAAAAGGGCTTTTTAATCACGCTTGCGATTGGCAAGGTTTGAGGGAAAAAGTCAAAACTAATGGCATGCGTAATGGCTATTTAATGGCGATCGCTCCCACTAGCTCCATTTCTATTTTAGTAGGCACAACCCAAACGATTGAACCCATTTATAAGAAAAAATGGTTTGAAGAAAATTTGAGCGGGCTAATTCCTGTGGTAGTGCCTAATTTGAATGTAGAAACCTGGAATTTTTACACATCAGCCTATGATATTGACGCTAAAGATTTGATTAAAGCAGCGGCCGTGCGCCAAAAGTGGATCGATCAAGGCCAAAGCCTTAATGTGTTTTTACGCATAGAAAACGCTAGCGGTAAAACCTTGCATGAAATCTACACGCTCGCTTGGAAATTAGGACTCAAATCCACTTATTATTTGCGCAGCGAAAGCCCTAGCATAGATGAAAAAAGCGTGTTGGATCGATCGGTGGAGTGCTTTAATTGCCAATAATATAAGCTTAAATAAGCTAATCTTTGCTAAAATGAGATTCAAAATTATTTAAGGAAGATGAATGCTTTTTGCTATGATTGGTTCAGGGGGGTTTATCGCACCCAAGCACTTGCAAGCGATTAGAGATACGGGGCATTTTTTGGATTGCTCTTTTGATGTTCATGATAGCGTGGGGGTTTTAGATGAGTATTTCCCGCAATCAGAGTTTTTTACCAATATTGAAGATTTTGAAAAGCATTTAGAGCAGTCTAAGGCTATGGGTAAAGAAATCAATTATTTGAGCGTTTGCACGCCCACGCACACGCATTTTGATCACATCCGTTTTGGGCTAAAATACGGCATGCATGTGATTTGTGAAAAACCCTTAGTTTTAGACCCTAGCGAAATACAAGAATTGAAAGATTTAGAGGTGAAACACCAAAAAAGGGTGTTCAGTCTTTTGCCTTTGCGCTTGCATTGCGACACGCTGGCTTTGAAAGAAAAAATTAAGAGCGAATTAGACAAAAACCCTAGCAAGGTGTTTGACATCACGCTCACTTATATCAGCGTTCAAGGGAAATGGTATTTTTCTTCATGGCGAGCGGATGTGAATAGGAGTGGGGGGTTAGCCACTCAAATGGGAGTGAATATTTTTGACACTTTATTGTATTTGTTTGGAGGCGTTAAAGACAAGGTTATCAATAGAGAAGAGCCTGACTGCGTGTGCGGGATACTCTTTTTAGAGCATGCCAAAATAAGATGGTTTTTTTCCATCAATCCAGAACACATGGGAGTGGCTAAAGAAAAAGTTTATCATAAAATGATTCTAGAGGGCGAAGAAGTCAATCTCACGCAGAGCTTTGATAACCTGTATATAGAAAGCTACAAACAGATTTTAGCTCAAGGGGGGTTTGGCTTGGATGACGCTATGGCGTCTATTAAATTGGCTTATGAATTAAGAAATCTCTCAGTCAGCGAACCCAATGAAGATTCGCATGCTTTGTGTTGCAAAAACAAAACAGACCAATAAAAGCACCACTTTTAAAGGCGTTGTTTAGGGGGTTTGGTTATTGGTGTTTGATTAAAATAGGGTTGTTTTTAATTTTCTTTTAAGAGGGGGTTTTACTTTTTTAAGGGTTTTTATGGATATTTATGCGTTATACATAGCGATAGGGCTTTTTACTGGCATTCTATCAGGGATTTTTGGCATTGGTGGGGGGTTGATCATTGTCCCTATCATGCTCGCAACTGGGCATTCTTTTGAAGAATCCATTGGGATTTCCATTTTGCAAATGGTGCTTTCATCATTTGTTGGCTCTGTTTTGAATTTCAAAAAAAAATCGCTTGATTTTTCTTTAGGCTTGTTGATAGGGGCAGGGGGGCTGATAGGGGCGAGTTTTAGCGGATTTGTTTTAAAAATCGTTTCCAGTAAAATTTTAATGGTTATTTTCGCGCTTTTAGTCGTGTATTCTATGATCCAATTTGTTTTGAAACCCAAAAAAAAAGATTTTATAGCGGATACTAAACGCTACCATTTGCAAGGTTTAAAATTATTTTTAATTGGCGCGCTCACAGGGTTTTTTGCCATCACTTTAGGGATTGGTGGGGGGATGCTCATGGTGCCTTTGATGCATTATTTTTTAGGGTATGATTCTAAAAAATGCGTGGCGCTAGGGCTATTTTTTATCTTGTTTTCTTCTATTTCAGGAGCTTTTTCTTTAATGTATCACCACATCATCAATAAAGAAGTGCTTTTAGCAGGGGCGATTGTGGGCTTAGGCTCTGTTATGGGCGTGAACATTGGGATTAAATGGATCATGGGGCTTTTGAATGAAAAAATGCATAAAGCTTTGATTTTAGGGGTGTATGGTTTGTCGTTATTGATTGTTTTATACAAAATCTTTTTTTGATGATTTTATACCACTACTATTTTAAAACCCCTAAGGGTTTCCCTTTAGAGTATTTGCATTTGTGCGCTAATGAGAGCCATTTGTTGAGATTGGATTTTGATGCGGCCAATTTTTCTCATAATACCCCTATGAATACCCCATTAAAACTCAGCATTCAAGCCTTGGAGCGTTATTTTTTGGGACAACTTTTTGAATTTAATGCACCTTTAGATTTGATAGGGACTTTTTTTCAAAAACAAGTTTGGTCTGCGTTAATGACTATCCCTTATGGCAAGACAAAAAGTTACGATGAAATCGCAAAGCTCATTAATAACCCTAAATCTTGCAGAGCTGTTGGCAATGCTAATTATAATAACCCTATTTCTTTGATCGTGCCTTGTCATAGAGTGGTGCGTAAAAATGGCGCTTTAGGGGGGTATAATGGGGGCATAGAAGTCAAAAAGTGGCTATTAGAATTTGAAAGCAAAATTTTAAATGAGCAAGCTAAAAACCCTTTGATTTCTTAAAAAATGGGGTTTTAGTCGTTTTATGGTAAAAATCATTTTTTTAAGGGAGTAGGGGGGTGTTTTTAATTTTCTTCCCAAATGCTCGCCGCTTCTTTTAAACGTTCTTTGTCAAAATGCGTGTAAATCCTGCTCGTATTCAAGCTCGCATGCCCTAGAGCTTCTTGAACTAAAATCAAATCATGGCGTTTTTGATAAAGCAAGGTCGCAAAAGAATGCCTTAACATGTGCGCCCCATTTTTCTCCCGCCTGAGTCCCGCAAAATTGATGATGCGCTCCACTTGCTTATACAAATAAGCTTGCGTTAAAGCGCTGCCTTTTTGGTTGCAAAACAATAAATCGTTTTTAACAGGATACAATTCCCTTTCTATCAGCCATTCTTTCAAAAGGCTCTCAATATGGAAAGCTTTGAGCATCACCGCTCTGTATTTATCGCCCTTACCTTTAATCAAAATCGTATAACAGCCATTTTCTAAAGTAAAATCCTTTATTTTAAGCTGCAAGGCTTCATTAGAACGCATGCCTGTAAAAACGATGATTTTAATGAGCAGGCGGTTTCTGGCGCGCACTTTAGCGGACATTTCTATTTTATCAATGCCCTCTAAAAATTTTTCTAATTCTTCATTATTCAAATGAGTAGGGAGCTTGTTGCCTGCGCTTTGATTGACTCCACTGATATTTTTAAGCGTGATATTATAGATATAAGATTTTTCATTTTCATCTTGATTTTGCTTGTCTATATAGCTAAAAAGCCCTAACAGGGCGATTCTGTAATTTTTCTTGGTGGCTAAACTCAAACCTCCGGTATAAATACTCAAAAATTCAGCCAACATGACTTCATCTATGCTTTTGAGCGATTTTAAAGAAAGCTTTTGAGCGTATTCGTAAAATTTGAGTAGGGGCAATGCGTAGGTATTGATCCCTAGTAATCCGGCATTGCGGGCTTTTTTGCAAACTTTTTCTAATTGGCTTGAATTGATGAACGCATGATTGAATTCGTTCAAGCATTCAAAAACCTTGTTTTGGTCTTTCACTTGGGAATTAGACAGGCTTGTGCATTTGTAACGCAAAAAGCGCCCAATCCATAGCAAAAGATTTTCTACAGGATCTTTTAATTCTTCTAGGGGGTGTTTCATTTAGGGTTTTTAAACTAATCTAAATTGTCATCATGCGGCGTATCACTGGGCACTTTTTGCATTATAAGCGCGTTCGCAATAAGTTTATTGCTAACTACCTCACCTTGTTTTAAATCATCAGCAATTTGATTGATTTTAAGGTTCTGTGCCGAACCTATTTTATGTTGTTCTCTCTCTTCAATAACTTCTCTTTCTATGCTCTCTATCTTTTCAATATCAAAAACTTTAGGATAACCGCGCCACTGACTATGATTGATAGATAATTTTATGTCGTCTTCAAATGCCCCAGTAACAATATTAGGCATGCATGTCGCTTTTATTTGAACCTTATCAATTTCCTTAAAACTCATACCACAATTGCCACCAGGCTGTTTTGAAAAGAATGCAGCTGCCTTATTTTTTAAGCGTGTGAGAGATTGCGGTAATTGACTAGGCCCTGAGAATGTAACATCTGCGAACTCAGCCCACACCTCATTAAAACCACCAGATAAAGCGCTCACCAATTCTACCCTATAAGTGTTTTCTTTATCATGAATAGCGTTTTTACAATAACAGATCGCCTCTTGATCAAACAATCTCGCCAATAACAACAAATAATTTCTTAAATTGAATGTCTTGCTTGGCTCGTTTTGAAATACAAAAAAACTTATTTCTTTGTTAGGCAAAATATCGTTTTCTATCTCTTCTTTCCAATAACCAATCGCTTGAATATAACCAAGAAAATCACGCTTTCCATCTAAAAAAGATTTTAGGCGTTGCATTTCTTGCGCATAGTCGCTATAGGAGTATTTGTATCTAGTGATAAATCCTTGAGTAGACATGAAATCTTTCATTGTTGCTTTGCTCTTATCTGTTGTGAATTTATCCACAAAAGCTTTATTGAACATTTTACAATTACAGAGTTTTATATAAATGCCATCATTTTCTCTAAGAAAATCCCTAGTTAAAGAAACGCTTTTAGCTACTTTTATAAGCACTTTCTGCTCTTCATCAGTAAAATCCTTTGTAAAAACTCCTTTAAAAGGTCTAAACGCTGAGATAATCCCAAAAGGTAGTCCGCTTCTAATTTTCTCATACACTCTATTAAGCTTAGCACTCTCAAGCAAAAGATTTTCTATAGGGTCTTTTAACTTTTCTAGGGGGTGCTTCATTTAGGGTTTATTAATAGAGTTATAAAGCTCTTGTTTATTTTCAAAAAATAGAATTTCTAATTCTTTTTCCCTATGTTTCACTTTTATATGGTTATGCTCAAAGGCTTTAAGAATTAGTGGTGTTAAACTTTCTTTTTTAAATTGACTTTCTTCTTTTGGGGAATAAGATAGATTATTGTTGTATTTTATGGGAACAAATTCAATCAAATATTGTTTGTCTTCTTCATTTAAATCATATTTAAATTCAAAAACAATACGATTGTAATATCTTTTATCATCACGATCAAATTCTGTTAATTTAAAATCTATATTAACACACTCGCAACCTATATGAACAGACAAATTATTATCATTACTAGTAAAAAAAAGATGAAAAGCATAAGAAAAATTTTTGGGATACCTACTGTCTTTGAGATAATTCTTTAGGTTAGGATTGATATTATAAGAGCTGTCTTTGTTAAAAAATATAGATAACAAACCACTATCTAAAAGAGAGTTTTTGACAATAAAAATTTTTTTTGTTTTTGGTGCGATACTTTCATAGTAAAAAATTTTAGGTGCAAATAAATCAGTATTATTATTTTTTTTAGGATCAGATGAGACAATATAGCCTTCATTCTTTAAATATATCATTAAAAGTTCAATACTACCTACTAATTTTAATTTAGAAAAAAACGATTCGTTATTGTTTTCACTGCTAACAACAGGCATGAAACACTCATTCCAATTATCTGTGTTTTCCATTATAGTTTAATCCCTTCAATAATATAAGAACCCTCATAGATAGAACATTTCAATATATCTATAAAAATGTTTATATACCATTGATTAACATATATTTCTTTCATATCAGGTAACTTAATATTTTCTAATGTCATTCTAGGCACTTCAATAGTTAATCTTGATTTTCCGCTTAAGAAGTTATTGCTAACATTAAAGATAAGTGGTGCGAATTATAATTTTGATCAAATGTTGTATTTTTTTTATGCTCCTCTATCTCCACCGTTGTTTTCATTGGAATAGTTGGAGTAGCCCAAGGTGCCAAAGTAACTGGTGGATAGTTTGTTGGATTATCAAAAAACTCAATAGTTTTTCCATGTAAAAAAGACCCTAATTTTAAAAGAGATTGAATAAAAGTATTAGAGTTTGAAAGTTCAACACTTATAGAGTCCATTTCTTTCCCAAAATCATGACTTTTTGCACTTAGGAATTTTATTTCTTTTGTGTCGGTGTTTTGTGTGTCGTGCTTGTTTCCGCAATAACAAATCGCTGTTGGATTACAATGTGTTGTGGCTAACACCAACAAGTAGTTTTTTAAATTGAATGTCGCACTTGGCTCGTTTTCATATACAAAAAACAAGCTTTCGCTAGGTCCAATAACAATCTCAACAAACCCTATAAAATGACGCTTATATTCTAAAAATTGTTTTAGTTGAGATGAAAAAAAGACTTCTTCTCTAATAACCCCAAAAGGCGAGCCATTATTGATTTTTTCAAAAAACATTTGCCATTCTTCAGAATTATTGTTGTGATCAAATCTTATTGCCATATTTTTCCTTTTAAATTCATTTAGTTATGAAAACTGCACTTTTCAAACTTTTAAATCAAACCATTATACCACGCTACGCCACTAAACTACAATACAAAATCCCAAAATAAAATCCTAAACAAGATTAACCCCCCCTTTTTTTTAAATACCAATTTTTTTATCCCTTTGATTTGACAAAGCGAGCGATGCGTTCAATCCCCTTTTCAATCTGCTCTTCTGAGCATGCAAAAGACAAACGAACATAACCTTCCAATCCAAAAGCCTTTCCAGGCACTAACGCCACACCTTCTTTTTCTAATAGCTCATGGCAAAATCGCATTGAATCCCCCCCACAAAGACTGCCAATATTAATAAACAGATAAAACGCCCCATCAGGTTTTAAAGCGTTCAGCCCTTCAATCGCATTGATTTTTGCGTGGGCTAAATGACAGCGCTTCTCAAAAGCCTGACGCATCGTTTCAATTTCCTTATCCACTAACCCTTCAAGCGCCACAATAGAAGCCATTTGCGTGATAGAATTGATATTGGAAGTGCATTGGCTTTGCAAGTTGTTCATCAATTTGACTAATTTTTTATCCTTGCTCGCCGCATAGCCCATACGCCAGCCTGTCATCGCCACTGACTTGCTCAAGCCATTAATGGTAATGGTGCGTTTTTTCATCTCTTCACTCACCGCCGCGCAAGAAACAAACTCCCCTTTATAGACAAGCTTTTCATAAATTTCATCGCTAAGTACCCAAATTTGAGTGTCTTTCAAAACTTCGCCCAAAGCCTCTAACTCCGCCTTACTATAAAGCATGCCGGTAGGGTTTGATGGGGTGGTGAGAATGAGCATTTTTGTTTTGGGGTTTAAGGCGTCTTTAAGCTGCTTGGGGGTGATTTTAAAATGGCTTTTTTCATCGGTTTGAATGAATTGGCTCACTCCTCCGCTGTATTTCACAAGCTCAGGGTAAGTTACCCAAAAAGGCACAGGGATAATCACCTCATCGCCCTCTTCTATTAAAGCTTGAATCGCATTGAACAAGCTTTGCTTAGCGCCATTGCTCACTAGAATTTCACTCGGTTCATAATCCAGGTTGTTTTCTTTTTTCAATTTAAAAGCGATCGCTTTTAATAATTCAGGGATCCCAGCCACTGGAGTGTATTTCGTAAAGCCGTCATTTAGGGCTTTTATGGCCGCATCTTTGATCGCTTGTGGGGTGTCAAAATCAGGCTCGCCCGCTGAAAAACTCAAAATATCTTTTCCTTGCGATTTCAATTCTTTAGCGAGCGTGCTGATAGCGATCGTTGCGGATTCTGAAAGGGATTGGACTTTAGAAGAATAGGGCATGCTTAATCCTTATTAAATTTTTGGATTATCATAACATGATCAAAAAGATTTTAATTCCAATTTTCAAAAAACTTTTAAAAATGTTTCAAAAGAAAGCGACAGATTGTGTAAGAAAACTCTAATTGAAAATCCAATTAGAGAAAAACAAGCGTTTTAAATCAGAAATTGTAACGATACCCTACATAAAGGCTGTATTGACGGCGGTAAGTGAAGCTCAAGTTCCCATGGTTAAAATAATAAACATTGATAGTAGGAATCTTCACGCCAAAGTCAAATTCTTGATGCCGGCCAATATGGGTGCGGATCCCTAAATTAAAAAGGAACTGGAAAATCGCCGGATCAAGGCTATAAGAGGTGTGCTTATAAGGGCTTTTAGTTTCCAAAAAGGCCCCTGTCGTATTACCCCAAGAGTTGCCCGCGATTTGAGCCCCAAAAAAGAAACCAAAACTCGCGTCTTCTTTATTAATGACATTGTATAAAGTGTCAATACCCACACCATAAGTGAACATGTCAGACAGATTGCCCATTGTCCCTACTTTGGTCGCGCATGGCTCATTGAGTTTGCACACCCTACCATTATCTGATGTCAAAGCGTTCGCTCCAAACACGGCATGCCCATAATCCATAAAGCCGTAATAGCGCGCACCAAACCATCTTTTCTCCCCGAAAAACTGCTTATAACCCACAGTAAGCCCTAAGCCTTGCATAACGGCCAGATAGTCGGTTTTACCCACAGGGAACTTAGGGTAGTTAAATTCACTGCTTTTGGGGGGGTTTTTAACGCTTTGTGAAGCCTGACCGACTTGATAGCTGATCCCCAAATACCAAGCGTTTTTCTCGCCTTTCACTGCTTTATACTCTTTTGGCTTTTCCAATTGCTTTTGCACTTCTGTGCTACCTTCTGCTGCCACAAGACTATGACCTAACACTACCGATAAACAGAGCGTTTTAAACACTACAAACTTTTTCATACAACATTTTTCCTTCTAAAAGTCTACATTTCGTATAATAATAACATAATAATCTATAAAAAACCTAAATTCTTAAGAAAAACACCCCTAAAACTTAAAATTTTAAATTTTCTAGGGGGTTTTAGCGGTTTGGCTCTGCGATTTTTTCTGTTTTTGGGGGGATTTCTTAATAAAGTTTAATAAACTTCCAATGTTTTAAACAATGAGTATTAGGAAATAATCTATTCTTTTTTAAAACTATTCTCACAATCTTTAAGCAAAGCAAGCATCCTATCAAGCACATCTTCTTGCATTGCTTGTTCAAATAGTTGCTCATGAATAGGTTGTTCATTATTGAATTTTTTTGCTGTTTCTCTATTCATGTATTTATTTTTTAGTTCCAAGAATATTTTTTGATATTGCTCGCTATTTAAAATGCGTATTCTGTGCATGTTGTGTGTTAGAAGTAAATAATATTCATCTTCTTGTATTGTCTTTCTATTTTGATTCTTTTCCCAAATATTGAGCAGAAAATTTTTTACATTTTGATTGACACCATCGTTATTCTTCGTAATAGGAAATAAATCGCAAATGAGATAATTGGAAATGAATATCTGTGTGTCATTAGGAAGTTCCATTATTTCTTTAATAAGCGTATTGATTAGGGCTTGTTGTATAGGATCTAGCTCAGTATTATACTCAATATTGTATTGTTGCAAAATAAAGAGCAAATTTTGCATACAACGTGGTGAACTTTCTAGGATTATTAAATACCCGCTAAAGTTCTCAGTCAGTTTTCTAATAAAAGAAAAGAGAATGCGATCCAAAATAGAAAACTTGATCTCTGTTTTAGTTTCCATTTTAAATTTATTCCATTGTTTTGTAATGAAATATCCCATCGAATCGTAACTATTCCGTAGCAGGTCTTCATCTATTTTTTCTTGGCATATTTCAATAATAGCATCAAATGCATTCTGATCCAACTCTATCCAAGCACTTAATACCAAAAAATTCTTAAAAAGTCTGCTAAATTCAGTTTCAAATATATCAATATTAACAAATTGAGAAGAAATATTTTTAAAAATCTCTATCAAGTCAATATCTCTTTCTGTTTTAAAAATAATATTTGTTTTTTGAAAATATTGATTGAGTTTTTGTATCAGAGCTTGATTGCTATTATATTTTAAAATGCAGTAGATTTGTTCTGATTTTAAAGTAATCAGTATTGCTTCGTTATTGTTTCTTCTTTTTTCTTGGATCTGATATATTGCTAAAAAAGAAAAGAATATTTCAGTCATTTGTTGAAAGAACTTCTCTTGATTTCCATTTAATAAGAGAAAATGGAAATATTTTAACAGGGTTTTTTTGAATATTCCATAAGCTTTGATTTGATTGTTGTTGAAACTAAAAGAACTATCACTACTGCTCCATACTTCTAAATCTTTTAGCGCTTTTTCTTTTAGCTGGTAGGCTTCTATCAAGTTGGTATCGAGTGTGGTGCCAATATCTCTAAGATATTTTAGCTGCTCTCTTTTATAAAAAGGGAGTTCATAAAAACTCTCATTTAGATCTATTGATACTCTTTCTTCGTGATATTTTTCTAATTTTTTATTATTTTCATCACTATACCCATAAAATAGCGGTATATTGTGCATATTATACAAACTAATATACCAAACATTATAGTTTCTTTCACGAAAGGCTTGTTTGGAATTTATTTTTAATGTCTCAAAAGCTTGAATACCTTTTCCAAGGTGATAAAATAAAAACGCTTTTTCTAATTCGTTAAGAACGCTAGAGTTTTTTAATGATATTTCACTAATTCTTTTTTTTATTGCTTCATAATCAAAATTAAAAATCATTTTTCTTAGTTGCTTAGTTGAAGAAATAATTCTGCTGTAACTTTTAGAAATATCTGTGGGTTTACCTTTTATTCCTTTTTTTAGAAAGCTTAGCAGTTCCTCATAATGTCCTTTTTTTTCAAAAAGTTCTTGGGTATAAAGAATGTGAATGTTTTTATTTTTGTAAAATTCAAATTCAATCCTATCAAACTCTTTAGCTGTTTTAATAAAATAGATTGGTTTTACACTTTTTGAGTGAGAATTTACCCAAGAAATAATTTGCTTTACATTTTGATCGCTCAATGAGTAGCCAAGCAAAATCACTGTATCCGTTGAAAAAACTCCCTTAATATAATTTTCAATCAAGGGAAAATTATTACTATACTCTAAATAATCTTGTTCTTTAAATACGATGTTGTTTTCATCTAAACTTCCATGCATTTTAATAAATTTTGCAAAGCCGGTTGAACCCCCAATATCTTTATCGCTCTTTATAATATTAAAAAATCTTCCTTCTTCATTGATTGCTTGCTCAAACAGATTGTCCCAATTTGTCGTGATTAGATTTTTAATATTCAATTTGACAATCTCCAAATGCAAATCATTTTTCTTTGCACTATCAGGGATTAGAGATTTTAAAGTTTGATAATAAAAACTCTCTCCAAATTGATTGTAAAATTTTTCTGCAAGGACAAGATAATCCTCATTTTTTTTGGTATCGCCATAAAGACACTTTTGAAGCTCATTGATCAAATCACCCCATTTAGGCAATTTTGATTCAGCGCTTATTCCGGCTCCTGCGAATATGCTTAAATAGTTTTCATTGTGAGCTTTCCTAATATTGTCTATTGATGTCTCAATAAACTCTTTATATTGTTGGTTATTCACTCAAACCTCTTCTCGCTGATCTTTTCTATCAGATCCACGCTTTTTACCGAAAGAGTGATGACCCTACAAAGGAGTTCAAAAATATATTGGCCACCGGCGTAATGATTCGGGTTGTTTTCAATCAAGCTGTCTTTATCTTTAGTGATTGAATAGCGTTCGATCACCCAGTCAATCGCGCTTTTGCCATTCACCACATAGTCAAAGGCTTTTTTAGGGATTTGAGTGATGGTGATATGGTGGTTGTATTGGATGCGATCCCCTTTTTTATCCTTTTTCATTTGAACCACATCATAATAGCCCTCCACTTCGGCGTTCTCTAGTAGGTTATGTTTAACGCTTGTGTGCATTTCCCCGCTCTCATAGTTCAAATGCAATTCGGCCAATTCTTTGCCAAGAATAGAGAGTTCTTTAAAGTCTTCGCTCAAAGCGATTCGTGGTGCTTCTTTGGCGAGGGAGTTTTTGTATTTTTCCAAATAGCCTTTATGGTGGAAAATCGCATAAATGTAATAAAAAATCTCTTCTTCAACGATAGAGTCATCTTGGTAATGCCTCCTAAACAGATTGAGCGCATAGCCGCTGATAGCGTTATAGCGGTTCCCCAGATCGTCGTAATAATACAAGGGATAAGCTTGATTGTTTGCCATTGTATTGACATCAGTAATCTCGTTTGCAATCAAGCAGGAAAAATTTCTTGAAGCCATTGAACTTGTATTAATCACCACATTCTGAGCGTCTTTATCCGGGAAAATTTTTGAAAATTCTCTTTGTCTGTGTATCCAATCCTTATCCCAATAAAGCCATTGTTTGTTAAAAGGGCGATACAAGGCCAACCTTACACGCTTCTCACTGCTTTCTTGCAGATTTTTATTTTTAATGAGTTTGTTTTTCAAACCATCAGTCCAAGCGATTTTCGTTTTATCGGTGGTGATTTCTCTATCGTTTAAGTGTTTATAGAGATCGGCTGATTTGACGCCTTTAGTTCGTTGTTTGAAAGCTTCCCTGAAACGCGCATTGAAGCGCTTCAAATCAGCGTTATAAGTGTCAATGCATTTTTGCACCGATTGGGTTAAAATGTTTGGAGAAAAGTTATACACCCAAGGATCACGCCCGCTTATCACACCACTAGAATTGAGATCAAAAATAGTATTAAATATTTTGAGTTTTGGGTCTCTTTTCAAAGGGATGAGTTTTTCAAAAGCGTCTTCTCTTTGGTTGATCCAATCGCCTTTGTCATTGGGGACAATCTCCTTAAAAGGCACCGATTCCAAATTTTCAAAACCCGCAAGCGAGTTGAGTTTGGCTTCTCTTTTCAAATAATCCTCCACTTCATAGTAAAAAATCGTATGATTGGGGGCGTCCTTATCTTTGACAAAAAAGATAACCGCTACCGTCGCCCTGGATCCGCTACCAAAGATTTTCCCTCCCTCTTTTTTAAAAGTCTCCCCTGAAGTCCTAGCATTCCCCCTTAAATTCAACACATAAAGGCGCGAAAATTCTTTGGCCACGCATTTCCTGAACCCGTCCGCGCTTTTAGAGTCAATGAAACTCCCGTTCACCACAAAGCCTAGCACCCCTTTATCTTTTAAAAGATCGCTCGCCATGCGCATACTG
>ASYU01000002.1:0-1667 GCA_000448465.1 Helicobacter pylori PZ5056 | reverse complement strand
AGCCGGTGTCTATTTATGTGAACACGCATAACACGAGCAAGCATTCAAGTGCGGAGTTGGAAAAATGCGTGAAATCGGTTTTCAAACTCACGCCAAAAGGCATCATTGAAAGCTTGGATTTGTTAAGGCCCATTTATTCGCTCACTTCAGCTTATGGGCATTTTGGGCGCGAATTAGAGGAATTCACTTGGGAAAAAACCAACAAAGCTGAGGAGATTAAAGCGTTCTTTAAGCGTTAAAAAATATTTTAAGGGTAATATTTTAAGAAATTTTTGTATAATCAACAATTCACAAGGAGTTTAAATTGAAACAAAGAACGCTGTCTATTATTAAACCGGATGCACTTAAGAAAAAAGTGGTAGGCAAAATCATTGATCGCTTTGAGAGTAACGGCTTGGAAGTGGTGGCCATGAAACGCTTGCATTTGAGCGTTAAAGACGCTGAAAACTTTTATGCGATCCATAGAGAGAGGCCTTTTTTTAAAGATTTGATAGAGTTTATGGTGAGTGGTCCGGTGGTGGTTATGGTTTTAGAAGGTAAAGATGCGGTGGCTAAAAACAGAGAGCTTATGGGAGCGACTGATCCCAAACTCGCCCAAAAAGGTACTATCAGAGCGGATTTTGCTGAGAGCATTGACGCTAATGCGGTGCATGGGAGCGATAGCTTGGAAAACGCGCACAATGAAATCGCTTTCTTTTTTGCCGCTAGAGAGTTTTAAGATTTAAGGGCGTTTTAATTAAGCATGCAATTTGAAATGCGTAAAATCGCTTTTAATACGCCTAAAGCGTTTTCTTTAGAGCATGAGGGAGTGGTTTTAGAGGGTGAAATCGCACGAGTGGGGGCGAAATTGTTCCGCTTGAAAGCACGCCTTAAAGGTGAATTGATGCTTGTTTGCGATACAAGCGGTAAAGAGTTTAAAAAAAGCCTTGATGAGTCGTTGGTTTTGCATATTTCAGACGGGTTGTGGGATACGCAAAGCCAAAGTTTGGATTTTGATAATTTAGACGTTATTGAATCTTTCAATGGTTTTATTGATTTGAGCGAAATTTTACGCTCTGAAGTGGAGTCTATTAAATTAGACTACCATTATGCAGATTGATATTAAGGAGAATTTATGGCAGTACCTGATAGAAGAGTGAGTAAGACAAGAGCGGCAAAAAGACGCACGCATTATAGCGTTAAGTTGGCTAAACCTGTGAAAGCCAAAGATGGCACTTGGAAGCTCCCCCATCATATTAACAAATTTACTAAAGAATACTAATATAAAAGCTATCTTTAGTGATAGAAAGTATTTTAAAGGATTGCAACGGATTGCAACAAGCCTTTTAAGGACGCATGATGAAAATTGTAATAGACTTAATGGGGGCTGACCATGGGGTTTTACCCATTATTGAGGGAGTCTCAAGGGCTTTAGAGAATAAGAGTTTTAGCGTGGTTTTAGTGGGGGATAAAGACAAAGCGACCCCTTTTATTTCTAAAGAGTTAGCTAGCAAAGTGGAAATGATCCACACGCAAGATTACATTAAAATGGAAGAAGCCGCCACTGAGGCGATTAAGCGTAAGGAATCTTCCATTTACTTGGGCATGGATATTTTAAAAAATGGGGCTGACGCTTTGATTTCAGCGGGGCATAGCGGAGCGACTATGGGTTTAGCGACCTTGCGTTT
>ASYU01000001.1:0-3886 GCA_000448465.1 Helicobacter pylori PZ5056 | reverse complement strand
CCCATTACCAGAGCGAATCGTGCCGGTAATATCAATTTGACTCGCTTTAAAAGCGCCTTGAATATAGCCCACTAGCCCCCATTCAGCCCCTGAAGTTTTCCCAAAACTCACCACGCTATTAGAAGTGGGATTCGCCCCATTAAGGAAAGGGGTGGTTTGGTTGAACACTAAAACGCTGTTAGTACCGCTATAATCTTGCGTGAAAACGCCTGTGCCAGCGATCTTCCAAGTCGTCATGCCGTTAAGGTAGAACACGGTGTTACTGGCGTTGTTATTGACATTTTTGAGATTAAACGCATCATTATGGATATTCACGCAATGCGTATAACCTAGAGTGCATAAACGAGTGAGCGTGATCCCATTATTAAAATTTTCTTTAATGTAGTAAGTCAAGCCGTTATCGGTGAATTGAACATTATAAATTTTAGCGCTGTTTGGCGTGGATTGATCCTTATTTACTAGCGTGCCGCTAGGATTTTCCCCACTAGTCCAGCGCAGCATTTGATACAAAGCGTTATTATCCTTATAATCCACGCTTTTAGCGTTAAACAATTGATAAGTCGTGCCCACGCTTAAACTGCTCAAAAGCCCTTGCATGTTAAAAACAACGCCCTTATTGAAAGTAAAATCCGTTTGAGCGCCATTTATTTTGAATTGCTTATTCACATTAAAAGTGTCGTTAGTAAAACTGGCTTTAGGGGTATTGTTGAAATTAAACACGCCCCCATTAAAAACATTCCCATTAAAATCCACTCGCTTGGCGTTAAAACTAAACGATCCGCCATTAAACGAGTTGTTATTAAAAGCGTCTGTCTGCTCTGCATGGTTGAAATTAAACGATCCGCCATTAAACTTGTCTTCAGTAAAGGTGTTATTCGCGCCATCAAAAGTGTAGGAAGCGTCGCTTAAAACGGATTTTTCAATGGTGGTCTTGCCCTGGAATTTGAAATTCCCTGCTAAAAAATTCGTGTTTTTAAAATTGTAAGAATTTTCAGTGCCTTGAAATTTGTAATAAGCCTTGTTGAAATTCACGCTATCAAAAACGCCATTACCGGTAAAATCATATCCTCCACCCGTCCAGTCGTAAAAATCAGATTGAGAAACATTGATCTTGCCACTCCCAGAGCTATCCCCTAAGGCGATAAAAGTCATGTAAGAGTTTTGCGAAGTGGTTTTTAGGTTTTTAAAATCAGCCCCAGCGATATTGATTTCAGTTGCGCCCACAAAATTCAAAGTCGCCCCCCCACCGGTTTGAGCGCCATTACCAGACATCATGTTACCGGTGATATAAACCCTATCGGCTGTGAAAGTGCCGGTGATATAGCCCGTTTTCCCCCAATTGATTCCCTCATACCCCCCAAAACGCACCGTGCTGTTAGATTTAGGGATACTGCCATTAGCCCAAGGAGTCGTGGCGTTAAAGACTAAAGTGCTGTTTTTCCCGCCATAGGTTTGCGCAAATCTCGCATTAGTGTAATTCCAAGTGTTCAAGCCGTTAAGATAAAAAATCGTATCAGCCCTATCATCGTTAATATTTTTTAAATTAAAGACATTGTCATGGATATTCACGCTATTGGTGTAATAGATATTGTTCGCGCCATAATAAACGGATTGTAAAACAATAGAATCAGGGCTAAAAATTTGCCTGAAATTATAGAGCGTGCCGCCTAAATTGTAGGTTACGTAGTAAGTGTGGGTGTTGTTATTTGAGCTTGTATGATTTTTATCAGCGTCTTTTATGGCTTGCGTGTTTTTAAGCCTGATAATATTCCATAAGTTATTGACATCATTATAAGTGATGTTGCCATTTTTCATGCTAAAGAGCGTGTAAGCGCTCCCTATGCTAGGCGTGTAATTTTGAATATTAAAAATCGCATTAGCGTTAATACTCACCTTACCGGTCATATTGACAAAGGGCGAAGTGGGGTTATTGATCGTGGTTGCGCCTTGAAAATCTATTTTAGAATCCGGCCTATTAAAAACGAACCAACCCCCATTAAAGGTCAAATTATTAAAAGTAATATTACTTGCATTAAGGATGTAGGCATTCCCTACGGTGTTAGCGTTGCCATTAGGCATGCTCCCCAGAGTGCTGTTATTAAAGGTAACGCTATTGGCGTTAAGATTGAGCTTGTAATGATTGATATTAGAGTTAGTGAAAGTGATGCTCCCTCCAATACCATTCCCACCCTTATAAGTGAGCGTGCCGTTATTGTTGAAAGTTACTCCGCTAATGGTGGTTGTGCCGTTGCTATCCACGTTATCAAAGCCAAAATTCCCACCATTGATTGTTCCGCCATTATAAGTAATCTTTCGCCCCATAACATTAAAGCCCCCATTAGGGGTTTGGTTGCCAAAATCCGTGTTTGTCAAATGCACGCTGTTATTGGAAATCAAATTGATCCAAGAAGTTTGTGTCCCGGCTCTGTTATTTTGAAAATAAGCTCCGTTAGCGTTTAATTCGTTTGAGCTTTCAAAAACCAGTATCGCCCCCCCACCGGTTTTTAACTCATTACCTGAGCCAACAGCCCCTGTGATAAAAATGTCTTTTGCCTTAAAAACCCCTGTAATAAAACCTACATAGCCCTTTTCCCCAAACCACACAGAAGAATGATTAGGCATTGCGGAAGCGTTTTTTGTCCCTATGTATAACTGACTATTGTTATAATTTTGCGTAAAACTCCTATTCCCCCCGGCCCAAGTGCGTAAAGGGCTAATATAGTAGGATTTGTTGTTATTGTTTTCATTCACGCTGTTGAGCCAATACACCGAACTATTATAATCTTCAGCGCTCAAGGCCGAAACGAACCCTAGCCCTAAAAAGATTTTTTTATTAATGGATAGAGAAGGATTTGAATGCGTTTTTAAGGAATAAATTATCAAAGGCGAGTTTTTGATTGTATATTTTTTAGCGATTTTCTTTTTAATGCCCTTAAAAGAGCGGTTTTTACTAAAGCGTTCATTCTTTAAATCTATTTTGCTATTTCTATAAGTCATATTTTGAACCCTTTCATGTGGTCATACTCGTTGTTATATTTTTTGATGCTATCCATTATACAATTTAATTAAAAACGGCACAATCTCCTTATATCATAAGGATCTTATCTTATTGATACGACCACCAATGGCTATTTTTATTCTCTCTTAAAACATATAGCTATAAGCCACATGGATAAAAACGCTCTCTAAAAAATAAGAATTTTTAAAAGAATTTCTAGTCTTTGAAAAAGGGATTTTAGCCCCAAGCTCTATGCGGTGGTGGCGATCGATTGTGCTACCAAGCCCCACATTAAACAAGCCGTTATAACCCATAAACGAACTATTTTTCATGCCTAAATGGTTGCTTTGATAAAAATACCCTATCCCAAGCCCCCCATACACCCCAAAGCTGTATTTTTTGTAAGTGTAAAAATCGCTCAACACATCCATATTTAAGCTCAATAAAGAAGTGTTAATCGTGTGCAGTGCGGTGGGTTTGATTGCCATAAGGTAGGAAAATTCACCCCTTAGTGCTAGAGCTTTAAAAAAAGCGAATTGATACCCCCCTTTAGCCCCCCATAAAAAAGCCGTATAAGAAGAATTATCAATCGGTTTTGGGGTTATTTTAATAGGGGCTAAACCCACCATAGCCCCAAAATAAATATGACTTTTTTTAGGCTCAAACGCCCCCAACAAACCCACCCATAAAGCCAAAATGAAAGCAATTTTTTTCATTCTAAAGTTTTTTGGTTTTGATAAAACCGCTTGATTTTATCGTCTATGGGAGCGAGCAAACGATAAAACACCGGCACAATGAGTAAGCTTAACACCATAGAAATCATCAAGCCCCCACTCATCGCAATCCCTATAGGGGATTTCATCGCCGCTCCATCCCCACTCGCCAACG